>NZ_CP020569.1:704000-1056000 GCF_002082195.1 Streptomyces gilvosporeus | reverse complement strand
CCTATCCTGTCACGCAGTTGGGCATGGCGGACGTCTTCGACGAAGGCGCGCTTGAGGACCAGGGTCCTCCCGCCGACGAACCATTCGTGCGACCCTTCGCTGAGAACGCGATCCATGACCGCGTCGTACTGTCGCTCGACGTGGCTGGGGTCGACGGGTGCCCCGATCGTGGCGACCGCGCGGACGCCGGTTATCTCGGCCGCTGCGGCGAGGACGGCGGCGCCTCCCCATGAGTGCCCCACCAGCAGGTCTGCCGGCGTCCCTCGCTCCGCCATCAGTTGTGCCGCGCGGACCGTGTCCTGGACCTTGATGGTGAAGGAGCCGTCGCCCCAGTCGCCGTCGGACTCACCGACGCCGAGGTTGTCGTAGCGCAGCATGCCGATCCCCTCGCGTGCCAGCTGCTTGCTGACGCGCGAGGCGGCCGGCGAGTCCTTGCCGAGGGTGAATCCGTGCACGAAGATGCCCCAGCCTCGGACCTCGCCCTCTGGCAGGTCGATTGCTCCCGCCAGTTCGGGGCCGACGACGCTCTGGAATCTGACTTTTTCGGTCATGTGGTGATCACCTAGGCAGGGACTGTTCGTGGGGCGGGAGAGGGACAGGAGAGGGGAGGGCAGGGGAGGAGAAGCGAGCGCGGCGCAGGTCGCTGACGGTACGTCAGGCAGTCGTCCGCTGTGCGGAGTTCGGCTTGGTGGTGAGCAGTGCGGTGATCTCTTCGGCGAGGTGCGGGCCGAGTTCGCCCCAGCCGTCCTTGTAGCCGTAGACACCGGCCAGGGTGCGGGCCTCGTAGTCGCCGTTCATGATCTCGATGTCGGTGGCCGTGATGAGTGCCGGGTGGGCGACGCCGACGGCCGCCGAGACCTTCATCAGTTCCTTGCGGAGGGTGCGCAGGTAGACCGCGGCGCGGGTGGCCTTCGAGGCCGGGTCGAGGCCGCGGGCCAGCCACGGGTTCTGGGTGGCGATGCCGGTGGGGCACTTGTCGGTGTGGCACTTCTGCGCCTGGATGCAGCCGATCGACAGCATCGCCTCACGGGCCACGTTGATCATGTCGGCACCCAGAGCGAAGGCGACCGCGGCGTTCTCGGGCAGGCCGAGCTTGCCGGAGGCGATGAAAGTCAGGTCGTCGGTCAGCCCCAGCTCGGCGAAGGTGCCGTAGACCCGGGAGAAGCCCATCCGGAAGGGCAGCGACATCGAGTCGGAGAAGGTCAGCGGCGCCGCGCCGGTGCCGCCCTCGCCGCCGTCGATGGTCACGAAGTCGACACCACGGTCACCACGCGCCATCAGCGTGGCCAGCTCCTGCCAGAACTCCATCTCTCCCACCGCGCTCTTGATGCCGACCGGCAGGCCGGTCTCGGTGGCGAGCAGTTCGACGAAGTCGAGCATCGAGTCGACGTCGCTGAACGCGGTGTGCCGCGACGGGGAGGCGCAGTCCTCGCCGACCGGGATGCCGCGGATCTCGGCGATTTCCGGCGTCACCTTCGCGCCCGGCAGCATCCCGCCCAGCCCCGGCTTGGCGCCCTGGGAGAGCTTGATCTCCAGCGCCTTGACCGGGGCGCCGGCGACCACGTCCTTGAGCTTGTCGATGTTGAAGCTGCCGTCGTCGTTGCGGCAGCCGAAGTAGGACGTGCCGATTTGCAGAATGAGGTCGCCGCCGTTGCGGTGGTACGGCGAGAGGCCGCCCTCGCCCGTGTTGTGCATCGCGCCCGCCAGCGCCGCTCCCTTGTTGAGCGCCGTGATCGCCGCGCCGGAGAGCGAACCGAAGCTCATCGCCGAGATGTTCACCACGCTCGCCGGTCGGAACGCCTTGGCGCGCCCACGCGGCCCGCCCAGCACCTTGGCCGAGGGCAGTGGGGCCTGCGGGTCGTGCGCGTCGGGCAGCGGGCCGGCGAACGTGCGCTGCTTCAGGTAGGCGTGCCCCTGCATGTGCTCGACGTCGTTGTCGGTGCCGAACCCGAAGTAGTTGTTCTCGCCCTTCGCCGACGCGTAGATCCAGGTGCGCTGGTCACGACTGAACGGGCGCTCCTCGTCGTTGGAGGTCACGATGTACTGCCGCAGCTCGGGCCCGATCGTCTCCAACATGTACCGGGCGTGCCCGACCACCGGGAAGTTCCGGAGCAATGCGTGCTTCTTCTGAACAAGGTCACGGGCGGCCACCAGCCCCAATACCGTCGCGGTGGCTGCGGCTATGTTCCGGGCGCGCATGAACGTACCTTTCCTCGATGCTCGGCTCCATTGCCATGCGAGGGAGCCGTCGTGTCGTGTCGGGCGTTGGGCGGCGGGCACGACCCAGCGGGCGTCAGCGTCCGTCGGAGAACGCGGAATGATAGTAGGGGCTCGTTCGGACAGGCGTGGGGGCAGGGTCGTCGGGGCGATCCGGGACGGGCCTCTGTCGGCCAGTACGTTCACTTTTTGAAGTGATGTCAGCAGTCTTGACGCCCCTCCTTACGCCGAGTTAACTCAAGCGGTGCATCAGGTCTGGACCAATCCGCACTGCTCTGGTCCCGACGCCGTTCCCGGTCACGCACTTCTGATGGCAGTGCGGCCGTCGTCTCCGTCCCGACGCCCGCTCCCCCCCCCCACCGCACAGGAGCCCTTATGTCTTCACCAGCACGGCACGGAAGCAGATCGCGGTCACGGCACATACGTGGCGCCCACCGGAGCACGATCGGCGCGGTCGCCGCCGCGCTCATCGGCGGCACCGCGACCGCGGCGGCCGGCGCCGTACCGTCCGACGGGCCCAAGGCGGCCGGTGCGCCGCAGGCCGTGGCCCCGTACCTCTACAACGGGTGGGGCAACCCGCCCGATCCCGCCACGGTGATGGACGCCACCGGCGTCAAGTGGTTCACCCTGGCCTTCGTCCTCAGCAACGGCACGTGCGATCCGCAGTGGGACGGCAGCCGCCCGCTCACCGGCGGCGTCGACGCGCGGACCGTAGCCGCGATCCGCGCCAAGGGCGGCGATGTCGTCCCCTCCTTCGGCGGGGCCAACGGCAACAAGCTGGAACAGACCTGCCCGGACGCCTCGGCCCTGGCCGGCGCGTACCAAAAGGTGATCGACGCCTACGGCCTGAAGGCGATCGACATCGATATCGAGGGCGACGCCTATGACGACCCCCAGGTGCAGCAGAAGACGATCGACGCGCTGAAGCAGGTGAAGGCCCACAACTCCGGCCTGACGACGTACGTCACGTTCCCCAGCGCCCAGGACGGCCCGGACGACGGCATGATCAAGCGGGCAGCGGGCTCCGGTCTGGAGGTGGACGGCTGGACGATCATGCCGTTCGACTTCGGCGACGCGGGCGGCCAGGACATGGGCGAGCTGACGAAGAAGGCCGCCGAGGGTCTGAAGAACACCGTCAAGGACGCCTACAAGTACAGCGACGACGCGGCCTACCGGCACAGCGGCATCTCGTCGATGAACGGCATCACCGATGCCAACGAGCGGGTCACACCGCAGAACTTCGAGGCCATCCGCGCCTACGCCCAGGAACACCACCTCGCCCGCCTCACCTACTGGTCGGCCAACCGCGACCGCCCGTGCCCCGGCACCTATCCCAACGACGACACCTGTTCCGGCGTGGACCAGCAACCCTGGCAGTTCACCAAGATCTTCGCCGGATACACGGGCTGAGCGGGGGCATCGTGAAACCGAACATGACCCGCGACGGGGCGGCCCGGCCGCGCCATCGCCGCCGCCGCGCCCTGCCCGCCGCTGCCACCTCCCTCGTCCTCGCGGCCGGCACCATGGCCCTCCTTTCCCCCCAGAGCGCGAGCGCAGGACCGGAACACCGCACCCCGCAGAAGCACCTCACAGCAGCGGACGCCCCGGACCTCGGCCCCAACGTCGACATCTTCGACCCGTCGATGTCCAAGGCGCAGATCCAGTCCCGGCTCGACGCGGTCTTCAAGCAGCAGGAGAAGAACCAGTTCGGCGAGGAGCGGCACGCGCTGCTGTTCAAGCCGGGGAAGTACGACGTGGACGCCAACATCGGCTTCTACACCCAGATCGCCGGGCTCGGCGTGTCGCCCGACGACACCGCCATCAACGGCGATGTGCACGCCGAGGCCGACTGGTTCGGCGACAACGCCACGCAGAACTTCTGGCGCGACGCCGAGAACCTGGCCGTGACCCCGGCGAACGGCACCGACCGGTGGGCCGTCTCGCAGGCCGCGCCGTTCCGCCGGATGCATGTGAAGGGCAACCTCCAGCTGGATCCGCGGAACCACGGCTGGTCCAGCGGCGGCCTGCTCGCCGACACCAAGGTGGACGGCTCCGTCTCCTCCGGGTCGCAGCAGCAATACCTCTCCCGCAACACCGAATGGGGCAGCTGGAACGGCTCCAACTGGAACATGGTGTTCGTCGGAGCGACCAACCCGCCGGCCGGCACCTTCCCCCAGCCGCCGTACACCACGGTCGACAAGACCCCCAAGTCCCGGGAGAAGCCGTTCCTCTACGTCGACGGCGCGGGCGCGTACAAGGTCTTCGTCCCCGCCGTCGCCGCGGACACCCAGGGCACCACCTGGTCCGGCGGCGCCCCGAAAGGCACCTCACTGCCGCTGAGTGACTTCTTCATCGCCAAGCCCGGCATGACGGCGTCCCAGATCAACGGCGCACTGAACCAGGGCAAGCACCTGCTGTTCACGCCCGGTGTCTACCACCTGGACGACACGATCAAGGTGACGAAGCCGGACACCGTGGTGCTCGGCCTCGGCCTGGCCACCCTCGTCCCGGACGGCGGAGTCACCGCCCTCTCGGTGGCCGACGTCGACGGAGCGAACATCGCGGGTCTGCTGATCGACGCCGGCCGGGAGAACTCGGACACGCTGATGGAGATGGGCCCGAAGGGCGCTTCGGCAGACCACTCCGGCAACCCCTCGTCCCTCCACGACATCTACTTCCGGGTCGGCGGCGCGGGCGTCGGCAAGGCGACCAGGAGCCTCGTCGTCAACAGCTCGGACGTCATCGGCGACCACACCTGGATCTGGCGGGCCGACCACGGCGACGGGACCGGCTGGACGCAGAACACCGCGGACAACGGACTGACCGTCAACGGCGACAACGTCACGATGTACGGCCTGTTCGTCGAGCACTACCAGAAGGACCAGGTGGTCTGGAACGGCAACCACGGCCGGACCTACTTCTTCCAGAACGAGATGCCCTACGACCCGCCGGACCAGGCGGCCTGGATGGACGGCGGCACCAAGGGCTACGCCGCGTACAAGGTGGCCGACAACGTCACCGACCACCAGGCGTACGGGCTGGGCAGCTACTGCTACTTCGACGTCAACAAGTCCGTCGCCGCCGACCGGGCCTTCCAGGTGCCCCGCACGGACGGCGTGAAGCTCCACCACATGGTGACGGTCTCGCTCGGCGGTACGGGCACGATCAACCACGTCGTCAACGACCAGGGCGACCCGGCGAACGCGGACCACCAGCAGTCGTACCTGGTGGACTACCCGTAGCCCGCACACCCACCCACTCCTTCCCACCCCCACAGCGAACGGCCGCCGCCTCCAACGGCGGCCGTTCGCGTGTTCCCGGTGGCCCTCGCAGACGGCGGCGTCCCGCGCCGCTGGATAGGGTCGGGGTGTGGACCGCAGCAGCAGACAGCCGGATGACCTGCTGGACGACCCGTTCGCCGGGGAAGCGCGGGGTGAGCTGTCGCCCCGGGCGGCCCGGGCGCTGTGGTGGAAGTCCGCCGGTCTGGTCCTCGCCGTCCTCGGCACCTCGGTGCTCGTCGTCGGCACGGAGCGCGGCTGGCGACTGCCGGCGGCCGTGGTCCTGGTTCTCGCGCAGGTCTGCGCCCTGAGGTGGCAGGTGCGCGCCCCGGTCGCCGTACTGGCCGCGAACGCGGCGACCGGGCTCGCGGTGTGGGCGCTGCTGCCCGCGGTCAGCTTGACGGGGGCGCTGCTCGCGGCGCAGGTCGCGTTGTGCGTGCTGTCGGCCACCAGGCCGCGACGGGTGTCGGTGCGGGCGCTCGCGGCGATGTGTCTGCCGGCGCCGCTGGCGTTCGGGGCGGGCGGCCCCGCGGGGCTGGCGGTCTACCTGCTGACGGTGGGCCTGGCCTGGACCGCGGGGCAGTGGCGCGGCGCGCAGCAGGCACGGACGAGCGCGGAGATGCGCCGGGCCGTGATGGAGGAGCGTGCGCGGATCGCGCGGGAGGTGCACGACGTCGTGGCGCACACCCTGTCGGTGATGGTCATCCAGGCGGGCGCCGCCGACGACGTGTTCACCGAACGGCCCGAACAGGCCCGTCAGGCGCTGCGGACCATCGAGACGGGCGCCCGCTCGGCGCTCGGCGAACTGCGCCTGCTGCTGCGTGCGTTCCGGCCCGATGCGGGGGAGGACCGGGCCGAGGAGCGGCAGCCGGGGCCCTCGCTCGCGCGCCTGGACGAGCTGGCGGACACCGTGCGCGCCACCGGGATGACCGTGCGGGTGCACCGTGAGGGCGCCACGGACGGGCTGCCGGCCGCGGTGGACCTGGCGGCGTACCGGATCGTTCAGGAGGCCCTCACCAACACGCTGCGCCATGCGGCCGGCGCCGACGAGGTGAGCGTGCACGTGACGGCCGAAGGGGAGTGCGTGAAGGTCACGGTGGTCGACAACGGGCTTACACGGCAGGGCAGTTCGGCCGCCGCGGGGGCGGGGCGCGGTCTGGTGGGGATGAAGGAGCGTGCCCGGCTCGTCGGCGGGAGCCTGCGCGCCGGTCCGCTGCCCGGAGGCGGGTTCGAGGTGGCGGCGAGGCTGCCGGTGGAAGGGGCGTCATGACGCTGCGCGTGGTGGTGGCCGACGACCAGCTCCTGGTCCGTACCGGATTCCGCATGATCATCGATGCCCGGGACGACCTTGAGGTGGTCGGTGAGGCGTCCGACGGCCAGGAGGCGGTACGGCTGACCCGAGACCTGGCGCCCGACGTGGTGCTGATGGACGTACGCATGCCCGTCGTGGACGGCATCGAGGCGACCCGGCAGATCGCGGAGTGCGGCAGCCGGGCCCGGGTGCTCGTGCTGACCACCTGGGACGTGGACGCGCATGTGGTCGACGCCCTGCGGGCCGGGGCGAGCGGCTTCCTGCTGAAGGACATCCGGCCCGCCGAACTCGTCGACGCGATCCGCCTCACCGCACGCGGCGACGCGCTGCTGGCGCCGACCGTGCTGGGCCGCGTCCTCGACCGGTTCCTGCGCACCACGCCCGACCCGGCGCCGCCGCCCTCCCTCAAGGACCTGTCCGGCCGCGAGCGGGAGGTGCTCACCCTGATCGGGCAGGCGCTGTCGAACGCGGAGATCGCCGAGCGGCTGCGCCTGTCGGAGGCCACCGTCAAGAACCATGTCACCGCGGTGCTGCGCAAACTGGGCCTGCGCGACCGCGTCCAGGCCGTGGTCGCCGCCTACGACCACGGCCTCGTGGAGCCGCGCCGCCCCTGACGGCCCGGCCTCCTCCTCAAGGAGGAGACGGGGAGGCGATCCTCCTGTGCTCCCAGTGCCGGTCCGTTCCCGTGGCCGATCCGTGGCAGGGGTACCCGGCCATAGCGTCGAGGTGTGAACGACGACCTGACCTGCTGCATGTATCTGCTCGCCCACGACGCCGCGGCCGAAGGCCCCTACGACCGTTCCCGGACGGAGCTGCTGGTCCGTGCCGCCGCCCTGATCGACCTCGCGTTGCGCGGTCGGCTGGGGGAGGACGGCGGCACGGTCACCGTGTCCGGCACGGCACCGACCGGCGACCCCGTCCTGGACGGCGTTCTGCGTGACGCCCCCGGGCACACCTGGAAGCACCTCGTGCGCCGCCACCGCAAGCGGACCCTGACGGAGGTGGAGAACCGGCTCGCCGCAGCGGGAGTGCTCACCGTCAAGGAACCCCGCACCCCCTTCGGCACCCGGCGCCTGACCGTGACCGACCGCGCCCTGCCCGACGCCCTGCACGCCCGCGTGTCCGCGGCGCTGCACGGGGACGACCCCGTGCGGGAGATCCCCGCCGCCGACGCCGCGCTGCTGGCGCTGGCCGCGGCGGGCGACGTCCGCTCGGTCGTCTCCCGGCAGGACCAGAAGACCTTCCGAGCCCGTATCGACGCCGGCACGGGGTCTCTCGCCGCCCTCGCCCCCGGCCTGGAGAAGGCCGTACGCGCCCTGCCGATGACCATGATCGCCGCACAGGGCGGCATGGGCGGCAGCTGACCGAACGAACGGGGAGACGATGAACACGCACCGCATCCTGATCACCCTGGGCTGCGCCCTGACCGCCGCCCTCGCGACGGCCTGGACCGCAGCGCCACCGACACAGCCCGCCCCACCCGCCGCCACGACGGTCCGCACCCACGGCGGCCTGGTGCGGGGCGCCGCCCACGACGGCTACCGCACCTTCGAGGGCATCCCGTACGCGGCGCCCCCGGTCGGCAGGCTGCGCTGGGCGCCGCCCCGCCGTGCGGCCCCCTGGCCCGGGGTACGGGACGCGACCCGTCCCGCGAGCGCCTGCCCGCAGCCGGCCGGCGAGGTGCCCGGCGGCAGCACCGACGAGGACTGTCTTCACCTGAACGTCACGACGCCCGACGGCGCGGGACCGGCGCGCCCCCGCCCGGTGATCGTCTGGCTGCACGGCGGCGGTTTCACCACCGGAGCGGGCAACTCCTACGACGCCCGTCGCATGGCCACCCGGGGTGACGTCGTGGTCGTCACCGTCAACTACCGCCTCGGGGCCCTCGGCTTCCTTGCGCACCACGGGCTGCCCGGCTCCGGCACCTTCGGCCTGGCCGACCAGCAGGCCGCGCTGCGCTGGGTCCGCGCCGAGATCGGTGCCTTCGGCGGCGATGCGCACAACGTGACGCTGGCCGGCGAGTCGGCGGGCGGCTACAGCGTCTGCGCCCAGCTCGCCGCACCCGGCGCCGCGGGGCTCTTCGACCGGGCGATCATCGAGAGCGGCCCATGCACAGGCCGCCCCGACCGGCCGTTCGCCCCGTCCTCCGTCCCTCTGTCCACGGCGCGGGCCACGGGCGCGGACCTCGCGGCCAAGGTCGGCTGCGGCTCCGCCCACGACGTGACGGCCTGTCTGCGGCGGGTACCGGTTTCCCGTCTCCTCGCGGCCCAGAACACCGATCAACAGCCCGCCTACGCCACCCCGTTGCTGCCCCGCGACCCCGCAGCGGCGATCGCCGCCGGCCGCTTCCACCACGTCCCCGTCCTCATCGGCAACAACCACGACGAAGGCAACGGCTGGGCCGCCGGGATCGTCCAGGCCGGGAATCCCGTCACCCCCGACACCTGGCCCGGAGTCGCGGCCGCCTTCTTCCCCGTCCCGGGGCAGGCCAAGGCGATCGTCCGCGAGTACCCGGTGCACCGCACCGACGGCGGCCCCGTCTTCGGCGCGGTCATCGGCGACGCCGACTTCGCCTGCCCGACGGCACGAACGGGCAGCTTGCTCGCCACCCAAGTGCCCGTCTGGCAATACGAGTTCGCCGACGAGCACGCCCCGCCGCTCATCCCGGGCACGCCGCCGTTCCCGCTCGGCGCACCGCACGCGAGCGAACTGCCCTACCTCTTCGACCTGGGCGGCCGCCCCCGCGACCTGACCCCGGCCCAGCACCGGCTGGCCGACACCATGGTCGACTACTGGACCCGCTTCGCCCGCACCGCCGACCCGAACGGCCCGTCGTTGCCGCGCTGGTCCCGGCAGGCGGTGCTGTCCTTGGCGCCGGACCACATCGTCCCCACCCGCACGGCGCAGCGGCGCCACCACTGCGCGTTCTGGAACGCCGTCGGGTGACCGCGGAGGCGGCCGCCGTGTCCGTCCGCCGGGACCGGACGGACACGGCTGTTCGCTTCCCCGGGCGCCGCACGGACGCTGGGCACGCGCCGCGTCACGCGACCTCGGCGAGGATCCGCTCCACTGCGGGGGAGCGGGGCCGGAAGACGTCGAGGAGGCCGATGGTGCGCAGGGCGGGAGCGAGTTCTCGCATCTGTGTGACGAGGGCCGCGTGCTCGGGAGTGCCCTCGGTGAGCTCCTCCAGTCGTAGCGCGTTGGCGACGAATGCGGCCACCGATCCCTTGC
The DNA here is from genome assembly GCF_002082195.1 of Streptomyces gilvosporeus. Lineage (GTDB taxonomy): Bacteria > Actinomycetota > Actinomycetes > Streptomycetales > Streptomycetaceae > Streptomyces > Streptomyces gilvosporeus. Next base: position 1,045,962 of record NZ_CP020569.1, on the reverse strand, counting down.
GGACGGTCAGTCCGTTGATCGCGGTCGAGTCGATGCCCTCGGGCAGGACGTCTTCGGGGCGAACGGCGGGCTGGTGCGGGTTCGAGGACGAATGCGACATGGTCATCCTTTGCGTGCTCGATGAACGTGCTTTCTGCACGCATTCAAAGGTAGCGGAACTCCGTGCTTTTTGCACGTATCATCGAGATGTGAGGGAAACGACGTCTGACAGCACTTCCGCCGCCCGCGTGGCCGCAGCCATCGGGGCGCTGACCCTGCGGGCCACCCGTGCCGGGCTCTACGGCCGGTTGACCTCCGGGGTGGAGGGCGTGGACGCCACGACCTACCCGGTGTTGTCCGGGCTCGCGCGCGTGGGACCCGTCACCGCCACCAAGCTCGCCGAGGCGATCGGAATGGACCGCACCGTCGCCACCCGGTATGCGACCAGGTTGCAGGAGGCCGGGCTCATCGCCCGTCGCCCCGACCCCGCTGACGCCCGTGCCACCGAACTGGCCCTCACCGCCGAGGGCGAGCGGGCGGTCACGGCGTTGCGCGGGGCGATGGAATCCCTCCTGGCCGAGGAGATGACGACGTGGACGCCGGGTGAGGCCGCCGCCTTCGCCGGGCGTCTGGAGCAACTGACGGAGTGGCTCGTTCAGGGCCATGACCCATCGGGCAGCCCCTAGGTGGGCCGTTCGTGCCGATGCGGGTCAGAGGTCCGAGGCCAACTCGACCGGCTCACCCCGTTCGCCCAGGCAACCGGCTCGGGTTCGTTCTACGCCCTGTGGCACCACGACGACCGCGCCGACCTCGCCACTCTTCCCGTCATCCGCTTCGGTGACGAAGGCGATCTCGACATCATCGACGGCCTGCGGAACCTGCTCCGGATGCTCGCGATAGACGACGAGTGGTTCACCCCGTGGGACGAGGAGCGTGCGGCGGACCCCGACGAGGAGCACTCCCCTGGGCACGAGGCGTATGTGGCCTGGCTGAAGGAGACGTTTGGCCTGACCCTTCCCACCGAAGCGGAAGCCGACGAGATCCTGCGGTCGGGCGGCAGGACGTACGGCGTCCGGTTCGTGGAGTGGCTGGCGGAGTTCGGGTCCGAGGCGATCGACTTCGACTCGTGGCGCAAGGAGTTCGACGGCTGCTGAACGTGCATGCGTCAGGCCGGGTGACCGTCCGCGTGCACCCGGCCGCCCTACGATGCCCGCATGCGCGTTCTGATGCCGGTCCCCGATCGCGATTTCGACGTCACCGAGGTGGCCGTTCCCTGGCGGCTGCTCACCGACGCCGGTCACGACGTCGTCTTCGCCACCGAGCGCGCCGGGACCCGACCCGCCTGCGACCCGCGGCTGCTGGCGGCCCCGGACCCGCAGTTCGCACGGGGGCCCCGGGTGCTCTCCGCGCGCGGCACCGCGGACGACGACACGCATGCGTTCCTGGTGCAGGACGGCAACTATCTCTCGGCCCGATGGCCGGGCGATGCGTACCTCTTCGGCCGCCGGTTCTGCGAGATGTTGGAGGCCGCAGAGCGTGCATAGCACTCGGCCGCCTGGTGGTGCGGGAGTTGCCGCGCGGGCAGGATGCGGCATGTGACGACGACGCGGACGTGTGAGGCGTGCGGGACCCAGCTCTCCGCGCGTGACGGCCGGGCCGGGCGGCTGCGCGCCGTCGGCCGGACCGGCAACGGAGAGCTCTGGGCGGTGGGCGGCAAGGGCGCAGCTCCGGTCGCCCTGCGCTGGGACGCACAGCACGGCCGGTGGGCGCGGGCAGCCGACCCGGGCGTGGTCGTACGCGGCCTCGCCACGGTGCCCAAGAGCGAGGAGCTCTGGATCGCCGGAATCGCCCGGCACGGCGACCTGCGCCCGGTGATCACCCGGATGGCGAGCTGATCCTGGCTCTTATATTTTTCTGAGAACTGTGCCGCACAGTCGGGCCCATGGTGACCAAACGCATCGCAGCCAGTGCCGGAATGCTCATGACGATCACCCTGACCGCCGCAGCTGGGACGGCCGTCGCGGGCTGCGCCCCGTTGTCCGCCAGGGCCGCCGCCGCATCGGCCGGAGCCAAGCCGCCGACCAACTACCTGTACGCCTCGATCGGGGACTTCGACGCGACGGTGAAGCCGCTGATCGACCGCCCCGACATCGCCGGTGTGCAGCTGGTGGTGCCGTGGAAGGCGCTGGAGCGGAAGGAGGACCAGTACGACTTCTCGTCGATCGACCAGGCGCTGACGTATCTCCAGGCGCGCCACAAGAAGCTGTTCATCCAGGTCCAGGACCGGTTCTTCGCACCCCCGACCAGGCTCCCGGGCTACCTGCTGGCCGACCCGAAGTACAAGGGCGGCGCGGCTCCGACGAAGAACGAGAACGGCCTCGGCCCCGGTCAGCCCGGTACGGTCGCGGCGCAGTGGAACCCGGAGGTGCGGGGCCGCTTCCAGCATCTGCTGAAGGCGCTGGCGCAGCGGTTCGACGGCCGCCTCGCCGGGGTGAACCTGCCGGAGACCGCCACCGAGGTGGACCTGAAGAAGGACCGCACCGGGTACAGCGACGACGCCTACTTCTCCGCCGAGCTCGCCAATATGGCCTACGGCAAGAAGGTCTTCACCAAGACGCCGTTCATCCAGTACGTCAACTTCTGGCCGGGGGAGTGGAACAACAGCCGTAAGTACATGCAGCGCACCTTCGAGTTCGCGGCGTCGCACGGGATCGGTCTGGGCGGGCCCGACATCCTGCCGGACCGCCCGGCGCAGATGCAGAACTCGTATCCGTTCTTCCACAAGTACCGGGGGAAGCTGCCGCTCGTGGCCATGGCCGTGCAGGAGCCCGACTTCCAGTACAAGAGCCCCAAGACGAAGAAGCCGTACACCCGGAAGGAGTTCATCGACTTCGGTAAGAACACCCTCGGCGTCGACGCCATCTTCTGGGCCACCAGCGCGCCCTGGCTCCACCAGCCGGCGACGCGGTAGCGCCGCCCGACTGCCCCGCCAACACCCCTCAGGGGGCGGCTGTAGGGCTGTCCGTCACCGGAAGTGCGGGGGCTTCGGTGCTGCGGGCCAGTCCCAGTCGCAGGTACACCATCTGCGCGATGTCGGCGATGGAGCTGCTGGCGTTGCGCAGCAGCTCCATCGGCGGGATCTGTACGTCGTACTGCTGCTGGAGCCGGATGAGGAGTTCGGCGCCGGCCCGTCCCTGAGGGGCTGCCCGACCAGCCCCTGAGCACCCTGCTACGGCTCGTCGACGCGGGCAGGCGCAACAGGACCGTACGCAACGCACGCACCTGCTGGAGGCCGTCGGGGACCTGCCCGACCCCGAGCCCATCGACGACACCTGCCTCACCCGGGCATGCGGCGACCCGGATGCCCCCGGCTCCGTATGACATCCACCCGCCGCCTGGTGCGCGCCTACGAGCGCGGGCTGCTGCCGCTCCCGGGCCGGAGCTGACGGGCCCGCCCGCACCAGCCCGCCGCGACGCCGGTCCGGCAGTGGTGTCATGCCATCCAGAAGAAGACGGCAGTCATTCGCTTGTCCTCCAGGGTCCTGCCCCAGTAGCCGGTGGCGCTGTGCATCATGTTGGCGGTGTAGAGCAGCAGCCGGTTGTGGCGGTGCGGCACCCGTACGTCCTCGGTGAAGGAGTCGGGCGGGACGAAGCGCGTTCCGAGAGCGTCGATCAGGTTGTTGTGCGGTGAGGTCACCATGTTTCCGCCGAGCCGGCCATCTGACAGGCTCTGGCGGTAGAAGCTGGTACCGCAGTGCTTGGGCACATGGGGATTGAGATAGAGCACCGCGGCGTAGCGGCACAGCGACCGTGAATCGGTGTGTGGTCGCGGCTCGCACTCGTCCTTGCCCACGACCTGGATGCAGTTGTGGTTGAGGGTGCCGCCGCCGGGTGCGCTTTCCTGCCACAGCCGACGCGCGCCGGTGGCTGCCCTCACCAGCCTTTCGACGCGGGCCAGTTCAGCCGGTTCGAGCCCGGGCATCGTGCGCAGACCGGGCCAGCTCTCGGGCTTGTGCGGATAGCCTTCGACCCAGTCGTCCTTGGCGAGGCAGCGGGCCCGGACGGCATCGACGTCGGGCAGTACATCGTCCAGAACCCAGTAGTCCCGGCCAGGCGTGGGTTTGCGGTAGGGGAGTACGGGGAGCGCCGGGGACCCGGGGGTGTGTGGGGGCATGCGGCCGACCATAGGGTCGGGCCGCGTCAGCACACTCCCGTGAATGGGTCAATCTTGCGTCAACTCACCGCGCTTTACCGAGTGTTGGCGTCTCCATGGGGCAGGGCGGCGACTTTCCAGGCGCCTCGTCTTCCGCGGCTGTCGCCGGCAGCCGCGCCCTCGCGGACGCGCACAGCACACTCCCGGGCTCCCGGACCTTCGCCTACACCTTCGGTCGGCGGTCCGCGGCCTTCGACGGCCGGCTCGGCGCCTGCCACTGCATGGAGCCGCCGTTCGTCTTCGACCGCACAGATCTCCCCGCGCTGCACGGCGAACGCGCCCTGCTCGGCCCCGACCTGCCGGACCGTGCCATCGCGGGTCTCGCCGCCCGCACCCACGCCGCCTGGGTCGCCTTCGCCACCAACGGCGATCCCGGCTGGCAGCCCTACGACACCGACGCGCAGGCCACCATGCACATCGACGGCACCTGGCGCCTGCACCACGGCAACCGGGCCTGAGATGCCCCTGCCGCCCGGCGTGGCGGTCGAGGTCCCGTCGTCACGTGGTGAAGACGAGACTGACGTTGTGTCCGCCGAACCCGAAGGAGTTGGCCAGCGCAGCAGACCACTGACCCGTGCGCTGTTCACCGCGCACCACGTCCAGTTCCACGCGCGGGTCGAGTTCGTCGAGGTTGCGCGTGGCCGGCACGGTGCCGTCCCTGAGTGCGAACAGAGCGGCCATGGCGCCAACCGTTCCGGACGCGCCCATCATGTGCCCCGTCATCGACTTCGTCGCCGTCACCGCAGCCCGGCTGCCTATCACCCGGCCGATCGCCTCGGCCTCCGCCAGGTCACCGGACTCCGTCGAGGTGGCGTGGGCGTGCACGACCCCGATGTCCGCCGGAGCCAGGCCGGCGTCGCGCAGCGCCAGCTCCATGGCGAAGACCTGGCCTTCCGCGTCGGAGGCCGTGATGTGGTTCGCGCTCGAACTCACGGCACCGCCGGCCAGCGTGCCGTACGCACGTGCTCCACGGGCCCGGGCGAACTCGGTGCGTTCGAGCACCATCATCCCCGCGCCCTCGCCCATAACGAACCCGGACCGCTGGACGTCGAACGGGCGGGACACGGTCTCCGGATCCACCGACTGCGTCGACAGGGCCTTCATCTGCGCGAATGCCGCGAGGGTGAAGGGGTGCAGACATGCCTCCACCCCACCTGCGACGACCACGTCCGCCCGCCCGCTGCGGATCAGATCCTGCCCCAGGGCGAGGGCCTCTGCCCCGGACGCACAGGCACTCACCGGAGTCCTGGCGCCTCCCTTCGCGCCCAGATCCATGCTCACCCAAGCGGCCGGGCCGTTGGGCATCAGCATGGGGACCGTGAACGGCGACAGCCGGCGAATCCCGGCGCGTTCGAAGACGTCGTCCTGGCCCAGCGTGGTGAGCACTCCACCGGTCCCCGTGCCGATGACGACGGCGAATCGTTCCGGCTCGACCTGCGGAGCACCGGCGTCCTGCCACGCTTCGCGCGCACTGAGGATGGCGACCTGCTCACCGCGGTCCAGCTTCCTGGCCTCGGCCCGCGGAAGCAGGGCGGCAGGGTCCACCGTGAGCCCGGCCGCAACGTGCACGGGCAGCTCCGCGGCCCACTCCTCCGCCAGAAAACGCACCCCCGACTTACCGTCCAGCAGCCCCGACCACGTCGACGACGCATCGGCTCCCAGCGGCGTCATCGCACCGACGCCCGTCACCGACACACGACCGTTACCGGTCACCTAAGCCTCCTTGAATTGTGCAGATGCTACAGAGTGCCTGACTGGCCCTCATGGCGATCATGTCAGCGTTCGAAAGGGGAATCAGGGGCGAAGACGACCGATTCGAAAGCGAGAGATTGTCCTCTTCCTACAATTCATGTCGGCTCCTTCCGGGAGGGGTCAATGGGCGCTCGCGGCGGGACGGATGACGATTTCGTTGACGTCGACGTGCGAAGGCTGTGACAGGACATGGGCAATGGCCTCCGCGATGGGGGAGGCGGGCAGCGCCACGGCGCGGTGGAGCTGCACGGCGCAGGCCACCGTGGGCCATCTGCGCCAGTCGGCCGGCCTCGACCCGGACAACCCTCGGTTTCTGGAACTCGTCCACACCCTGACCGGACACAGCGCGGACTTCACCCGTCTGTGGAGCACCCACACCGTGCGGGGCAAGACCCAGGACGCCAAGCACTTCCGCCACCCGGACGTCGGTCCCCTGGTCCTCACCTACCAGTCCTTCGACGTACGCGACGCTCCAGGCCAGCAACTCATCGTCTACCAGACCGAATCCGGCAGGCTCAGCGCTCAGGCGCTCAACCTACTCGGCCCCTCCACGCCACCTCGAAGCAGACGGCCTGTAGCCGAAAGCGGTGACTGGATCATCTCCCGCGTCAGCCGTTGCCCCCATGGTCGCCCTTGGCCGTCTGGGAGAAGCCGTCGTGCCAGGCGGCCCGCGCCCCGGAGTCGCCGATCCGGTACACGTCCACGACGGCGCCCGCGGCCACCCCGATGCACAGTACCGCCGCCACGACACGGAGGATCATCGACAACGGGGAAGAGGTGGCTCGGGCCCGCCCCCGGTGGGCCGGCTCCGCCGCGGCCGACCGGCGGGTCGTCCACCAGATCACGGTCGCCAGCACGAACAGCGCCGCGGCCCAGGGGAGCAGCCCGTCGCCGAGTTCGGTGTGCTTGCGCACCAGGGCGTCGCTGTCGACGTGCTGCTCCAGCCACCCGCCCGCTTGCGTGGCCAGCGGCACGCTCGCCAGCGTCACCAGTCCCAGCAGCGGCAGCACAATCCCCATGCGCCGGGCGGCACTCGGCCAGATCGCGCCGACCACGACCGCCAGTGCGCTCAGGGGCACGAAGATGACGACGAAGTGCACGATCAGGACATGTGCGGGCAGACCGTTGATCAGGCTGAAACTCATCGGGTTGTCCTCCGGAAGGCGGCCGTGAGAAGTCGACGCGGGCACGGCCTTCCCGTGCCCGCAAGGTAGGGCCTATCAGCCTGGCAGGAGACTTTCTCAGCTTCTTCTGAAACGTGAGTCATTTCGGCGGCCTCGGCGGCGGCCTCGGCCTCGGTCGGTGGCTTTGGGGCAGGGGCGCTCGACGGACGCCGAGGGTGACCGTCCGGGGTGTGTCGGCTACTTTTCGTGGTCATCGGTTGGATGGTCATCCGCATGCTGCGATAGAATGGGGCAAAAGTTTCTGTGCCCGTTGGCCGTCGCGGCTCGGCCGCCCAGAACGGTGTGGCACGGCGGTGGCATCTGTGCGGTCAGCGGGAAATCCATATCGACTGTCCCACGGGACAGTCGATTTCCGTAGGTGCGTTCTCCTGTAGGTCGGTTTCATGGACCTCAACACCATTACTGAAGTCATCCGGCGACCGTCCGAGCGGCCGGGCATGGACTGGCACCAGGGCGATGCCTGGCTCGCAGGCGGGACGTGGCTCTATTCCACGGAGCAGCCGGACCTGCGACGGCTGATCGACCTGACGGCGTTGCGCTGGGAGCCGCTTGTTCCGACGCACCAGGGTCTGGAGATCAGCGCCACCTGCACCATTCGCGACCTGTACGCCTTTTCCTGGCCGGAGGACTGGACCGCCGGAATTCTCTTCCGGAAAAGCTGTGAGGCATTCCTGTCCTCGTTCAAGGTCTGGAATGCGGCGACCGTCGGCGGAAATATCTGCATGTCCTTGCCCGCCGGCCCGATGATCACGTTGACGGTGGCGCTGGAGGCGCGGTACGAACTGTGGGCGCCGGATGGCTCCGTACGCTTCGTCGACGCCGTCGATTTCGTCACGGGCGACCATCGCAACGTACTCGCCCCCGGGGAGATCCTGCGGCGCGTCGTCATTCCGGAACACGCGCTGCGCAAACGCACCGCGCACCGCCGCTTCACGCTGACCCGGCTCGGCCGTTCGACGGTGTTCCTCGTCGGCACGCAACGACCCGGAGCGAATGACCTGTTGCTCACCGTCACCGCGGGGACCACGCGGCCGGTCCGCATCGCCTTCGACTCCCTGCCCGATGTTCGGGCCCTGCGGCAGAGCATCGACGACGTGCCGGCCGACGTATGGTTCGCCGATCCCAACGGGACCCCTGACCACCGTCGGCATCTGACACGCTACTTCGCCGAAGAGATCTGCCGCGAACTCACGGCTGGGGACCTGGCATGAGCTACCTCGTGAACGGCAGGAAATTCGACCGGGAGCCGGCCCCCGGTCAGTGTCTGCGGACCTTTCTGCGCGAACTCGGCCACTTCGGCGTCAAGAAGGGCTGCGACGCGGGCGACTGCGGCGCCTGCACGGTGTGGCTGGACGGCACCCCGGTACACAGCTGCATCACCCCCGCCTTCCGCGCGGACGGCCGGGAGGTGACCACGATCGAGGGCCTGGGACGGCCCGGCGCCCCGCATCCCATGCAGCGGCAGTTCGAGGAGGCCCCGGGGTTCCAGTGCGGATTCTGCACCGCAGGGATGATCATGACGTCGGCCACCTTCACCGAGGAGCAGAAGGCGGATCTGCCACGGGCGTTGAAGGGCAACCTCTGCCGCTGCACCGGATACCGGGCGATCGAGGACGCCGTGAAGGGCGTCAGCGCGGTGGAGACGGCGGCACCGGGCAAAGCCGTCGGGACGAGCGTCGGCGCGCCCGCGGGCCACGATGTGGTGACGGGGCACGCCGAGTTCACGATGGACACGCGGATCGACGGCATGCTGCACCTCAAGGTGCTGCACTCACCCCACGCGCACGCCCGGATCCTCTCGATCGACAAGAGCGCCGCCCTCGCGGTGCCCGGCGTGCACCGGGTCTACACCTGGGAAGACGTACCCCGTAAACGCTTCTCCACGGCGATCCACACCGACCACCTGGTCGACCCGGACGACACCTACGTCCTCGACGACACGGTCCGTTTCGCCGGCCAGCGCGTCGCCGTGGTCCTGGCCGACACGGTCGGGGCCGCCGAGGAGGGCCGCCGGCGTCTCGCCGTCGAGTACGAGGTGCTGCCGGCGGTGTTCGACCCGGAGGCGGCGATGGCCGACGGCGCACCCCAGCTGCACTGCTCCGCCGATCCGTTCGTCCGCGACCCCGTCCACAACATCCTTGTCGAATTCCACTCGCACATCGGCGACGTCGACGCGGGATTCGCCGCGGCCGATGTGATCCACGAAGGCACGTACGTCACACCGCGGGTGCAGCACGCGCATCTGGAGACCCACGGCTCGATCGCCTGGATGGAGGACGGCCGGCTGAACGTCCGCACCAGTTCGCAGTCACCGTCGATCGCGAAGGTCAAACTGGAGCACCTCTTCGCGCTGCGCCCGGACCAGGTGCGGGTGTTCTGCAAGCGAGTGGGCGGCGGATTCGGCGGCAAGCAGGAGGTGATCGCGGAGGATCTGGTCGCGCTCGCCACCCTGGACACCGGCCGGCCCACCTGTCTCGAGTACACCCGCGAGGAGGAGTTCACCACGGCCTCGCCACGGCATCCGATGACCCTGACGGTCAAACTCGGCGCGAAGGCCGACGGAACGCTCACCGCGTTCCAGGTGCGCAACGTGTCGAACACGGGCGCCTACGGCAACCACGGCGGCGAAACGCTGTACGCGGGTGGAGCCGCCGTCATGATCTACCGCTGCCCCAACAAGAAGTACGACGCCTACTCCGTCTACACAAACACCGTGCCGAGCGGTGCGCTGAGAGGGTACGGGATGACGCAGCCGGCGTTCGCCGTGGAGTCGGCGATGGACGAACTGGCCCGCGCGCTGCACATCGACCCGTTGGAACTGCGCCGACGCAACATCGTGCGGCCGGGCGAGCCATTGGTCGCCCGGCACGACGGCCCGGACGACGTGATCTTCACCGAGGACGGGCTCGCCAAGTGCATCGACCTGGTGGGCGACGCCCTGGCCCGCACGGCCGACCGGCCACCTCCCGGCCCCGAGTGGCTCGTCGGAGCCGGCCTGGCGAGTTCCCTGCACGAGACCGCGCCCCCGACGGAACACATCTCCGAGGCCTGGGTCACGCTGGGCGACGATCTCCTCTACGAACTGGCCGTCGGGACCCCCGAGTTCGGGGAGGGAACCTCCACGGCGCATGTCCAGATCGCCGCCAACCAGCTGGGCACGACGCCGTCGCGGATCCGTCTGGTGCAGTCCGACACCGACCGCACCGGATTCGACACCGGTGCCTTCGCGAGTGCGGGTCTCTTCGTGGCGGGCAACGCGGTCCTGCGGGCGGCCAATGCCGTGCGCGACCGCATCCTGGAATTCGCCGCCGCGCACACGAACGTCCATGTCGTGATGTGCACGATGGACGACGACGGTGTCGTCTGCGGGGACCGGCGGGTGTCGCTGGCCGAACTCGTCGCCCTGGCCCGCCGGCGTGGAATCCGTTTCACCGCAGCACGCAAGGCATACGGCTCGCCCCGGAGCGTCACCTCCAACACGCAGGGGTTCCGGGTCGCCGTGCATCGCGTGACGGGTGAGATACGGATCCTGTACAGCGTGCACGCCGCGGACGCCGGGGTGATCATCAATCCCGTGCAGGTCCGGGGACAGATAGAGGGCGGCGTCGCCCAGGGAATCGGCTTCGCGCTGACCGAGAACTATCACGTCGACGACAACGGCGTCATGGTCAACCCGAACCTCCGGAACTACCGCATCCCCACCTACGCCGACATCCCCCGCACCGAGGTCCTCCTGGTCGGCTCGGCGGATTCGGTGGGGCCCATGCGGGCGAAGGGGATGGCGGAATGCTGTATCAACCCGGTGGCCCCCGCGCTCGCGAACGCGGTGCATGACGCCACGGGCGTCCGCTACCGTGCGTTGCCGCTGACTCCGGAACGCATTTACGGCTGGCTCCCTACGGAGCAGTCGGTGTCGACAGGTTGAGCCACGATGAACACCGAAAAGAACGTAGCCGCCGCGGCGACGGCGATCATCGGCCAGAAGGTCCTGCCCGGTGTGGAGCGGGAGTTCGAGTCGTGGCAGGAGGACCTCAACGCCGCGGCCGCCTACTATCCCGGTTTCCTCGGCGCCGAGACCTCCCCGCCGACACCGCTGCAACCCGACTGGGTCGTCGTGTACCGGTTCGACTCGGTGGCGCACCTCCAGGAGTGGATCAACAGCGCGACCCGGCAGACGTATCTCGACGTCGGCGCCAAGTACTTCGACGGTCCGGCGACCCAGCAGGTGGTCAGCAGCGGCACCCAGTCACTGGATCCGCTGGTCACCGTGGTGGCCACCCACCGCGTCCACCCGAACCAGGTCGACGACTTCCTCGCCTGGCAGCACCACATGGTCCAGGAGGAGAGCAAGTTCGAGGGGTTTCGCGGCACCGAGCTCTTCCGTCCCATCGAGGGGCTTCAGGAGGAATGGACCACGCTGTACCGCTACGACAGCGCCGAGCACCTCGATGCCTGGCTGACATCGCCCCAACGGCAGGAGATCCTCGCGGAGGGCGAGAAGTTCAGCGACTTCAATCTGCGCACGATCGACAACTCGTTCGGCAGCTGGTTCGCCTTCGAGGGCAACGGCAAGGAGGCACCGCCGCCGCCCTCCGAGACCAGGACCTCCCTCGCCATCTGGGTCGGCCTGTACCCGACGGTCGTGCTGCTGACGCTCGCTCTGTCCCCGCTGCACCTGCCGCTCTGGATCGGCCTGCTCGTGGGCAACCTGCTGTCGAGTTTCATCATGAGCTTCCTGACCATGCCCTACTACGTGAACCCGCTGCTCGGGCGGTGGCTGCGGCCGGCGCCGGACGAACCGGCGGTAAGGAGCAACCTGCGTGGCCTCGGTGTCGTCGCGGCGGTGATGGTGTTCTGGGCCGTCGTCTTCTACCTCGTCACGGTCCGGTTCTGGACGCTGCCCTGACTGCTGACTGCTGACTGCTGACGGCTAGCGGCTCGCGGCTCGGACAGGAACGGAGCGGGGCTGGGCCGGAGGTCATTGCGGGGGCAGGCTGTTCAGCCGCTCCAGCATCCTCTGGATGGAGGTCAGCGCGCCGGGTTGCCGTCCCGGCACCTGGCGGCGCAGGGCGATGAGTCGGGGCGCGAGGGCGCGGGCCGCGACGGCATCGCGCATCTGCATCCACTGATGGTGGGCCCCGTCGACGCTCGTCTCGACATCGCGGGCGTCGGTTGCCTGCTGCAGGACGTCCAGGCGGGTCTCGGCTGCTCGCAGCCACAGCTCACAGCTGCGACCGGGCTCTTGGGCGACGGACGCCAAGAAGGCTCTGACCTCGACCCAGTGCACGGCGGCGAAGGTGTCGGCCCCGTACGTCTGCACGGCGTAGCGCTCGGCGGCGGCCGCCAGCTCGGCGGCTTCGTAGTGCCGGCCGGCCTTCGAGGCGGCGGCGATCCGCTCGTGCGGGTCGCCCTCGGCGGGGACGGCGGCAGCGCTGGGCACGTAGGCCGGCGAGGCGCCCTGCCGCCCCTGCTGTGGCGGTGGGGGAGTCGGAGCGGGGATCGTCACCGCTGCTGGATTTCCGGGCGGCGGAGGGACGTTCGCGCCGTCCGCGGTCGGCATGGGGCCGAGGACGAGAGCGGTCTCTGCGAGGTCGGCACCGCGAAGGGCCGCGTGGTGCAACTCCTCGTCGCCGGGGTGATGGCCGCCCCGCAGGATCCGGGCCAGGGCCTGTGCGTAGCTGGGCTGGGCGGTGCGTCGGCGTCCCGGGGGCGGTGGCGCGATGACGCCGTACACGTGGGCGCCTCCGAAGGAGAGCGGCTTGTCGCCGAGCAGCTGCCAGGCTTCCGCATCGGCGATCAGGTCGACGTGGACCGTGGTGGTGCGAGGGCGGCGTTGCTGCAATGCCTGGACGAGCCAGGCCCATGGCAGGGCGGTGTAGCGGACGGTCGGGGGTGTGGTGCGGGCCAGCGCGAGGTGGATCTGCTGCTGTCGGCGGTCGAGCTGTAGTTGGCCGACCAGCACGACGGTCAACGGGCCCTCGGTGGCGGCGGCACCCCGGATGCGGGTCAGCACGGCCTGCGGGTCGGTGGGGTCGGCCAGTTCGATGAGCGTGGTGGTGGCAGCGGTGCCCGTCCATGCGGCCGGCGGCACCGCTGCCAGCGCGGGAACCACCCGGCTCGTGTCCACGAGCGCACCCTTGCCTGCCGGGGCAGCCGTCAGCAACAGCGCGGTTCCCGGTCGTTTTTGTGCCCCTTCGATCTGCACATACGCACGTTATCGGCTGCTCCGGACACGGCGCGGCCACTTCGGGGACGAGTTTCGACGAGGGGCGTGTGGGAGCCCGGCGCTCGGCGGTTGTCGCACGTGGGCCCGGGGCTCCGCCGCAGTCTGCGATCCTCCCGCCGTCGATCGGCAGGAGATGTCCGTGCACCTCCCTCCTCAACGAGGGCATCTACGACTGTGCGTGACCGTGCAGACCGGTTGGGATGCAGCCACCGTCCCCGCCCTGTCCCGTAGGCAGCGCGCCGGATGTCCTTGTTGTCGCACTTGCGAAAGGCGGACCAGGCTCGTGATCAATGCTTGTGGTGCCCGTTGTGGTGCGTGCAGTACCAGGGAGTCCAGTGGCCTGAGTACCAGACCCGGTGACCGTGGACCCAGCGCCAGTGGCCCTTCACCCAGTGGCACTTGTAGTGATGGGTAACCGTCGAGATGCTGGTCGTCGAGGGTGCGGGGGCTGCTGTGGCCACGCCCGCCGTACCGACCGCCGCGCCGCTCGCCAGCAGGGCACCAGCCACTGCCATGGCGAACGAGCGCCTCATACGTCGCGCTTGCATGGGTTCTACCTCATTCTCGTCTGCGCGACCCCCGAGGAGGTCCCCGCTGGCCGAGAAGACCGACCAAAGGCGGCACCGTCGTCGCGCTGCCTGTACTTCCAGGGTAGGCATTCACTCGAATGGAGCAACGCGGGGCGCCACCGCAGGCGGCGTGGGTGTCGTCCGCGGGCCAACCGGAGATCTCGGGCGCCCGACGCACCCGCCCGGGCGGCGGGGTGGCACTGGTACCACCCCGGGTACGGAAGGTGACTTCATTGATCGCCGCATCAGCGCGAACCAGTATCAAGGGCACCGATATTCCTCAAGGGGGAACCGATGCCCATATCCGGGAAATCCATGCGCTGGGCGACCGTCGCCGCATCCGTACTCCTCACGGCAGGAGCCCTTCCCGTCGTGAACGCGCACCTCGCCACGGCCGCACACGCCTCCGGGCCAGGCGCGGTGCGCACCCCGGCGCGCTATCTGCACCAGCATCTCGACTGGCGGTCCTGTGCCTCCGGTGCGCTGGAATGCGCGGCCATGGCCGTGCCACGAGACTGGCACCATCCGGAACAGGGCCCCAGCCTGACCGTGGAAGTTTCCCGGCACCGGGCGACCGATACGGCCGGGCGGCACGGAGTGCTGATGATGGCCGCCGGCGGCCCCGGAGCCTCCGGCCTCAACAGGCCCGTGAATCTGGCACATTACGCACCCGGTCTCGCTGCCACCTACGACATCGTCAGTTTCGACCAGCGAGGCGTCGGCAGCAGCACCAAGGTCACCTGCGCCGACCAGCCGACCGTCGACGCCTACTTCTCCGGCGACAAACGCGACCGCTCCGCCGGCGCCCTCCGCGGGACGTTCGCCCGAGCGCGCGCCTTCGTCCGCGACTGCCAACGCCATGCGAACGACCTGCTGCCCTACATCACCACCGAGCAGGCCGTCCACGACATGGACCTCTACCGCGCCCTCCTCAGGGCCAGGACAATCTCCTACTACGGCCCGTCCTACGCCACCGTCCTGGGTGCCTCCTACGCGACCGCGTTCCCCCACCGCGTGGCGCGCATGGTCCTCGACAGCAACGTCGACTACACCGGCACCTGGCAGTCGTTCATGGAAGGCCAACCGTCCAGCTTCCAACGCCGATTCGACAAGGACTTCCTCCCCTGGCTGGCGAAGAACGACGGCGTCTACCACCAAGGGCGCACGCCCGCACAGGCCAAGGCATCCTACGAACGTCTGCGCGCCGGGCTGCATGCACACCCACTGGTCCTCGACGGGACGACCATCACCCCCGATCAACTGGACACGCTCGCCAGCAGCGCCATCTACCAGGCCGACCCGGGCTTCGAGAACCTCGCCACCGCCCTGATGGCGCTCGAACACCCCGATACCGCATCACCTGCCGTCAAGCAGACCCTCGCCAAGGCAATGGCGCACCCCGTGGACGCGCGCTTCGCGGCGGACTTCTTCTCCGTGACCTGCAACGACACGCCCTGGAACCGCAGCACCGCCTACTGGATCGCACAGAGCGACCGCGCCACGCGCGACCATCCGCTGGTGGGCGCCCGCGTGTTGGCCTACTCCGCGGTCTGCGCCGCCTGGCCGCGCTCCACCGCACCGCACCTCCACGTCACCGGGCGCGACCTGCCCCCCATCCTCATGCTGAACTCCGTACACGATCCCGCCACTTACTACGAGGGCGCACTGCGCGACCACCGGGCCCTGCCCACCTCTCGCCTGGTGACGGTCGTCGGCGGCGGCGACCACGGACAGTTCCAGAACCACAACGCCTGCGTCGACCACCTGGTCGAGGGCTACCTCGTCAACGGAACCCTCCCGCCCACCGACACCACCTGCGCCGCCAACCCGCTCCCGGTGCCGAGTGGGGTCACCCGGGGGTGACGATGCCCGGGTAAGCCAAAAGGCAGGCTCGACGCCCTTGGGGCCGAGCCTGCCTCTCTTGTTATGCCTTCTCTCGGGATGACGAGCGTTCGGCCCGCGCCGGGGCCGATCAGTCCGTGCCGGACTCCATCGCGGCGCGGTCCAGCAGCGCGTCCTCCTCGGAGACCTCGCCGCGGGAGGCGATGGCCTCGGCGCCGCCCTCCGGCATCTCCGGCATGGTGCCGATCAGCCCCGTCGCGGCCGCCTGGGCGGCGCCGATGGCGGGGCTGCCGGTGCCGATGAGGCCGAGGCCGGCGTACTGCTCCAGCTTGGCGCGCGAGTCGGCGATGTCGAGGTTGCGCATGGTGAGCTGGCCGATCCGGTCCACCGGGCCGAACGCCGAGTCCTCGGTGCGCTCCATCGACAGCTTGTCCGGGTGGTAGCTGAACGCAGGACCGGTCGTGTCGAGGATCGAGTAGTCCTCACCGCGCCGCAGCCGCAGCGTCACCTCACCGGTGACGGCGGCGCCGACCCACCGCTGCAACGACTCGCGGACCATCAGCGCCTGCGGGTCCAGCCAGCGGCCCTCGTACATCAGCCGGCCCAGGCGCCGGCCTTCGGTGTGGTACTGGGCGAGGGTGTCCTCGTTGTGGATCGCGTTGACCAGACGCTCGTACGCGGCGTGCAGCAGGGCCATGCCGGGCGCCTCGTAGATGCCGCGGCTCTTGGCCTCGATGATCCGGTTCTCGATCTGGTCCGACATGCCCATGCCGTGGCGGCCGCCGATGGCGTTCGCCTCCATCACGAGGTCGACGGCGGAGGCGAACTTCTCACCGTTGATCGTCACCGGGCGGCCCTGCTCGAAGCCGATGGTGACGTCCTCGGTGGCGATCTCCACCGCCGGGTCCCAGAACCGCACACCCATGATCGGCTCGACGGTCTCGACACCCGTGTCCAGGTGCTCGAGGGTCTTGGCCTCGTGCGTGGCGCCCCAGATGTTGGCGTCGGTGGAGTACGCCTTCTCCGTGCTGTCGCGGTAGGGCAGGTCGTGGGTGACGAGCCACTCGGACATTTCCTTGCGGCCGCCGAGCTCGGTCACGAAGGCGGCGTCCAGCCAGGGCTTGTAGATCCGCAGGTGCGGGTTGGCCAGCAGGCCGTAGCGGTAGAACCGCTCGATATCGTTGCCCTTGAACGTCGAGCCGTCGCCCCAGATCTGCACGTCGTCCTCGAGCATCGCCCGCACCAGGAGGGTGCCCGTGACGGCGCGGCCGAGCGGCGTGGTGTTGAAGTAGGCGCGCCCACCCGAGCGGATGTGGAACGCCCCGCAGGTGAGCGCGGCCAGACCCTCTTCGACCAGCGCTGCTCGGCAGTCGACCAGGCGCGCGATCTCGGCACCGTAGGTCTTCGCGCGGCCGGGCACCGAGGCGATGTCGGGCTCGTCGTACTGACCGATGTCGGCGGTGTAGGTGCACGGGACGGCGCCCCTGTCGCGCATCCATGCGACCGCGACCGAGGTGTCGAGTCCGCCGGAGAAGGCGATGCCGACACGCTCGCCGGTGGGGAGGGAAGTGAGAACCTTAGACACAGGAAGAGTATGCATTGTTAAGCATGGTCATGCAAGCGAGGTCCCCGAATGATCGTCGAGGTGAGCGCCGCACCCCCACCCGGCCTCTCGCCGGAGGCCTGCCCTCACCTGCTCGCCTCCATCTGGGGCTCGTGCCCGTGCCGGTCTGCCTGCTGCCACTTCCAGCCCGACTCCCGCAGGGCGGTGGCGCGTTGTATGAGCGCGTCGGTCCGCGTGGCCGCTTCGGCCGGTTCCCAGTAGCGACGGGAGGCGGTCGTCTGGTCGGGATGCTTGCGGTAGAAGACGCTCGGCTCCGCTATGAATTCGCCGGGTGCCACCGCCTCGGCGGCAAGGAGCAGTGCAACCGTCTCGGCTCCGGACAGCGCCTGCCAGCCGCCGAGCGCCATCACCAGGCGACGGTGAGCGGCGAATGTGGTCGCCTGGACGGACAGGCGTCGCTCCAGCACCTCGCGATAGAAGAGGGCGGGTTCCAACGGGCCACCCGGAGGGTCGTACGGACCCGGCGCCGTGGTCCCGTCCTCGTGGAGGTCGACGCAGGCCGATACGCACCACGGCACACGTTCCAACGTCTCGATGTCCCGCTCCAGCGCGCCCGGCAGCAGTACGTCATCCGCGTCCAACGTCCGTATCAGGTCTCCCCTCGCACGGGCGAGGGCGTGTGTGCGTGTGACCGCTATGCGCGCTCGCAGTCCTGTCCCGAAGGTGATCCTGGGGTCACTGGGCAGGCTCTTCGCAGGGATCCCCGAGGTGCCGTCCTCTTGTACGCACCACTCCCATTGCCAGTCATCGGGGAGCTTCTGCTCGCGAAGGGATTCATAGGTGTCGCCGATGAAGTGGTGGCCGCCTTCGTGAACGGCGGTGATGATGCTGATGGTTCGCATGGTCGGGTCCTGTCGGAGAGGGATGAGCCCGCCGGGATCATGACATGAACCCATGATCAATGCTTACTCTCGGTACTCAGTGCGTTCGCCCGACTACGGACCTGAAAGGAGCCACGCCCCTACGACCTCCACCGACAGGTGACAGGGCCGGTATCAACGAGGGCTGGCGCTACCTGAATGTCACCCACCGTGTTGAACGGGTTTACCGATGACGGCGGCGCGGCGGTGTCCCCAGGCGACCGGGTAGCGGACCGGGCGTCCGCCGATGCGGCCCGGCAGCAGGCCGATCGCCATCAGCAGCACGGTGCCGTGCTCTTCCCGCGCAGGCCGACGTCCTGTGCGGCCCGTCCGGCAACTGAGCGGCGGCCGAACCCGATACCGGCCCGTCAACGCCCTTCCGCCGCGTCCGACCTGTTCAGGAAGGCGCGCCGGTCAGGACCTGCACCTTGCCGGTGTCGAGCGAGTAGTAGGCGCCGACCACGGCGAGGGCGCCCTTCTTCACGAGGGGGGCGAGGTCCTGGTTGGAGCGCAGATCGTTTGCGGTCAGCCTGGCCTGGTTGCGAGCCATGGTCTCGACCGGGTCGGTACCGCCTTCCCGGACCGTCTGCTCGTATGCCGGCCGCAGGGCCCTGACGATCGCCTGCAGGTTGCCGGGCAGCGGCTTGCCGTCACGGAGGGACGTGTACGCCGCCTTGATGGCGCCGCAGCGCTGATGCCCGAGGACCACGATGAGGGGGGTGCCGCTGGTCATCGGCCCGTACTCGACGGAGCCGGTGACCACCGGACTGACCGCCTCCCCGCCCGTGCGCATCACGTAAAGGTCACCCAGCCCGGTGTCGAAGAGGAGCTCGGGCGGCACGCGGGAGTCGATACACGAGAGGACCGAGCCAAAAGGCTCCTGCTCATGAGCCACGAGCTGACGCCGGGTCGGATCCCGGTCGGGGTGTTGCAGGTTTCCGCTCACCCAGCGTTTGTTGCCTTCCATCAGCCGTGCGAAGGCCGCGGCGGGTGTGGTCGGGCGTGGGCTCGGCGAAGGGGTGGTTGCCGCCGCCGGGGCGTCCCTCGTCGATGAGCACCCCGTGAGCACGACCGCGGCGCCCGACAGTGCGGCGGCAAGCAAAGCCCTACGATCCGGCTGTCCAGCTCTGTTCATTCGGCCGTTCCTCTCCATGCCGCCCAGACCCGTTGCTCCACCTTGACCAGCGCAATTGTTCAACGTGATGTGGGTCACCGGGCGGCAGGCGCAAGCAGGCACGGGCACATTGCCGCGGACGGCTCACGGAGTCCCACCAGCACTACGACCATCGGGTCGAGGGCCGCCAGGCAGATGAGTATGGAGACCTCCATCCCGTTGTGCGAAGCGGCATTTCGTGCCCTCTCCCACAGGCCCGTACGGTCGGATTCATGGAGTGGAATTTTCCGACGGCCGAACAACTCGCGGCTGCCTTGCGTGCCGGTGAAGTGACCTCGGCGGAACTGACCGACGAGGCGATCGCCCGTATTGAACGGGACGACGATGCGATCAACGCGATCTGTGTGCCGGACTTCGACCGTGCACGGGCCGCCGCGCGCGGTGCCGACGAGGCCCGCGCTCGCGGTGAGGACCGGCCGCTGCTGGGTATTCCGGTGACGGTCAAAGAGTCCTACGACATCGCCGGGCTGCCCACGACCTGGGGGATGCCGCAACACCGGGACTATGTGCCGTCCGAGGACGCGGTGCAGGTGTCGCGGCTCAAGGCCGCAGGCGCGGTGGTGCTCGGCAAGACCAATGTGCCCTTGGGGCTGCAAGACATACAGAGCTTCAACGAGATCTACGGCACCACCAACAACCCGTGGGATCACCGTCGTACGTCGGGCGGATCCTCCGGCGGCTCGGCGGCGGCCCTGGCGTCCGGATTCGGCGCGCTGTCCATCGGATCCGACATCGCCGGTTCGTTGCGCACCCCCGCGCATTTCTGCGGCGTCTACGCGCACAAGCCGACACTCGGGCTGGCGGCGAGCCGCGGCATGGTCCCGCCGCCCGGGCCGGCCCTGCCGGTCGAGCTCGACCTCGCCGTCGTCGGCCCGATGGCGCGCACCGCTCGCGACCTCACGCTCCTGCTCGACGTCATGGCCGGAC
The DNA here is from genome assembly GCF_002082195.1 of Streptomyces gilvosporeus. Taxonomy (GTDB): domain Bacteria; phylum Actinomycetota; class Actinomycetes; order Streptomycetales; family Streptomycetaceae; genus Streptomyces; species Streptomyces gilvosporeus. The sequence goes on along the minus strand of NZ_CP020569.1, from coordinate 1,025,612 downwards.
CGGACCCGCTGACGCTCGGCGTGGCGTACCACCTGACGCTGCCGCCCGCGCGCCACGAACGGCTCCGCGACTTCCGGGTCCTGGTCGTCGACGAGCATCCGTTCATTCCGACCGCGTCCGCTGTGCGGGCGGGCGTGAACCGGGTGGCCGACGCGCTTGTCGACGGCGGCGCCCGCGTCGAACGGCACAGTCCGCTGCTGCCCGATCTGACCGAAGCCGCGATGCTCTACAGGCAGTTGCTGTTTTCGGGCTCCGTTGCACGTTTTCCCGTCGAAGGGTACGAGCAGCTGCGGACCCAGGCCGCCGCACTGAGCGCAGACGACCAGAGCCTCGATGCGGCGATGCTGCGCGGCATGGTGTGCAGCCACCGCGACTGGATCGAGGCGAACAGCCGTCGCGAGCTCCACCGCCACGGCTGGCGCCGGTTCTTCACCGAGTTCGACGCCGTGCTGTGTCCCGTCACGCCCACTCCCGCGTTCCCGCACGACCACAACCCCGATCCGAGGGAACGCCGGATCGACATCGACGGTGCCGAGTACCCGTACTTCGACCAGCTGGTCTGGGCCGGTCTTGCCACCATGCCCGGCCTGCCCGCCACCGCCATACCAACGGGCCGGTCCCCCGAGGGTCTGCCGGTGGGAGTGCAGCTCATCGGTCCGATGTTTGAGGACCGCACCCCACTGCGACTGGCCGAACTGCTCGAGCAGAAGATCGGCGGCTTCCAGGCACCGAAGTAGGGCTTGCCAGCTGGGTGTCCGTGGGGGGGCAAGGTGCGGATCACGACGAGATTCTCCGCATGCGCGCAGTCGCTGCCCGGAACGCGAAGGAGAAACTCGCTCATGGATGCATAAACGGCAAGAACCAGACAGTCCCTTGGCAGCCGCGTCGACCCTCACCTGGCGTGGCACCGTACTGGACCGACGGCCGTTACGCCGGTCACCGAAGACAAGATCGTGCCGGTCCGGGGCTGAACGCCGCTCCAGACGACCCGGCGCGGGGGAGTCCCTGCCGAGCACGCCACACCGCGGCGTGCTCGGCAGGGATCGGTGCGGTCTACCTCGATGTCCGCACCGCCTCCGGCCATGGCCGGAGTACGGGGTCTGCCGCGAAAGTCCTGGTCACGGCCGTCGTCGGAGGGTCGCGTGACGCGTACGCGACGCTGTTTCGAGCATTTCCCTTGGTCATAGACTCGATGGGTGACTGCTGAAGATTCCACTTTCGCTGTGCTGGGTGTGCTGGGTGATGACGTGCGCCGTCGGCTCTATCGACATGTCGCGGCCGCCCCGGGTGAGGTAGGGCGCGATGCGGCCGCGGAAGCGGTCGGGATTTCCCGATCGCTGGCCGCCTTCCACCTGGACAAGCTGGTCGAGGCCGGGCTGTTGACCGTGTCCTTCCGTCGACTGTCCGGGCGCACCGGCCCCGGGGCGGGTCGACCGGCGAAGGTGTACCGGCGTGCCGAGGGTGAGCACGCCGTGTCCGTCCCGCCTCGGTCCTACGACGCGGTCGGTCGGCTGCTCGCCGAGGTGGTGGAGAACGCCGGCTTGGACCGGGAGCTCCAGGCGGCGGCGAAGGCCGCGGGTGCGGCACATCCGGATGCGGCTGCCGATGATCTGATCGAGGTGCTGCGGGCCCGCGGCTACCAGCCCTTCTGGGACGGGGAGACGCTGCGGCTGCACAACTGCCCCTTCCGTGCGCTGGCCGAGGACTTCCCGGCCTTGGTCTGCGGGATGAATCTCGCGCTTCTGGAGGGCCTGGCACCCGAACAGTGGTCACCGACGATGGACCCGTGTCCTGGCGGGTGTTGCGTGGCACTTTCTAAAAACAAAAACCATTGACTATAGAAGAACGGTCGGGCCATGCTGGTCTCATGACTGGCTTTCACCTTGCGCAGGTCAACATCGGCCGCATCATCGCCCCGCTGGACGGACCCGAGTTGGCCGACTTCGTCGCCCAACTGCCCGAGATCAATGAGCTTGCCGAGCGAAGCCCCGGGTTCGTGTGGCGCATGGTCGACGACGAGGGCGAGGACGCGACCAGCTTCCGCCCCGACGAGAACGACGACATGCTCCTGATCAACTGTTCCGTCTGGGAGTCGGTTGAAGCCCTGCGGAACTTCACCTACCACACCGGTCACCTGCGCGTACTGAGCCGCCGCCGCGAGTGGTTCCACCGCGTGACCGAGGCGCACCAGGCCCTCTGGTGGATCCCGACAGGCCACCGTCCGAGCATCGCCGAAGCGATGGAGCGGGTCGCGAGGGTGCGCGAACACGGCCCCGGACCACTCGCGTTCACCTTCCGTGACCCCTACCCCGCACCGGCCGGGGCCGCCCAGGCCTAGGGTCTCTTGCGAAGGTGGATCGTGGGCCGGATCATGGGAGTGTGGGCTGGGATCCGGATTTCGGACGGGCCGCGCCGGTGGACGTGCTCGACGTGGCACCGACGGCCCGGACGGCGGTGGCGTGGCTGCCGCCGCAGGAGCTCTGGCCGGCGATCCAGGAGATCCGCTGGGAGCATGATCCGCAGGTGCGGCGATGGCCGCCCCATGTGAACCTGCTGTTCGGCTTCGTACCGGAAGAAGAGTTCGCACGGGCTGTGCCGCTGCTGTCCGCCGGCGCGGGGGAGTGCGCGGCGTTCACGGCGCGACTGGCCGACGTGCGGTACTTCCGGCATCAGCACTATGCGACGGTGTGGCTCGATCCGGCCGTGGCGGGTACGGAACCGTGGGCCCGTCTGCACCGGGCACTGGAGCTGCGGTTCCCGCTCTGCCGCGGGCGTGGCGGTCGCTTCACTCCGCATCTTTCCCTCGGCCGCACGCGGGATCCACGGCCGCTGGCCGCCGAGTGCGCCGCCCGGCTCGGCGCATTGTCGGCTGTGGTCGAGGAGGTGGTCCTGCTCTCCCGCCGAGGCGAGGGACCGATGCGGCCCCGGGCCGTCATCACGCTGGGCACGGGCGGGGTCCGTCGGCTGGTGGAGCGTTAGCACACGTCTCATCCGTCATGTGTGGTCGGTCGGGCTTGAGGTGCGCCGCGTCGGGCTGCTGAGACGCCGACATCAGCGTTTTCGTCGCCTCGTCGCCTCGTCGTCCCGGTCGCTGTGGGCGACGGCAGCTTCCGCTCGCCGTCGCGGCCGATGGCCCCCGCGGCCCGTTTGCCGACCGTAACTCCTCACCCCCAACCGGGGGTTGGCGGCATCGGCCATGGCGGTGGGGTGGGCGGATGCAGATCCGACCAAAGGTGCGTGTCCGGTCCGCGGCCACACAGCCAGGCGAGAAGTGCATGGCCGAAGCCGGTGGCGGTGGGCCCGGTCGGGGCGAGGGTCCAGGCGCGGTCGAGGTCGGTGGCTTCGATACGAGCGAGGGGGAAACCGCGTGCTGCCAGGGAGGCGATGGTGTCGTCGAGCGCCCAGGCGACGTAGTGGGTGGGCCAGTCGGCGGGGGTGTAGCCGAGGTTCAGGTCGACGTGGTGGGTTTCGAGCTCTCGCCAGGCACGACGGAGGGTGAACCACGCCGGGTGTCGCCAGCCTGCCAGGGCGGAGACCAGGGTGGACCAGCGTCCGGCGGGCATGACCCTCGCCGCGCCGAACAGACGGTCCAGGCTGCCGCGTAGGTCGGCGATCAGCGCTGCGGCGTCGCGCTCGGCACCCTCACGCAGCGCGCGGTCCAAGGCGGCGGCGTCCGCCCGGGGGCCGGGCTCGGTGCTGGTGCGGGCCAGGGTCAGCAGCCAGTGGTAGGCGTCGGCGCTGCGGGCGAGGTGAGTGATGACGTGGCCGCGGCTCCAGCCCGGGAGCGCGGAGGGTTCGCGAGCCTGCCGATCGGTCAGCGCATCGAGGGTGTTGGCCAGGCGTGTGGCAGAGCCGTGGAGGTCGTCGAGCAGAGCCGGAATGTCGACGTGGTCGATGTTGGCACGGTCGATGTCGGTGGGGTGGGGCATGGGCCCGCACCCTACAACCGGCTGGTGAGCGGCGGCCCGATCTCGCCAATGCGAGCGCGCGCCGTCCTGCGCCCGTCGGCGGCCTGCCGTCAAGCCGCCTGGATTCCTGACCAAGATTCCTGATCGAGATCCCTGTCCGAAATCCGTGTCCGATTGCCCCGTCATGGCCGACTGAGCATCCTACGGATATGCGCTTCTCCATCAACATCCCGAACTTCGGCGACTTCGCCGACCCCCGTAACGTCGCGACCGTGGCGGCGGCCGCCGAACAGGCAGGCTGGGACGGGCTCTTCGTCTGGGACCATGTGTTGCACCGGCAGCACCAGGGACGTCCCTTCGGGGACCCCTGGATGCTGCTGACCGCCGCCGCGCTGGCGACCTCCCGGATCCGGCTGGGCACCCTGCTGACGCCGGTGCCCCGATACCGTCCGCAGCAACTCGCCCGCCAGGTGGCCACCTTGGACCACCTCAGCGGTGGACGGGTGATTTTCGCCGCGGGTCTGGGTGGTCCCATCGAGGACGAATACCGCAGCTTCGGCGACGCCGCCGAACCGCGCGTCCTCGCAGAGCGGCTGGACGAGGGACTGGAGCTGCTGAGGCGCTTCTGGTCCGGCGAGCCGGTGGACCACCACGGTCGGCACTACGAGGCCCGGGACGTGACACTGCTGCCCGCCACTGTGCAGCGGCCCGGACCACCGGTGTGGATCGGCGGGTTCTGGCCGCATCGAGCGCCCATGCGACGGGCAGCGCGGTGGGACGGCGCGGCACCGCTGTTCGCGACGGCCCGGCATGGGCGGGTGCCGGACGTAGCGGACGTGCGGGAAGTTGTCGACTACGTGCGCAGGCAGCGTACGGCCGGAGCCGACCGCCCCTTCGAGTTCGTACTCGGCGGTGCCACGCCGCCGGACCGGGCCAAGGCGAAGGACATGATCGGCCCGCTGCGCGACGCCGGCGCCACCTGGTGGGACGAGCGACAGCTCCAGACCGGCCCCGACCTGGATCGTCTGACCCCGGTGCTACGACGCATCGAGGCGGGGCCGCCGGTGGTCTGATCAGCCGTCCGAAGGCGGGCCGGTCTGGAGACCATTCATGCAACTGGGCTGTCGGACGGGCCGTCTGCGGCGACGAGCTGTACCAGACCCACCCACGGGAACTCGCCCGCCGTATGGACCGCACGCACCCTCCACCGACCTGCCGGAAGCGGAACCGGAGCCTGATCGGGCCGGCCCCCACCGGGATACTCCGTTCCCAGAGCAGCACCCGCTTCGGCCGAGTCCATCAACACTGCCGGGCCGTGGGTGACCCACAGCCCGCAGTCCTCCCATGCTGTGTCCCGACCGGCCAAGACGTGCTCGGCCGCGGCGAACAACTCGGCCTCCGAGTCCGCAGCCAGCCATCGCACGAACATCAGCTTCTCCGGTACGAAGCACGTCGTAGCCGGTTCATCGGCCAGAACGAGCGCCATGGCACCGTCCGCACCAACGGAGATCACCCCGGCCCACCCCTCGACCTCGCAGGCGCGGTCATAGTCACCCGGGCTGGAGAACGGGCCGTCGAAGCCGCCCAGAACGGCCCTGTCCGCCGTCGAGCCTCCCCAGGCGTTCACCGAGGACTTCGGGACGACGATCAAAGGTCCGCCCGTCGACCGCACCCACAGCAGCTCAGCACGGTCAGAGCGACCCGTGGCACGAGAATCGTCCATGCGCGCAGTCTGCCGCTCTCCGCTGACACTGCTCATGGCCGGGTCCGGTCGCGCGTTGGTGAGCCCGTACGCGATGAGCCCGTACGCGACAGGCCCGTACGCGACGAGCTCGGCCCGTAACAGCTGGGCAGGTTGGGCGCGTCCGAGTCGCTGCGGGCGGACGGATAACCTGGGCCCGTCAGCGAAGATCGCAGAAGGGCGGAGCACATGGCAGACATCGTGGAGACGGCGGCGCGCAAGGTCTTCGAGCGCTACGACATCGACGGGGACGGCCAGGTCACCGCGGAGGAATACCGGAAGGTCGTGGCGGAGTTGGAGGGGTCGCAGATCACCGAGTCGCAGGCCCAGGAGCTGATCGACTCGCTCGACACCGACGGCGACGGCCAGATGTTCTTCGAGGAGTTCTGGGCTGCCATGAACGGCTGAGAACGGCTGACACTGCCGGGTCCGGCACGTGAACCTGCCGGACCCGGTTCGTCATCTCCCCCGATTCCCGTGCGTGGCCCGCCCCGCCAACTCCCCGGGGCGAGCCACGCCGTTGTGCGCTGCCGGTGTCGGCCTAGATCACGCGCTTGAACCAGGTGATCGGGCTGGTGGTGTCGTGGGCCTGGACGTAGACGCTGGCCGGGACGGCGACCATCCTCTGCTCGGAGTCATTGTTCTGCCGGTAGACGATATAGCCGGTGTAATACCCGCCGTTGCCCCGGGGCTCCAGCCAGCCCTTCTTCTTTCCGTCGGGAACCGTCATCTCGACGTCGGTTTCCAGAGTGCTTTGCAGCTTTTTGGTGGAGGTGGACGAGTAGCTGTAGGTGAAACTCACTTCCCCCGGAAGCTCGTTCTTTCCGTCGCTGACCTTCGGTGTGATCTTGCCGCCTACTGACCAGCCTTCGGTCTCGCTTTTTTCGTCGGCCACCGAGCTGGATATCTTGTAGGTCAGCTTCCCGCCGCCGGCGAGGCCATCTCCGGCGGAGCCCCGGACGGGATACTTGTCGGTGAGCTTGCCGACGAAGGCACAGGGCGGCTTCTGGCCGACGCGCGAAGCGTCGTGGTTCGGCCGATTGCAGAGCTGGTCGAGGTTTTCATGGGTCCACTCGTCCGTGTAGCCGGCTTTGCCGGTGAAGACGGGGGCGGCGTAGTTGGGCGACTCCTTGAGCCCCGAGATGGGCTGGAAAAGCCTCTTGGCGCTTTCGCGGGCAGGCTCCTTGGTGTTGGGGTCGTCGGCGAACGCCTTGGCCGCGGCCTGGGCGTCCTTGACGGCCTGGTCGGGACTGTAGTTGACCTTCCCTCCCTGCACGTCCGAGAGGTTGACCTGCTTGTCGTCGAGGCCGGTGGGCAGGCCCATGACGCTCTCGGAATCCTGGAGCGGCGACCACTTGGTCAGGTCTGCCATGACTTGATCGTCGGATTCGTAGATGTTCGGGGGCGTCGGCGGGGTGTCGTCGGCGAAGGCCGGCGCTTGCGAACTGAGTACCGACGCACCGGCGAGAAGGGTGGTGGCGACGGCGATTGTCACGCGGCTGTTTCTGCGCTGACGTCGTACGCCAGCTGATGATGAGGGCATGCGAATTCCCTTCCATCGGCACGCGCGCCTACCCCGGTCGTGAAGGTGGGAAAGGTGCGCATGACGGAACTGTGACGGAGAAGCATGAGGAAACAGCGCTGCATCACGCGGGACGCGTCTACCAAAGAGCCCGGGAATTCGAGGTGTGAAGTTCCGGCGGCTTCGGTGCTTCGAGCCCTGTAGGGCTCTTTCAACCACAGAGATGGCATTCCTTAATACCCGGTTGCTTCGAACTGATCGGTAGCTTTTGACGGTGCCCGTACGCCGGTCGGAGACGGAGATGGAGATGGAGAAGGCGAAAGGGAACGCCTCCAAGCTGCCGCCTGGTCGACGATGAAGCGGCTGGCGGGGCCGAGGTGGCCGCGAACGTGCCGCACCGCCGCGAGCGGCACTACCGCGAGCCGCAAGGCCGGGCCGCCGACCGTCACCGAGTCGCAGTCCGGATCCGGATCATCGCGACGAGAGCGGCGAGGGCGGCGAGGCAGGCGGTCAGGCTCAGGGCCGCCAGGAAACGGGTCGGCGTGCTCCCGGAGGCGGGCCCGGTCGTCGCGATCGCCGCACAGACCCCGGTCGTGACGGTGCTGGCGAGCGAATCGCTGACCTGAAGCGAGCTGGACGTCTCCCCCTGTTGGGACGGCGCCGAGCTCTCCAGGGCGCACCGGTTCACCGTGCTCAGTCCGGCTCCCATGCCGGTGCCGGCGACCAGCCAGCCCAGTCCGGCCACTGCGGCGGGTACGGGGTCGCTCAGACCGGCCATGACGATCAGAATTCCCGCCGCCATCAGCAGGCAGCTCCCGACCAGCCGAGCGCGGGGCGACCGGTCGGAACGTCCGCGGCCCGGTAGCCATGAGCCGGCCGCCCAGCCCACCGAGCCTGCCGCGAGGATCAGACCGCCCAGGGCCGGGCCCGCGCCTCGGCGACTCGCCACCATGAGCGGCAGCAGGACCTCCGTGCCGAAGAACGCTCCCGCGAAGAGGCCGCGCAGCAGGACGAAGACCGGCGCACCGGGGCGGGCGCGCAGGGTTCCGTGCGGGAGCAGACGCGGAAGGGCCAGTACCAGCAGGACGACGGCGGCAGCCCCGCAGACCGCAGCCGTGGGGAGCGAACGGCTCTGTGCGGCGTACTGAGTGAGCGTGCCACCGGCCGCTGCGCCGGCGGCGACCCGCATCAGGCCGGCGCGCGGCGGGGCCCACGATGTCCCTTCGTGGCCGTTGTCGGTAGGGACTTCGCGGAGCGAGTGGACTTCGGGGAGCAACACGCCTGCGGCAGGGAGGAACAGGACCGGTATGCCTAGGAACACCCAGCGCCAGCCGAGGTGTTGGGTGACGAGCGCGGTCAGCGGCGGCCCGGCGATCGAGGGAACGACCCATGCGCTCGCCATCATCGCGAAGGCCCTCGGGCGCAGTGCGTCGGCGTACAGGCGCACCACCACGACGTAGAGAACCACGATCACGGATCCGCCGCCGAGCCCCTGGACGGCTCGCCCGGCGAGGAAGAAGCCCATGGTGGGCGCGGCGCCGACGAGCAGCGATCCCAGGGGGAAGAGAACGGTCCCGACGATGAACGGCCGCGCCGGTCCCCAACGGTCCACGGCACCGCCGGACACCACACTGGCGAACAGCGATGCCGCGAGATAGAGCCCGAACGCGAGGCCGTAGAGCCGGATGGCGTGCAGGTCGCTCAACGCCGACGGCAGGGCCGTGACGACCGCGAACGCCTCGAAGGCCACGAGCGACAGGAGGGCGGCGATGCCGACGGTGACTCTGCGGCATTCGGCCGTCCACACCGATCGGATCTCCGTCGTCGTCATCGACGCCTCGTGGGTCGGACCGCCGACGGGCCGATCACCCTTACCCGGCCGCCGATCCGACGGGCCGAGGCGATCCGACGGGCCAGGACGATCCGACGGGCGAGGACGCTTCGATCGGACGCTCGGTCCACTGCCGCGCCGATCCGTCGCGGATGAGGAAACGGACCGTCTTGGCGGCGCGGTCGAGGTGGATGGTGCGTTCCTCGGTCCATCCCTGGAGCCTGAACTCCCCGCCGCCGACGTGGACCAGCGCCGTCCCTTCGTGCTCCGCTCCTTCGGTCAGGACGAGACCGTCGGGCCGGTCGACCACGGCGAGCGTGGCATCCGCCAGGTCGGCGGAGCGTTCGTTGAGCGCCTCGCCCGACCAGTGCCGGAACTCGGCGGGCACGGCGAATCGGCAACAGAACGTGGCGCGTTCCGTGCGGCGCAGTGCGACCTCCGGACGCTCGAACAGCACGTCGGCGAGGTCGACGCTGTTGACGAAGTCCGGCGGGAAGATGTCGAACAGGCGCAGGCTCACGGCGCAGTCGATGACGAGGTGCACACGGTCGCTGCTTCCGGTGTTGGCGAGGGAATGGGGGCGGGAGAAGTCCCCGTACCAGAAGGTGCCCGGCTGCCAGCGGTACGTTTCGCCGTCGAGGACGAGCACCGCGTTGTCGTGGGTGGTGATCGGGACGTGTAGACGCACCATGCCCTTGGCGAAGCCCAGCGGGGTGTCGCGGTGTGTTTCGACGGCGGCACCCGCGCCCAGCGACATCAGCCGGGCGCCTCGGACACCAGTCGGGAGCGAAGCGATGATGGCGGCGAGGTAGGGGGTGCGCCCCAGCCATCGCGTATCGCGGAACGGCAGCGGGCCCGGTCCGCCCGCGTCCGTGCGCCGCTCGTCGCCGCCGGGGCTGCGCAGCGGCAGCACACGCCAGTCCGCGGCGTACTCCTCGCTGGCTCCGTCCTCCGAATAGGTCTGCTGACGCCGCCAGGTGTCGCGGGTGAGGAGGTCGAGTTCGGCGCGCAGCCGCTCGGCGTCGAAGGTGGGGGTGAGCCGGACGGCCGCCGGCGATCGGGCCGGAGTGGTCTCGCGGGCAGGCGTCTCGTCGGTCATCGGTTTCTCCTGGCTACGAGTGGTTGTGTGTTGTCGCGCCACCCCCCGCTGTGCTCGGTGTCCACCGTGAATCCGGTAGCGGTCAGATCCGCGTGCACCTCGTCGAAGGTGTGGAAATACCGCGTGCGCCGCAGGGTCTGCACGGTGCGGTGGTTCCCGCATTCGGTGACGTAGCGGTACCGCATGTCGGCCCGGCCGACGGCTGCCGCGGTGACTGCCGCACGCAGGGTGTACCGGCTCTTGCCGACGACGACATCCGCCACCGTCGCCTCGGCCCCGTCCGGATCCGGCGTCACCGGCAGATCGTCGACCATGTCGAGTGCCAGGAGCGCGCCCGGCGCGAGACGGTCGCTCAACTCGGCGAACGTGGCCCGGCGGTCCGCGGCGTCGAGAAACTGAAGTGAGCCCGCGAGATAGGCGTAGTCGAAGGTGCCGTCCAGGGCCATCCCCGGAGCCTGCCCGGCCCTGACCGTCACATGAGGCCAGAGCTGCGGGTGTTGGGCGAGCTTCGCCAGCAGGGCGCTCCGCATGCTCGCCGAGGGTTCGACACACCACACATCGGCTTGACGTGCGCCGACGGCCAGGGCGACCCGTCCGGTTCCCGCTCCGACATCGGCCACTCGCATGCCGGGTTGCGCCAGTTCGGCGAATGCGGAGATCCGGGGTGGCGCCGATGCACCCTGTGCGGCCGCGAGCAGGTCGTACAGGCCGGCGACCGACTCGTAGGAGTCCTCGGCTTCGTCCGGCGTGGTGGCGGCGGGCCTCGACGCGCTCACCGGAGGCGTCCTTTCCCTTGTGCGGCGGCTCGTACGTCCCCGTCGTACGTGGCCAGCCGGCCCAGCACCCAGGCGAGCGCGGGGGCGTTGTCGTCGAGGGCCTTCCTGTTGATGTTGCCGAGCCCGTCGCATGCCTGGTGGTAGCAGTGATCGAACATCTGCCCCGCTTCTCCGCCGTAGCGCGCTTGCTGTGCTGGGGTCTTGACCTTCAGATTGCCGCCGTCGATCCCTCCGACGGGTATGCCGGCAGCCGAGAAGGCGAGATGGTCGGAGCCGATGGCGTCCGGGCTCTGCCGCTCGTAGGGCAGTCCCTTCGAGTCGAAGTACGCGGCGAACTGCTCGGAGATCACATGGCTGCCGCCGGACCCCGGATCCCAGACGAAACGGGCGTAGTTGGGCGAGGAGATGAGTTCGCCGTTCAGCACGGCCGCGATTCGTTGCCGTTCGGTAGCAGTCAGGTGGCTGACGTAGTACTCGGAACCGATGTCGACGAGCTCCTCGGCGCCCCACCACACGAACCGGACCTTGTTCTTCACACTGTGCTGATGGTGGGCCAGTTCGAGGGCGGTCTGCAACGCCGCGGCGGCCGTGGAGCCGTTGTCGTTGATCCCGGGTCCCTCGGTCACGCTGTCGAGATGGGATCCGATCAGCACCACGTTGTCCGGGTCGCCGCCCGCAGTCTCCGCCGTGAGATTCACCGTGGTGCGCGCCACGTCGTGCGCCCGCAGGGTGAGATGGACGCGCACCCCGCCGCCCGCCGCCGCCCGGGAAAGACTCTCCCCTTCGCGCTGTGACACCGATGCCACGGGGATGGTGAAGGCCGGTGGCGTGAACCCGATGAGCCGGTAGATGTTCTCCGGCGACGGGGTCGGGTAGTACAGCAGGACGGCACGCGCCCCGGCACCGGCTGCCACCTGCTGTTGCACGCCGTATCCGCATGCCGCGCGCGCGAGGACCACGACGGCGCCCGCGGCTTTGACGCCGTCGTAGTCGGCGGAGGTGCAGCCCGTGCGGCCGGTGGGCGGCGACACCAGAGGCGCGTTGATGCCGGTCGGCCCGGTCGACGGGGTGAATCGGGTCATGAGTACGGGGATGTCCGGGTCGCCCTCCCTGGCGCCGCTCACGACCAGCCGCTCCTTCTCGACGTCGAAGTCGGTGTAGGGCACGGCCTGTTGGACGACGTGGTATCCGGCTGCCTCCATCAGGCCGCTGACATAGCGGACCGAGCGGGTGAAGCCGATGGTGTCGTAGCCACGGTTGCCGCCGCTGGCATCCGCGATGCGCTGGAGCTCGCGCAGATGACGGTAGGCATCGCGGCCGGTGACGTCGGTCGCGAGGCGGTCGGCAAGCGGATAGGCGGACGCGTCGGCGCTGGTCGTGAGCCGGGCACGCGCGGCATGGGTGGCTCCTGACGGCTGCGCGAGCAGCAATGTCAGCAGCAGGACGCTTGCCGTCCCGGCCAGCTTCCGTAGGGTCGCAGATGCGCGCACGAGGTCTCCGCCCTTCACGGGGTCAGCAGTACGGACCGGTGCGGGCCACCAACCGCCACCGTCAGCGAACGCAGCCCGCGCAGGGTGGCGGTCGGTTCGTACACGGGGGCTTCGGTCGCGGTGAGGCCGAGACCGGAGGCGGCCAGTGCCGCGAGGACGGCTCGCAGCTGCAAGGTCGCCAGGCTGGCACCCAGGCACGCGTGCGCGCCTCGGCCGAAGGCCAGATGGACCCCCTTCCGCCGATTCAGGTCGACCTCGTCGGGTTGGGGGAAGACCGCGGGGTCGCGGTTGGCCGCCGCGAGGAACAGCACGACGACGTCACCGCGGTGTATCTGTTCCCCTCCGACGACGCAGTCCCTCGTGCACACGCGCGCGTCGGCCTGCACGGGCGCGTCCAGCCGAATCAGCTCGTCGACCAGCGCGTCGCGGTGCGACAGGTCCTGGGGGCCGGGCAGCAGCCCGGGGTGTGCGACGAGCCGTGCGAGTGCATTGCCCAGGAGGCGGCCGACCGATTCGTAACCGGCGTGCAGCACCGCGCGCAGGGAGTTCGCCAGCAGCGCCGCCGACACGTTCGGTTCTCCGAGACTCGCGCGTCGTGCCGCCCCGAGGAAACCGTCGTCGCCGGCGTCGCGCAGCCAGTCGCCGACGATCCGGCTCAGCTCGCCGCGAGCCCGGTTCCCGGGCTCCGCCCGGCTCGGGTCGAGACCTGCGTCCATACTGCGGACGACGGCGTTGGACAACTCCTCGAACCACGGGCCGTCGGGTGCCTCGACCCCGAGGAAGTCGCACATCGTGCGGAGCGCGACAGGCCGGGCGAACTCCTTCACCAGGTCGACGGGACGGCCTCGCTCTCCAAGGGCCGTCACCTGCGCTGTGGCGATCTCGGCCACCCGGTCCACCATCACGGCCGGCGACTGTTCGTGCAGCGCGGAGACGAGGAGATGCCGGATCGCGCCGTGCTCGGGCGGGTCGAGGGACTGGACGCTCAGCTGGGCGTCGGGGACGTCTTCACCAACCCGGCGGAAATCCGAGCCGAAATGCGCGGTGTCGTTCAGGACCTGCCGGCACTCCCCGTATCCGGTGAGTGCCCACGCGCCCAACGTCGCGTGCCAGTAGACCCGTCTGTGCTCGCGGAGTCGTTTGTAGAACGGGTGGGGGCCGGCTATGACCCCCGGATCCAACGGGTCGTAGATCGGATCCCGCAGAGCCCCCGTCGTCTCTCCCATGACCAGTCTCTCCCTACTGGTGCGCAACGTCTGTGGGCAGCCGCGGCGCGTTGCGGTCATGTCCGAGAGTGCGGGGGGACATGACCGCAACGGCCGGGCGTGTCAGTGGATGTGCGGGGCGTGTCAGTGGATGTAACGCATGGTCATCTCCCTTCTGTCGCAAGGTGGGGCGCCGTCGTCCACATGTCGTCGACGGCGTGGTCGTACGCGTCCCGCCAGGACACCGTCCGGCGGGCCGTTACCCGTGCCCCAGAACCTCGATGGGGAGCGGGAGTCGGTGCAGGCGGTAGGGAAGAGCGACCGCGAGTCCTCCCACCGCGAGCAGCAGGCCGTCGGTCAACAGGTTCTGGACCGAGGGGTATGAGGGGTCGTCTGCTGCGGGCAGCGGCCGGGGGTGGGCGAAGTGGTCGAAGACTCCGACGGATTCGGGGCGGTCCAGGACGATCTCCTTCCGGACAGCGCCCGGACGGGAGTCGCGCACGATCAGGAATCCGGGACCGCGGCGATAGTGGAGGAGGCCGTACCGGTAGGTCTCCTGCCAGGTGTGCACGGTGGTGGATCGATCCGCCTGTGTCGGAGGGGCCAGGTGGAAGAGGATCCGGGGAGCGGGGAGCCGGGACAGGTCGGCTCGCCAGAGCACGGGCAGTGCGTGTGCGGTGTGTTCCCGCAGCGAGCGGACGAACTCCACGGTCTCGTGCGCCCGGTCGGCGGCGAAGGACACCTGACGGATCTCGTCTGTACGGGGAGCGGTCTTGGCCATCATCAACCTCCGGCCGGGACGTGCTCGGATGCGTACGGCATCGCGCCGGCGTGCGCGTCGCGTTTGATGCTCGGTCTGTTCGTGGCCAGCGCGACGAATCGGTCGGCCTCCTCGAAGACGAGTCCCTGGTCCTTCCAGGCACGCAGCCAGGAGCCGATTTCCGCGGCTTCTCTGTCGTGGCCCTCTGCTGCCAGCCTTTGCCGTAGCGCACGCGGGTTTCGCGGGGTACGAAGCGCCTCGTACACGGCGGCGGGGGCACCGGGCTCCAGCCTGATCTCACGTGCCGGCCATCCCACCCGCCGGTCCACGATGATCGGTGCGTCCTGGTCGTCGTGGCGCAGGACCAGGCTGCTGGCCGCGTAGTGGTCACGCCATGTCTCGATCGCCGTGCGCAGCCGCGTGGCCGCCGCCTCCTCGATACCCGCCGCCGGGGTGTCGAACTGGTAGACGAGGTCGTGGAGTTCAGCCTCGGGCAGGTCATAGACGTGGTCGTACAGCGAGGCGGGGCGGCGACGCGGGAAGCCGAGTTCCGGGCGCTGGAAATAGGGGCTGTAGCGCTCCAAGAGAATGCGTACGGCGCCGGCCGGCGGCTGGAGGTGTACCAAGGCGGGGAACTGGTCGACGACCGGCGTGTAGTGGTCCTCCCGCTCACCGGGAAATCCGTACAGATAGTTCCAGTCGACGGTCACGTCGTGCTCCTCGCACATGCGCAGGAGCCGGACGTTCTGAGTGGCGTGCACCCCCTTGTTCATGATCTTCAGAACGTCCGAGCTGAGGTTCTCGATGCCCGGCTGGATGTGGACCAGGCCCGCGGAGCGCAGCATGGCGATGTCCGCTTCGCCGAGGTTGGACTTGACCTCGTAATAGAAATTCAGGTCCATATCGGCGGCGGCGAGCTCAGGAAGCAGCGTCCGTAAGTAGGCCATGTCCAGAATATTGTCCACCGCCACGATGTCGAGAATGCGGTGGCGCTCCACAAGTTCCTGGACATGGCGGCGGACATGCTCGGGGGAACGGGCGCGAAATTTCATCGTCAGTCCGTTCAGCCCGCAGAAGGTGCAGGTGTGCTTCTCCCCCCACCAGCAGCCACGTGCGGCCTCGTACAGAAGGGTCGGCTTGACGAAGGATGTGACCGGGCTTTTCCCGAGAGCGCTGAAGTAGCTGTCGTAGTCGGGGCACGGCACTTCGTCCATCGGCTGTGGCGCCCCGGGTGGGTTCGTCACCGTGTCGCCGTCCTTCGTACTCCAGGAAAGGCCACTGACCGCTTCCGCGGGAAGGACGCCGTCGAGATGGTCGATGAATTCCACGTAGGACCGCTCGGCTTCGCCGCTGATGACGTAATCGACGAAGGGGAAGTTCCGCTGAAGGGCCGCTCCCATCGGAGCGTCGCAGTTCCCGCCGCCGAAGAGGACGGGAATGTCCGGAGCCAGTTCCTTGACGACCCGGGCCATGGCGAGCGAGGGCACGTTCTGCTGGAACGTGCTGCTGAACCCGATGACCTCCGGCTCCGTGGCGACGATCTCGCGCGCCAGCGTGGCGACGAAGTCGGCGGCGTGCTCCGCCATCGCCTCGGACTTGCCCGGGTCGATGCCGTTCTCGGCCAGATGGGCGCGGAAACGCTCACGGCGCCAGTGCGGCGTTCCGTAGAGCGCCGAGGTGAAGACCCAGTCACCCATACCGTGCCAGACGCCGATGTTCGCGACGTATTCGTAGTCGTGCGGTGTGATCGCACCGTGGGTGACTTCGTAGAGGTATTCGGCCCAGCGTAGATTCACGAAATGTAAGCGCACTTCGTGCTGACCGCGGCACCGGCCGGTTTGGGTCTGTAAGATCCCGAGTGGCAGAGAAGGCGTGGCCAGCAGATGCCACGGCATGGAGACAAGTGCGATCCGCATATCCTGGCTTTCTCGTCAGATGACCTGAAACGATCGGCTGATGTCGAACGGAAATCTGCACCTGGGGGGTTGGTTGCGCTGTCCCTCGATCTGCTCCAGCTGAAACACGACCGGACACGCTGATCAGGAATCACGAACTGGCATGGCGCGTGACCGAAAAGGCTCACCATCGGCTGGGGCCCTGCGTTTCGTCGGCCATTAGCGTCGAGCATTGCCGAGGCGTGCGCAAGGGGCCGCCACATGAACACGGTGCGCATGCCGGCCGACGAGCCGACGTCATCGAGACGGCGGCCTCGTCCCCGAAGTCGGGTCAGGCCCGAACGCCGCGCCGGTTCTTGATCCCGTCGCCGAAAGAGTGCCGGTCCCAGCATTGAACGCCGGCAGCGGGGCATCACTGATTCGGGTGCCAGCCGTTCCCCGTTCCCGGAACGTTCAGCTGGTCTCCGTGCCACCGTTCTCTGCCGTCCCTACGGTCCTTGACGGTTTGCAAGGAGGGGGTTCATGGACGCAGTCCTCGCGGTTCGGGCTCGCGGAATCACGAAATGTTTCGGCGATGTCGTCGCACTCGACGGCATCGATCTGGATGTGGCGCAGGGTCAGATCCATGGCTTGGTCGGCCCCAACGGTGCCGGTAAGACGACATTGCTCGGCTTGCTGCTGGGACTGGCCGTCGCCGACAGCGGGAGCCTGCAAACCCTGGGCATGCCGGTCGGGCGGGCGCTCGCCGCTCCCGACGGCGTCGCCGGCTTCGTCGACGGGCCCGGTCTCTACCCCTCGCTCACCGCCAGGCGGAACCTCGCCGCGCTGGCCGCTCTCCGCGGCCACGACGCGCGGACAGCGGGGATCGACGACGTGCTCGACCAGGTCGGGCTCACCGATGTCGCCGACGACCGGGTTCGCGGTTTCTCCCTCGGCATGCGCCAGCGGCTCGGGCTCGCCGCCGCCCTGCTCACCAAGCCCCGGCTGATCGTGCTCGACGAACCCTCCAACGGCCTTGATCCGGCGGGCACACGACACGTGCACGGTGTCCTCACCCGGCTCGCGGCCGACGGAACCAGCGTCGTGCTCTCCAGCCACCGCATGGATGACGTCGAGGCACTGTGCTCCGAGGTCACCATCCTCGCCACCGGACGGGTGGTCTTCTCCGGACCGCTGAACAAGCTGGCCGCCGAGAACCGTGAACTCGACTACCGCTTGCTCACCTCCGACCCGCAGTCCGCGCGCCGGCTGGCCGCCGACACGGCCGGCATCCGGGTCGTCGACGGCACCGGGGCACGGCATGACGCCGAGGCGCTCGTGGTGCGCACGCTGGTGCCCGCCCTGGACGAACTGGTGGTGCGGCTCGTGCGGTCGGGTATCGCGGTGCGCGAGCTCGCGCCTGTGGTGTCGCCGCTGGAGGCCGCGTTCCTCGCCCTCACCGAGCAGCCGGAGGCGGGCCGATGACCGCGACCCTCGCCGAAGGCAACGTCGCCGGTGCCCGGCGCGTTTCGGTGCCGCGCACCTACCGCTTCGAGCTGGTCAAGCTGTTCTCGCAATGGCGCATCCGCCTGCTCGTCCTCGCCTGCTGGATCGCGCCGGCGCTTTTCGTCGCCGGAGTCAGTCAGCAGAGCACACTCCCTTCCGACACGCTCTTCGGCCGCTGGATGCACGCCACCGGGTGGGCCGGTCCGCTGGTCATGCTCGGTTTCGCGGGCACCTGGGCGCTCCCGCTGCTGACCTCGGTGGTCGCCGGCGACGTGTTCGCCTCCGAGGACCGGCTCGGCACCTGGCGCCACCTGCTCGTGGCCGTCCGGTCGCCCCGACGGATCTTCGCGGCGAAGGCACTGGCCAGCGTGACCGTCCTGCTGCTGCTCGTGGCCGGGCTGGCCTGCTCCAGCGCGGCCGGCGGGGTGGCGGCGGTCGGCAACCAGCCGCTGGTCGGCCTCGACGGCCACCTGCTCGCGCCGACGGACGCCGCCGCGAAGGTCCTCCTCGCCTGGGTCTGCGTGCTCGCCCCCACCCTGGCCTTCGCCGCCATCGGACTGCTCGGGTCCGTCGCGCTGGGGCGGTCCCCGATGGGACTGCTGCTGCCCGGCCTCGTCGCGCTCGCGATGCAGCTCGCCCAGATGCTGCCGCTGCCCGCCGCCGTGCGCCTGGCCCTGCCCAGCTACGCCTTCATCGCCTGGAACGGTCTGTTCACCAGCCCCGTGCAGCTCGGCCCGCTCCTGATCGGCATCGTCGTCAGCCTCGCGTGGGCCGTGCTCGCGACCGCGCTGGCCTATGTGCTGTTCCTGCGGCGGGACTTCACCAACCTCGTCCACGACGGTTCCGAGCGCCGCGCGCTCACCGTCGGGCTCCTTCCGCCGGCCGGACTGACCGCGCTCACCGTTGCGGCCCTCGCCGTGGCGACCCCCTCGACGGGTTCCGGAATCGAGCAGGGCACGGTTCAGCGGTCCGTCGCCACGGCCTTCGCCCACCTCTATCGGCTACAGACCCGACAGCTCCACCGCCCCGCCGTCACGGAGACGCAGCTGCGGACCACGGCGGCGTGCACCAAGAGCGACGGCCAGGCCGCCCAGGAAGGGGCGGGCAACGACTGGCGCTGCGTCGTGACCTGGCATCTCCCCGGCATCGCCGTCGCGGGGACAGCGATCTACCAGCTCGACATCGGCCCGGACGGTCGGTTCGTCGCCGACGGTGACGGACCGAAGGAAGTGAACGGCTACTTCCTGCTGCGGACTTCGACCGGGGACTCCCCGAATCCGCTGTGGCAGTTCGACGGCAACGTCGAGCTGCTGAACACCACCTCGAAGGGATAGTTCCATGCAGGTAACACGGCAGCGCCGGGTGAACGAGAAGGCGCAGGTCAACCTCTTCGGCAGACGCGTCGGCCGCCGGACCTTGCTGGTGACGGCGGGCATCGCCGTCGCCCTCGGGGTCACGGGTACCGCGGTCGCCTCGACGTATCAGTTTGGCACCCAGCAGGTTGCGCAGGTCACCGCCAACGGCCAGGTCATCTCCAGCGACCAGTACATCAAGCCGTACGGCAGCCGCACCGTCCTCAACGACGGCAAGATCATGTCGTCCGCGGTCAGCCCGGACGGAACCCACCTCGCGGCCTCGGTGGCCGACGGTGACGCGTCGCTGGTCGTCATGGATCTCGCGACCGGGCAGGTGAAGCAGAAGGTCGGCACCAACGCGGCGGACGACCTGCGCATCAAGAACGGCTCCGTCGGCCAGGAGGGACCGACGTACTCGCCCGACGGCAAGCAGCTGTGGCTCGGCCAGGCCGACGGCTACACCAAGTTCACCGTGGGCGCGGACGGCACCCTCTCCAACCCGGTGACCGTCTCCATCCCGGCCGACGGCACAAAGCGCGCGCTGGTGGGCGCGGCGGTGTTCTCGGCCGACGGCTCCACCGTGTACTCCGCGGTCAACGGCCAGAACCGGGTGGTCGCCATCGACGCCGCGACCGGAACCGTCAAGCAGAGCTGGGCAGTCGGCAACGCCCCCCGCGGACTCGCCCTGGCCGGCGGCAAGCTGTACGTCAGCAATGAGGGCGGGCGCCCGGCGAAGCCCGGCGACACCACGATCAACTCCTACGGCACCGACGTGGTGGCCAACCCGCACACCGGGGCCAGCACCACCGGCACGGTCAGCGTCGTCAATGTTGCCGACCCGTCCGCCTCCGTCGGAACCATCGACGTCGGTCTGCACCCGACCGCGGTGTACGCGACCAAGGGCGCGGTGTTCGTCACCAACACCGCCGACAACAACGTGTCGGTCATCAGCACGGCCAAGGACAAGGTCGTGCAGACCATCTCCACCCAGCCGTGGCCGGAGGCATCGGTCGGCTACGAGCCGAACGCGGTGACGCTCACCGACGACGGTCACCTGCTGGTCACGCTCGGCCGCGCCAACGCGGTCGCCGTGTACCGCTACAAGTCCCCTCAGGAGCCCGCGAGCTACATCGGTCTGCTCCCGACGGACTACTTCCCCTCCGGGGTCGCTGCCGTGGGCAAGAAGGTGGTCGTCTCCAACACCCGCGGGATCGACGCCCGCCGCCCCTCCGCCACCGGCGGACACGGCACCCATGACACGACGTCGAGCCTGACGCAGTTCACGCTGCCGGACGACCGCACCATCAGGTCCCAGACGGCCAGGGTCTTCAAGCAGAACGGCTGGACGCCCGGATCGGTCACGACGGCCAAGGGCACGAGCCACGCCAGGCCGCTGCCGGTCCCCGTGCGGCTCGGCGACCCCTCGACGATCAAACACGTCTTCCTGCTCGTCAAGGAGAACCGGACCTACGACCAGGTCCTCGGCGACCTGCCGCAGGGCGACGGCAACTCGACGTTCACGCAGTTCGGCGAGAACGTGACGCCCAACCAGCACGCGCTGGCCGAGCAGTTCGGGCTCTACGACAACTTCTACGACATCGGCACGAACTCGGCCGAGGGCCACAACTGGCTGATGCAGTCGGACAATCCGGAGTACACCGAGTCCTCGGCCGGTGAGTACGCGCGAAGCTACGACACCGAGAACGACGTCCTCGGCCACCAGAAGACCGGCTTCATATGGTCCGGTGCGCAGGCGGTCGGCAAGTCCGTGAAGGACTACGGCGAGTTCCAGTCGGTCGAGAGCAAACCGGCCGGTGCGACGTGGCCGAACCTGTACTGCGACGCCAAGAACATGGCCGCGACGGGTCAGCGGACCGCGTACCCGATGCAGACGGGCTCGGCGATCCCGTCGCTCAACAAGGTGTCGGTGCCCGGCTTCCCGCTGTTCGACCTCGACGTCCCGGACGTGTACAAGTACCAGATCTGGAAGCAGGAATTCGAGAAGAACGGCCCGGCGAACCTGAACATGTTCTGGTTCTCCAACGACCACACCGGCGGTCCGCCGAGCCCGGCCGCCGAGGTCGCGGACAACGACCTCGCGGTCGGCAAGATGGTCGACGAGATCTCGCACAGCAAGTACTGGAAGGACTCGGCGATCTTCGTCGTCGAGGACGACTCCCAGGCCGGCATCGACCACGTCGACGGCCACCGCGCCCCGGTCCAGGTCATCAGCCCGTGGGCCCAGCACGGCAAGGTCGACAGCCACTACTACTCGCAGATGACGATGATCCGCACCGTCGAGCAGATCCTCGGAATCCACCCGATGAACCAGAAGGACAGCGCGGCCACGCCGATGTACGGGGCGTTCACCCGGAAGCCGGACAACACCCCGTTCACGGCACAGCCCAACCGGATCTCACTGACCGACGGCCTGAGCACCCCGCCTCCCTGCGGCGCCGACACCCCGGCCCCGCAGAACAGGAAGGCGGCACTCGCGCCGACGACGGCGAAGGTACCGGCGGACAAGCAGACGCTCGTGGCGCAATGGAAGGAGTGGGAGTCCCACCAGCGTCTGACCGGCCCCCACGCCGTGCCCGACTTCGCGAACCCCGCGCAGATGAACCACCTCACCTGGTACCAGACGCACAACTGGGCCAAGCCCTACCCCGGTGAGTCCAAGATCTACGCACCGAAGGACGTGCCGGGCGCCTACATCCCGTCGTCGGAGTCCGACGGCTGACGACGGCTGATCGCGGCAAGGGGCTTCCGGCCGGCGTCACTACCGGCCGGAAGCCCACGCAGAAGCCGGGGGTCGCGCAGCACGATGAAAGCCAGGCCCTCGGCGTCGAACCGGGCGACGTGGTGCCAGTCGGCGGTCAACAGGCCGATCTCGCCGTCGTCGAGGGCAATGTCGCGCTTGTGGTCCGGGACGTTGGCGACGACCGGGGTGATCACGCACAGGGTGCCGCCGGGGCGCAGCCGCTCGCGGAGTCGGTTGACCACCCGGACGCGGTCGCGGACGAACGCGAAGCTCTGCCGGAAAACGATGAGGTCGTAGGCGTGGTGTGGGAGATCCGCGGGTTCGCCGGTCTCGATGTCGAACCGTGCGTACGTCACCGCGGCGGCGAGGTCCGTTTGCTGGCGTGCGGCCTCGATCGCGGCCTCGGCGTAGTCGACCGCGTCGACCCGATAGCCGGTGGCGACCAGATGACGGGCGAGTTCGCCCGTGCCGCAACCAACCTCCAGGGCGAGCGCACCAGGGGACGGCGGGAGGTGTGCCTCGATCAGGGCCCGCTCGGCGTCCCCGAGCGGTCGGAAGGACCTGCCGTCCCGGTAGTGCGCATTCCATTCGTCTTCTGTGGTGTACCCCACCGAGTCTCCTGAGATCTGTGTATACGGGGCGGGAGGGGGCGGTCAGTGGCGGGTGGAGTCGGGAAAGCGTCCTCCTCGGGACCGTCGATGTGGCCATCGGATCGCCCTTGCGAAGGGTCCGGCCCGGCTTGTGTGGGGAACGGAGTAAACCGGGGTTCAGCTGTGCGGGGTGGGGCGAGGAAGGACAGGGGAAGACGGGGTCCGGGCGTACTGGGCGGCCTGCATTTCGTAGAGCGTGCGGTAGTGGCCGTCGGTGAGGGTCATGAGTTCGGCATGGCTGCCGTGCTCGACCACGCGGCCGCGGTCGAGCACGTAGATCAGATCGGCGGTCGCGGTGGCCGCGAGCCGATGGGTGATGAGCAGCACGGTGGTCCCGTTGTCGGTCATCGACCGAAGGGCCTGGAACGCCTCGATCTCCGCCCGGGGATCGAGTGCAGAGGTCGGCTCGTCGACGATCAGCAGCGGAGCGCGGCGGTACCGGGCTCGGGCGCTGCCCATGCGCTGCCACTGGCCGCCGGAGAGCTGGGTGCTGCGCTCGAAGCCGCTGACGATGATGCTCTCCCACCGGTCAGGCAGCGAGTCCACCACGCTCAAGGCGTCGGCTTCGCGAGCGGCTTGCTCGATCCGTTCCTGGTCGAGGTCGAGTTCGGGGCGGCCGATGTGGATGTTGGCGCGGGCGGTCATCGGCCAGTGAGGGAAGTCCTGGCACAACAGGGCCACGCGGTCGAAGACGGCGTCCCGGTCGGCCTCGCGCACGTCGACGCCGTTGACGAACACCTGACCCTGCGTGGGCAGGTAGAGCCCGGCCAGGAGCTTGGCAAGGGTCGTCTTGCCGGATCCGTTCTCCCCGACCAGCGCCACCACCTTTCCTGCGGGGACCATCAACGACACTTCGTCCAGGGCGAGTTGTTCGGCTCCGGGATAGGAGAACGACACCTTCTCGCAGCGGACCTCGACAGGCCCTTGGGGGAGGGAGAGGCCGCCGGCGGGGATGGCGTTGCGTTCGGCCAGTTCGTAGGCCGTTTCCAGATCGGCGAGGTACATCGACTCTTCGTAGAGCCGGTTCACGCTCATCACCAGACTCGCGAGATTCTGGCTGGAGGTCCGCACCGCGACCACGGCGGTACCGGCCGCCGCCAGCGGAATCGCGCCGAACCACAGCAGCGCCCACAACGCTCCGTAGGAGACGAGCGCGGCCACCCCCGACATCGCCGAGGCCATCAGATCCGTACCGGCCTCGGCGTAGGCCAGGCGCTGCTTCTCCAGCGCGGCGGTGGCAGCCATGTCCTCATAGGCGCCCGTCAGCAGTTCGCCGGCTCGGTGCGCTTTGACTTCCGGGCCCGCATCCGGCCTGGACAGTTGGTAGGTGACCATGTCGGTCGCCCGGACATGGTCGAGCCAAACGCTTCGTGAGGCGTAGTTCCGCCGGACGACCGCCACCGCACCCCATGCCTTCGGCGCTGCGATGAGCAGCAGGGCGAGTACGAGGACGGGGTGCAGGAGCAGCAGGACGCCGGCTGCCGCGACAAGGCCGATGACGGTGTTGATGACCTGGATCGAGGAGCTGAGCATGGAGCGGATGGAACGGATGCCGTAGCGGCCGGCGTCCAGAGCGCGTTGGGTTTCCTTGTTCACGAGCGTCGCCAGCTCGACCCGGGCCAGGCCCCGGTAGTAGCGGGACGTGCAGGCCCGCTCGATCTTCGGTTCCAGGCGGCCGGACGCGGCCACGCTCACCGCCGACAGCATCGACGACGCGGCTGTCACCGCGGCTGCCGTCCCGAGGGCGGGAGCGGCGTCCAGCAGGCGGTCGGTGGTCGGGCCGGCGGAGAAGATCGCAATGAGGACCTGATTGGTGGCCACGAGCGTGAAGGCACGCATCAGGCCGATTCCGAGCTCCGCCGCGAGCAGTACCAGGAGGGCCCGGGGATCCTCCCGCCACGCGGCCCGCGCGACACTCGCCATCATCGCCGGGAACTGTTTGGCCATCGACCAGAACGACACCCTCAGCAGCGGATTCTCGTACTGTGCCCATGCTTTGTCATGCCGTAACGCGCCGCTGAACAGGAGCTGTTCGCTGTCGGATAACGTCGACTGCTGGGGTGGCCTGCTGAGCCAGGTGAACACCGAACCTCCAAGAGGGAGAGAGAAAGAGAGGGAGGGAAAGAGAGGGAGGCGAAGGAGAGGGAGAGGGAGGGAGCGACACGATCGGTGCTAGGCGAGAGTGACGGGGGAGGACGCTGGTGTGGCAGGGGAACAGCTCGTTCAGCCGGTCCCTGACGGCTTCGCACTCGGGGTCCTGAACGCTCCGGAGCCGCTGGTCGATGACCTTGCCGTCCCAGGTTGCCGCCTGTTCGCCAGCCAGCGGTCGACGACGGCACGGAGGAAGGGCGGGATGCGGTAGCCGTCGAGCTTCTCGGGTGCGACCAGGCGTAGTTGGCGTCCCTCGCCGAGTGTGAGTTCCTCGGGTGTGCCGTCATACGGCAGTGCGTAGACCGAGATCAGCCGGCCGGAGCCGTCGCGGTCCCAGATGCGCTCGACGAAGTCCGCGTTCGTCGGCGTGTGCAGTCCGGCTTCTTCGACCAGCTCGCGACGTACGGCCTCGTCCGGGAACTCCCCGGGCTCGACATCGCCACCCGGAAGCGACCAGTAGCCGGGCCAGCAGGGGGCGGCGTCATCGCGTTCGTGCAGAAGCAGTTCGCCGCTTCGGGGGTGGTGGACGATCGCGACCGCACCTTCGGCGGCCGGGCGGCCGTTGACCAGCTCGATCGCGCCGCCGCCTGCTCCGCGGGCGGCAAGGCAGGCGTGTACACGCGGAACGAGGCGCTCCATGAGCAACCCGTGCAGTTCCTCAGGGTCCGCCAGGCGCCACTGGGACAACTCCCGCTCGGGCAGCCGGATCGCCTTCAGAGCCGCGTCGTCGAGGGTGCCTCCGTCGTAGACGTGGATCACCTCGGCCGGTCCGGAGGCGGCGCGGATCCAGTCGGTCGCGAGCAGGGCCTTGACGGGCACGTCGAGGCCGAACTCCTCGTGCACCGTGCGTTGCGCGGCTTCGCGCGGTGTCTCCCCGGCGTCGCTGTCGATGGCGCCGCCGGGCACCAGCCACCGCCCGTCCTCGCACCGCGTCGGCCGGACGACCAGGACGCGCTCCTGCCGGTCGGTGAACAGAACCGTGGCCGCGGTGTGCGTCTTGGGCCGCACCGCACGGTGGTCGGCACCGGTCGACGCTCCGGTGCTCTCCGGCTGGGCGTGCCGGGCCGGCGGGATGCCGAGGGGGGAGCCGGGCTGGGGGAGGCCGCTTTCCAGATGCGCGACCGTGCCGGTGGCCAGGGCCTGCAGCCCGTGGCGGAGGCGTCGGCCGACATGCTCGGGCAGCCGGTCGAGCGCGTCGGCGGGCGTGAGCCAGTGCGCCGCCACGATCTCGCCGTCCGGGAACCTGATGCCTGCGGCCTGTTCGGGGGTGAGCGGCCCGACGGCGAAGACATGGAGGTCCAGCGCGCGGCCGTACAGGTGCGCCGGCGCGCTGTCGACGGCCAGCAGCCGCCCGACGGGCACGTCGGTCAGGCCGAGTTCCTCGGCGATCTCGCGGGCCGCGCCCTGGCGCGGCGATTCGTGGGCCAGCACCATGCCGCCGGGCAGCCCGTACGGGTTCCCGTCCCCGTGGTGGCAGGAATGCTCGGCGACCATCACGCGGCCCTGTTCGTCGGTGATCAGCGCGGTCGCGGACACCATCGGGGAGGGCAGTGTGGCGTAGTGGTCGCGGCGGTCGACCGGTACCGGGCAGCCCTCGCGCAGGTGGGCGGTGTGCGCGCCGCGCTCGGCTTCCAGCGCGGCGGCGACCCGGCGGCGCAGCACCTCCGGCAGCCGCTCAAGTGCCTCCCGCTCGGGGACGTATGCGGCGTCGCGGATCTCGTCCTGCTGAAGGACCAGGTCGGCGAGAGCGGTGGACTGGGGAAGGCGGGCGGCGTAGATATGGGCGACCAGGGACCGGCCGTAGAACTCTTTGGGGAGGCTGTCGACCGCGAGCAGGCGTCCGATGTGCGCCTGGATGCCCAGCTCCTCGCGGAGTTCGCGGGTCAGGCCCGCCGAGGGCTCCTCGTCGTCGACCATGCCGCCGGGGAGGTCCCATCCGTCCTTGTACGACGGGTCGACGAGCAGCAGGCGGCCGTCCGCGTCCCGGATCAGAGCGTCCACCGCCATCACCGGGGCCGGGTGGACGGCCAGGAAGGCGGCGATCTCGGCTGCGGAGTGCGTGGCGGTCATCGGGCCTCACCCGCCGCGCGCTTCTGGTTGACGCCGTCATGGACGCGATGTTCGATTTTCTGACCCTCCGTCAGAAACTTTGGCAGTTGCTGCACTACGCCTCCTCGCGTCGAACGACTGAGTGGAACACCGGGGAAAACGACCCCCTCCAGTGCTCCGTCACGGTCGAGTGCGGGCGATTCGTCGCGCTGATTTTCGATTCTCTGCGCTGGGGCCTGGCGCCCCAAGGGGCAGCCCTGGTCGAACATCACCGTCGCGGCGGGATCACCCGATCCGGGTATGGCGTGTCCCCTTGCCGGCTTCGGTGCGCGCCGTGTCTACGGCCTCGGTGCGCGCTTGCGTGTGGGGTGTGGGGCGACTTCCTGTGCCGAGGGCGTCAGGTCGGGTCCGGCGACGCGATCCAGCCGAGCGCGCGCTCGACCGCCCGTTTCCAGTTCTCGTACTCCGACTGTCGCCGCTCGGGGGACATCTTCGGCAGCCACTCGGCGGCCCGGTGCCAGTTGCGGCGCAGGACCTCCAGGTCGGGCCAGTAGCCAGCGGCGAGACCGGCGGCGTAGGCGGCGCCCAGGGAGACCGTCTCGACGGCCATGGGGCGCACCACGGGCACGTCGAGCGCGTCGGCCAGGAACTGCATGAGCAGGTTGTCGGACGTCATGCCGCCGTCCACCTTGAGCACCTTCAACGGAAGCGGGAAGTCGGCGTTCATGGCGTCCACCACCTCCCGGGTCTGCCAGCCGGTGGCCTCCAGCACGGCTCGGGCAAGGTGCCCCTTGGTGATGTACGAGGTGAGGCCGACGATGACCCCACGGGCGTCGCTGCGCCAGTGCGGCGCGTACAGGCCGGAGAACGCCGGGACGATGTAGCAGCCGCCGTTGTCCTCGACGCTGCGCGCGAGGGTCTCGATCTCGGGGGCGGTGCTGATCAGCCCCAGCCGGTCGCGGAACCACTGGACCAGTGCCCCGGTGACGGCGATCGGGCCTTCGAGTGCATAGACCGCGGGCTGGTCCTCGATCTTGTAGGCGACGGTGGTGAGCAGTCCGTGCCGGGACCGTACGAGGTCGGTGCCGGTGTTGAGCAGCAGGAAACTGCCGGTTCCGTAGGTGCACTTCGCCTCCCCGGGGGCGAAGCAGGTCTGACCGAACAGCGCCGCCTGCTGGTCGCCGAGTGCGGCGGTGATACGGACGCCCGGGAGGACGGTGCGGGCGGTTCCATAGTCCTCGGCCGAGGAGCGGATCTCCGGGAGCATCGGGCGGGGGACTCCGAAGAACTCCAGCAGCTCCTCGTCCCAGTCGAGGGTGCTGATGTTCATCAGCATGGTGCGGCTGGCGTTGGTGACGTCGGTGAGGTGCCTGCCGCCGGCCGGCCCGCCGGTGAGCTTCCAGATCAGCCAGCTCTCCATCGTGCCGAACAGCACCTCGCCGTCCTCGGCGCGCTGCCGCAGCCCGTCGACATGGTCGAACAGCCAGCGGATGCGGGGGGCGGAGAAGTACGTGGAAGGGGCCAGGCAGCAGCGCTGGAGGAAGAAGTCGTCCCCGGGCTCGTTTCTGAGCTCCTCGACCATCGGGGCCGTACGGGTGTCCTGCCAGACGATCGCCCTGCCCAGCGGGGTGCCCGTACGCCGGTCCCACAGCACGGTCGTCTCGCGCTGGTTGGCGATCCCGATGGCGGCGACCTCCTCGGGGCTGACATCGGCGTGCGAGAGCGCCTGCGGTACCACGCGCTGGAGGGTGTGCCAGATCTCGACGGCGTCGTGCTCGACCCATCCGGGCCGGGGGAAGTGCTGCTCGTGCTCGTGCTGGGCGACCGACACCAGCCGACCGCCGTGGTCGAAGAGGATGCACCGGGTGGAGGTGGTGCCCTGGTCGATGGACATCACATACCGCTCAACCATGATCAGCCTTCCGTTGCGGTAAGGGAGGGCGGCGGGGCTCACCAGCGGGCGGCCCCCAGATCGCGGGAGATCGCCCGCGCGGCGTGCCGGACCTGCGTCACCAGTGCCGGCTGCGGGATCCCTTTGGAGTCGCAGATCCGCTCGATCGTGCCGGAGACGCCGATGGCACCCACCACGAGTCCACCGTGGCCGCGGATCGGCGCGGAGATACCGGCCTCGCCCGTCATCATCTCTTGTACTTCGGCGGCCCACCCGAGCTCCCGGATCTCGGAGAGCGCCCGGGTGAGGTCCTCCGGGGTGACCAGGGTGTGCCGGGTGTACGCCTCCAGCTCGGCCTCCACGGTCGGCTCCAGGGGCACGCTGCCGAAGGCCAGCAGCACCTTGCCGAGCGAGGAGGCGTGCAGGGGCAGCAGTGAGCCCACGTCCAGGGTCTGGAAGGTGTCGTCGGGGCGGAAGACATGGTGGACGATGAGCACTTTGCCCTCCAGGGGCGTGCCCAGGCGGACGGCCTCCCCGCTGCGGGCGGCCAGGGCATCGGCCCAGTTGATGGAGCGGGACCGCAGCTCGTTCACGTCGAGGTAGCTGGTGCCCAGGTGCAGCAGCGCGGCCCCGAGCTGGTATTTCCCGGTCGCCGGGTCCTGCTCGACGAAGTCGATGTTCTGCAGGGTGCGCAGAATGCCGTGGGTCGTGCCCTTCGCCAGCCCGAGCGACGCGGCCACCTCACCCAGCCCGAGCCGACGGGGCCCACTGGCGAGCAGTCGCAGGATTGCCGCCGCCCGTTCGATCGACTGGACCGGGCCGGCCATGAGGCAATCGTAGTCCCGCGGTCGGAATCTGCCGGTACGGAGGGCTTCACGCCGGTCTGGCGTTCGGTAATGCCGACCGGTGTTCATTGACCGCCTCCGCCGTTCTCCATAGCGTCGCTTTCAAGCCCGGCGTTCAACCGGTAGCGGGCCTCGGAGGAGGCGACATGTCACCACAGCTTGAAGCGGTGATCCAGGAGGTGGCCGAGCATGTCTGTCCGCTGCCACACATCCCCGAGGCCGTCTCGGTCGTGCGCCGGCGGATGCGTACGGTCCTGGCCGACTGGAACCTGGCCCCGGACCTCGCCGAGGACGCGCTCATCGTGATCTCGGAGCTGATCACCAACGCGGTCGTCCACGCCCTGCCGCCGGCGGCGCTGCGGCTGTCACGGGGCGGGGCCGACGGGCGCAGCGCGCTGCGCGTCGAGGTCACCGACGCGGGGCCCGCATCGGCCGGCTGGGTGCCCGTCCAGCCCGGGGACGAGCACGGCCGTGGGCTCGGCATCGTCACCGCCCTGGCGGCCGAGTGCGGTGTGCGGGTCCACGAGGGCGGTGTCACACGGTGGGCGGAGTTCCTCGCAGCGTGAGCCGTCGGACCGGGGAGTCGCGGTACTCCTGCTGCCGGTCCTCCCGGGGCGGGCGGGATCAGGTGGCTCTTGGTGAGGGGACCGCGGTCGCCGGACGCGGGGGCCAGGAGTGCGGGACGAAGATGCCCAGGGCGTAGGCGCGGGCGACCAGCGCGCACCTGTTGGGAGCGTCCAGGAGGTCTCTAAGACGGCTGAGGTGGTAGTCGACGGTCTGCCGGGAGAGGCGCAGCGAGGTGGCGATGTCGGCGTTGCTGCGGCCGGCCGCCAGGAGCGACAGGATGCGTTCCTGACTGGCCGTCATGGCGAGATGGGACTCCTGGGCGATGCCCTGGTGGGTGACGACCGCCCAGATGCTGGTGGCGCGGGCCACGTACCGACCCACCGTCGTCAGGTGCAACCGGACCCTGCGCTGCCGGCCGCGGGTGTCGACGAGAACGACGGAGGTCTGGATCCGCCGGTAGCGGCGGACTATGAGATCGCGCCAGCTGCGCCACAGACCGGCTGATTCCGAGGTGGCCGCCAGCAAGCCGTCGGCCCGCCGGCCGACCAGGTCGGACAGCCGGATCTGCAGAAGTTCGGCGGCTGCGGCGCTCGCCTGCTGGATCCGGCCGCCCGCGGAGATCAGCGCGCACGGCAGCCCGCTGTGGTCGCGCAGCGCGCACAGGCTCTCCTCGGCCTCCCGGCGCTGGTGGAGCGCGCGGGTGTAGTCGCTGATGTCGATGTAGATACCGGCCACACAGGTCTCGGTGCCCTCCTGTACGGGGAAGCGATGACCGGCCGCCTGCCCGCTGCTGCCGTCCGGGCGGTGATAGGTGAGCGTGTGCCGCACCGGCTTCCCGCGGGTGAGCAGATCCTTGTCGAGGGCGAGGACCTGGGCCGCGTCGACGGGGGAGTCGACCTCCTCGACATGTTTGCCGATGATGTGCTCCGGTGTGGTGCCGTACAGGTGGGCGTAGGCGTGGTTCACCCACACATAGCGACCCGCGGCGTCCCGGATGAAGGCCGCGGAGGGGGCGAGGTCGGCGAAGGCGTCGTAGCGACGGTCGGCGGCCGAGCCGGTGCCGATCTCCACGGCCACCCCGCGGGAGCGGCCCTGCCGCGGCACGCCGCCACACCAGTTCACCTCGAAGAGCCGGCCGTCGAACTGCGTCTGCCAGTGGCCGGGTCCGGAGGCGCGCGGGCCCGACGGCTGCCGGCGCAGCGTGTCCAGGAAGCGCTGTGCGGTTCCCCGGTCGCCGAAGGCGCCGCCCCCGCTGTCGATCACCCGCAGTTCACCGTCGGCCTCCCACCAGGACACCGGCAGGCGTTCGAGCAGCGACTTCAGTCCGGTCTCGTCCACAACGGCCTCTCTTCGGTGAAGAGTTCAACGGGCTCGACGGGTTCAACGGGTTCGGCGACGCGCGTACGCCGCGCCACCGCCATGCGTATCCGGAGCTCCCCGGCCCCATACGCGGTTCTCGGCCGATTTGCGGGCACGGGTCCGGCCGTCGGGGTGCACGTCCGCACCGCCATACAGCATCGCGGAGCCCTCGGCGGCGGACGGTGAACTCCACAACTCTGGCGTTTGCCTGAGTGTGTGAGGCCCGCGGCGGCACATGGGGCAGCGCCCGGCTGCTTCTCTTGAGGTACGGCGCATGGACGCGGATCCAGGCGCCGTCGGCCGCCCCGGTCCACCGGTAGGCACGGCCCCCACCCGCCTGTAGAGGAGTCGGATTCCAGTGAGCACGGTGCTGTTCGTGTATGCCAAGGGTGGCCCGCCCTTGGGGTACGCCCTGTCACGGGTCGCCGCGCGTTCGGCAGTGCACCTGCTGGCGCTCAGCACGCTTCCGCCCACCGTCGCCCCCGTTGCCGAGCAGCTCTGCGCCTCGGTGCTGAGCCCCGCTGAAACCGAGCGGGACGATCTGGTGTCCTTGATCGTCACCCGGGCCGAGGCCGTCGGCGCGGACGCCGTCGTCACCTTCTCCGAGTACGCGGTCGTCGCGGTCGCCGAGGCGTGCGCGAAACTCGGCCTTGCCGGGGCCGGCGGCCGCAGCGCGCTCGCCCGCGACAAGCGGCTGATGCGTCGCACCTGGATGCAGCGGGGGATCTCCCAGCCGCGGTTCCGCCCAGTGGCCGACGAGCAGGAGCTCCGCGACGCGGCCGCCGCGCTGCGCCTCCCCGTTCTGCTGAAGTCCGCCTGGAGCGCGGGTTCCACCGCGCACCAGATCATCCGGTCCGCCGACGAGATACCGGCGGCCTGGCACCGGGCGCATGCCGTCATGGCCGAATCCGCGGAGCTGGGCTACGCCGAACTCCATGTGGCCGGAGCCGGCGGGAACTTCCTCGTCGAGGAGATCGTCCCGGGCACCGCCGACGGCTGGTTCGACCAGAGCGGCTGGGGCGACTACGTCAGCGTCGAAGGCGTCGTCGCCGACGGCGAGTTCCGCCCGGTATGCCTCAGTGGCCGGATGCCGACCGTGGCGCCGTTCACCGAGCGCGCCGGCATCACGCCCGTACCGCTGCCGGACGACACCCAGCGGCGCATCGTGGCCCTCGCACGCGACGCCGTCGACGCGCTGGGCCTGGAGAACTGCGGGACCCACACGGAGATCAAGCTCGGTGCGGACGGCCGGATGTGGGTGATCGAGACCGCCGCACGTTTCGGCGGCGCGATGACCGTGCCCCAGATCGAGGAGGTCTTCGGGCTGGACCTCGTCGGCATGCTCGTCGACCAACTGCTGGGGCGGCCGGTTGTCTGGCCCGCCCAGGTCCTCACCTCCCAGGAGGCGCGCGGTGCGGCCGGCTCGCTCGTCGTCCTCGCCGTCGACGCCGCCGGTGACGCCTGGGCGGACCGTCGCGTCTGGGATTTCCCGGCGGTACGGGACGCGGCGCCGATCGGCGCCGGCAGCCGGCTGTCCGTGGTGGCCGAGAACTCGCTGCCCGACGGTGCTCCGGTGCCGGTGTACGACCCGGCCGCGGGAGCCAACACGATGGCGGCGCTCTGCCTGCTGTCCGCGGCCGACCCGGCGACCGTGCTCGACGACTTCCGGTCCCTCGTGCACGCCCTGCCGAAGATCCTGCCCCTCGTCGGCGCCGCGGAGGCCCGCTCATGAGCATCACCGTCGTCCCGCCGACCGCCGCTCCACAGCCGCCCGTCACCGACCGCACGGCCGTCGGCGAACGCCTTGCGCTGCCGCTGTTCCGGAGCCTCGCCGGCTCGCTGGCCGGCCATCCGTACCTCAAGGTCGTGGTGGACCGCGCCGAAGACACCTGGCATCTGCTCGACACCGCCGTCCACCCCTTCCACGTCGACTACCTCGCCACCCGCGTCCTCGGCATGGCACCGGCGGAGCTGGACGCCTGCCTGGACGCCGTCAACGCCTCCGTCTACATGGCACCCGACCGCCGCTTCCTGCTGGGAGTGCTCTCCCTGCACACCGACCAGGACACCGCGGGCCGCCGCCGGCCCTTCCTCGTCCTGGAGACGACCGAGGCCGACACCATGGACGGCCCGATGCTGGAGGAGTTCTACACGTTCGTCCGCCACCGGCTCGACGGCCGACTGCCGCTGCTGCTGAAACCGGCGAACCACGGCCAGGAGCATGCCCTCGCCTCCGTCAGCGACGTCCGGGTGCCGCGGATCCTCAGCCACCAGCTCTTCGGCCATCGCACCCGGACACCGCTCAACCCCGGCGAAGCCACCGGCCGGCTCCGCCACTTCCGTACGGCAGAGGAGTATGCGGCCGCGGCCGGCACACTCGGCGGGTCCGACATCCTGGCCATGCCGTGCCTGCCGGACGATGTGCCGCGCGTCGCGGGCTTCATCAACACCGCGACGACCACCCCGCTCTCGCACACCAACGTCCTCGCCGCCGGCTGGGGCATCCCCAACGCCATCGTCCGTGACCTGGACCGGCTCATCCGGGCCGAGAGTCTGGACGGCGGCTGGGTCCGCTACCGGGTCACCGAGGACGACATCAGCCTCGTCCCCATCGCCCCGGCGGCGGCGCCGACCGCAGCACCGGCCCGGCACCGCCCGCGGATCCGGCTGCGGACACCGCTGCTGGACGACCTCTCGGCACGGCCGCTGCACCGACTGCGCCTCGCGGACCAGAACCGCTACGGCACCAAGGCGGCCCACCTCGGGGAGCTCCACCACGTCCTGAACGCCCGCGCCGCCGACCTCACCGCCTTCCACGGGAAGCCGCGACCGCCCCGCCCCGACCTCTACCGGCATCTCGCCGCCCGCCTCGGCACCACGCACCCGGCGCCGTCCGGGGAACTCCGTGCCGCGGCCGCCGACTTCGTGGCCGACACCGTCGGCGCGCCGGACGGCATCGCCCTGCCCTTCGGCCTCCAGCACCGCTTCCTGCGCTCCTCCCCGGCACTGTGCGAGGGCATCATCCGCCTCAAGGCGGCCCTCGACGACGGCGCCCCCGAAACGCTGGAACCGCTCTGCCTGCGGCTCCAGCAGCTCGTCCGTACCACCGCCCTGCCCGACGAGGTGGCCGGCCACATCCTCGGGGCGCTGCCCACCGGACCGGCTGCGGGCCGCCGTCTGGTGGTCCGCTCGTCCGCCAACGCCGAGGACCTGCCCGGCTTCTCCGCGGCGGGCGTCTACACCTCGGTCACCTCCGTGCACGGCGCGGACCACCTCCTCGACGCCGTACGCGAGGTGTGGGCCTCCCTGCTGTCGCCGCGCAGCGTCCGGCTGCGCCACCAGGCGGGCATCTCGCTCGACGACACCTACATGGGCGTGATCGTCCAGCCGTATGTGCCGGCCGACCTCGGGGGAGTGCTGGTCACCTGCAATCCGACCAAGCGCGCCGACTTCCGCAATGTCTGCCTCAACTGCACGCCCGGATCGCCGGAGGCCGTCGTCGACGGCACGGCACTGCCCCTCCAGTACCTCTACAACACGGTCGAGGGCGGTGGCCGCACCGTCGCGCTCGGATCGTCCGGCAGGGACCTGCCCGCCGCCACACGGGAGCGGCTGGGGGACCTGGCCCTGGCCGGGAGGCTGCTCCAGTCACACTTCAGTGCGCCGGACGTGGACCGTCCGCTGGACATCGAGTGGCTGATGACCGATCAGGGTGCCTGCCACCTGGTCCAGATCCGCCCCTACGCGCGATGAGCCGCCGCCTCGCCCCGCCGGGCAACGCCGGTACGCCCCAGCCTCTGCCCCCTCGGGCCCGCCGGATCATCCGCCTGAACAACGCCTTCCAGCTGCTGTTCAACCTCCTGTGGTGGATGCCGGTCTTCTACGCCTACCAACGGCAGGCGGGCCTCAGCGACGGACAGATCTTCGGCATCCAGAGCATCTACTACATCGCCTTCTGCCTGTTCGAGATCCCGACCGGACTGGTGGCCGACCGCATCGGGGCCCGCAACTGCCTGCGCGCCGGCGCCGTGGTGATGACCGCGGCAAACCTGGCCCCCCTCCTCGCTCCCACCTACACCGGCTTCCTGGCGCACTTCCTGGCGATCGCCGCCGGTCGCTCCCTGGCCTCGGGCGCCGCCAGCGCCTACCTCTACGACGGCCTGCGCGCCCACGGTGCAGGCGAGCACTATCTGAAGGCCGAGGGACAGGCGCGGGCGTGGGGCCTGGGCGCGAAGGTGGTGTGCTGGCCGCTGGTCGGCCCCCTGATGAACCTCGCGCACGGTGCGCCGTACGCACTGAGTGCCGTCAGCGCCGCCGGCTCCCTCCTCTGCGCGCTGGTTCTGCCGGGCCAGGCCGCCCGCTCCCCACGCGCGGCCGGACCGCACCGGCTCCCCGCGGCCCTGCACGACGCCACCGCGGCGCTGCGCACCCTGCGCGCCACGCCGTGGCTCGCCCTGGTCATGGTGCAGGGCGTGGCGGTCTTCACGCTCTCCCGCATCTGCCAGGTCAATCTCTTCCAGCCGGTGCTGCTGGACCACGGCATCGGCGAGAACGCGCACGGTGCGGTACTGGCCGCCATGACCGTCGCGGAGGCACTGGCCTCGGCCCGCCCGCAGTGGCTCACCTCAAGGTTGCGGCCGGCGGCATGGGTGACCCTCCTCAGCCTCGCGATGGCCGGGATGCTGGCAGGTCTCGCCCTCGGCGGCCGGGGGACGGTCGTCGTGGTGCTCTGCCTGTTCGCCGCCGTCTGCGGTTTCACCTACCCGCTCCAGCGCAAGCTGGTGAACGACGCCATTCCCGCCGGCGCACCCCGCGCCACCCTGCTGTCCGCCGAGAGCATCGTCGACCGCGCGGGCTGCGCGCTGGCGGCGGTGGCCGCGGGAGCCTACCTCGCGGCGGGGCGGCTGGACGCGCTGCTGTGGCACAGCGCGCTGCTGACCGGTGTGCTGATGGCCGCCTGGCACCTGGTGTCACGCGCGACGGCGAAGGCGCACCGCAAGGGCCGGGCACTGGTTGACGGCGCGGCGGGCGCCGTGCTCCTGCCACGGGGCGACCGGGATGGTGGGGGAGGCGGGGTAGCCGTGCGGGTCGAGGCGGATGAGGTCGGGGGCCAGCACGGCGCACAGACCGTGGCCGGCGCAGCGGGACCAGCCCACCTCCAGCCGGGCGTCCTTCGGGGGGTGAAGTCGTCGTCCCAGGCGGCGGTGTGACATGCCATCAGGTCTCTCGAACTGCCCGTAGGCCGGATCCCGGATCTTGCCGTGGCCGGACCCCGGATACGGACAAGGTGGGCTCGCCGCTCCGGGCCGAGCGCTGGAGCGTGGTGAATCCCTGAACCCCACCGGGCCGCCTGGACCGTCGCACGACGGGCCCGGGCGGCCCGGACCACCCTCTTGTGGCGCAGGGTTGGCTAGGCTGAAGTCGTACAGGCCAGGAGCGGGTGTCCGCGGGGCGGACACGGTCGCTGGAGGGTGGGTCGGAAAAAACGACGGGGGGGGCTCGCGTTGGATCGCCTGGTCGGAGCGGACCCGGAAGTCGACCCAGCCCGCGGTGGGCGGGTGACCGGCCGATCGGCGTCCGCGGCGCTGCCCCCATCGCTGCGCGGGTGGTTCGGGCCGATCGCGGCCCTTGCCGCGCTGGTGGTCGTCGCGCTCGGGATCCTGTACGCCGGCCACAGCGAGCCCGGCAAGGTGGACGCGTGGATGCGGCCGGCGGTGGACGGTGTACGGCCGCCGTGGCGATACGTCGCTCTGGCCATGGACTTCCTGGGGGAGCCCGTGGGAGCGGCGGCGCTGGTCGTGGCCATCGTGACGGGCTGCCTGCTGCTTCGGTGTCCTCGTGCGGCGGTGCTCGTCGTTGCCGGGAGCGGCATGGCCGTGGGAACGGCGACGCTGCTCAAATCCCTGGTGGGACGCACCATTCACGGCGACGGCGACCTGTCCTATCCGAGCGGGCACACCGCCTTCGCCACCGCGCTCGCGCTCGTGGTGGCGCTCCTCGCGACCGGCCGGCTCGGCCTCGGCAGGACGGTCGGCACATCACTCGTGCTCACGGCGGCGCTGGTCGCCGGCGCCGCGATGGGATGGGCGCAGGTCGCCCTGGGTGCGCACTACCCGACCGACGTTCTCGGCGGCTGGTGCACCGCGCTGGCGGTGGTCCCGGCGACCGCGTGGCTGGTCGACCGGGTGGCCGACCGGCCGGCCGGCCGGATCGCCGACGCCGGTCGGCGGAAGCGCCGCTGACGGCACGTCAGGCCAGGCGTCGGAAGACGGGCTTCACCGGTCGCCCGGCCAGCCAGGGGATGGGGTCGGCGGCGTCCAGCGCCTTCCGGTACACCGCACATGCCTGGGCCACCACGTCGACGGTGCGGTCGATGTCGGCGTCGTCGAGCGCGCTGCTCACCACGAACGACGGGGCCAGCACTCCGCCCGCGAGGAGTTGGCGCAGGAACAGGGTGCGGTACTGCTGTGAGGGCTGCCGGTCCTCGTCGAGGGTGGCGAAGACCAGGTTGCTGGCCCGGCCCCGGACGACGACATGGTCGCCGACGCCCGCGCTCGCTGCGGCTTCGCGGACACCAGCGGCCAACCGCTCGCCGAGGGCGTGGAGTTGCGCGGTGATGCCCTCCTCGACGTAGGTGGTCTGCACGGCCATCGCGGCGACCAGCGAATGCGTTTCCGCACCGTGCGTGGTGGACAGCAGGAACACCCGGTCGTGGGAGTGGCGCAGTCCGCCCCGCTCCATCAGCTCGCGGCGCCCGGCCAACGCGGAGACGGCGAATCCGTTTCCCAGCGCCTTGCCGAACGTGGACAGGTCGGGCACGACGCCGTACAGGCTCTGGGCGCCCGCCTCGGACCAGCGGAAGCCGGTGATCATCTCGTCGAAGATCAGTACACAGCCGTGCCGGTCGGCCAGTTCGCGCAGGCCGGCGAGGTAGCCGGGCGGGGGCTCGGTGTGGGAGGCGGGTTCGAGGATCAGGCAGGCGATGTCGTCCTCGTACCGCGTGAGCAGCTGCTCCGTGGCGGCCAGGTCCCCGTACGGGAACGCCACGGTGAGCTCGGTGGTCGCCGCCGGGACGCCGGCGGACATCGGTGTGGTGCCGATGAACCAGTCGTCGACGGAGAAGAACGGATGGTCGCCGCAGAGGGCCACCCGCGGGCGCCCGGTGGCGGCGCGGGCGAGGCGCACCGCGGCGGTGGTGGCGTCGGAGCCGTTCTTCGCGAACTTCACCATCTCCGCGGTCGGCACCGTGGCCAGGAAGCGTTCCGCCGCCTCGGCCTCCACGATGGACGGCCGGACGAAGTTGCTGCCGCGGTCGAGTTCCCGCCGCACCGCCTCGATCACGCGCGGGTGGGCGTGGCCGAGGCTGACCGACCGCAGGCCGGAGCCGTACTCGATGTAACGGTTGCCGTCGATGTCCCACACATGGGCGCCGCGGCCGTGGCTGATGACCGGGGCCAGGTTCTCGGGGTACTGGTCGTCGCCCTTGGCGTAGGTGTGCGCGCCTCCGGGGATCAGGGCGTGCAGCCGCTCGTTCGCCGTCCGTGACCGGGGCAGGAGGAACTCTTCGGTGTTCACGCCGACTTCACCCTTCTGTGTGCTTCAGGACCTCGGCGAGGCTCGGTGCCTCCCGGTCCCGCTGGGACATCGATGTGACCGGCAGCGGCCAGGGAATGGCGAGCTCCGGGTCGTCGAAGGCGATCGTCACGTCCTCGGTCGGATCGTGCGGGCGGTCGATCCGGTACGAGGTGTCGGCGGTTTCGGTCAGCGCCTGGAATCCGTGCGCGCAGCCCGCCGGGATGTACAGGGTCGTTTGCGTCTCGTCGGACAGCTCGAAGAAGGCCCGGCCCAGGTAGGTCGGCGAGTCCGTCCGCAGGTCCACGACGACGTCGAAGATCCTCCCGTACGAGCACCGCACCAGTTTGGCCTCGCCGGCACCGGAGCGCAGGTGCAGGCCGCGCAGTACGCCCCGGACCGAGCGGGACAGGCTGTCCTGGACGAAGGCGTCCGGGTCGAGGCCCACCGAGCGGACCACGTCGGCGTCGAAGGTGCGGCAGAAGAAGCCGCGCTCGTCGGCGTACGGCGTCGGCTCGAAGAGGTATGCACCGGCGATTGCCGGGACTTCGGTCGCTTTCATGGCGCCTCCCGCAGGGTGTGGGCGTGGTCGGCCGCCGGGAACAGGGCCGTGGTCAAGGCGGCGAACTGGCGCTCCAGTTGGCGGGCGGCGGCCAGGTTGCGCTCGGTGAGGGTCCGCCGCAGCTCGGCCGAACGCTTCTCCAGCGCCCGGAACTGGTCGAGCAGCCGGTCGGCGTCGACCTCGCGCGCCGGGTGGCAGAACGCGCCAAGGCCCATCCGATCCATGAGCGCGTCACTCTTCGCCGCATAGCAGAGCGCGAGCACCGGTGTGCCGGTCTTCAGCGCGCAGATCAGGTTGTGGTAGCGGATCGCCACCACGGTGTCGGCAGCCGCCGTCTCCTTCATCAGGTCGGCAAGTGACGACGTCTCGGCAGCGGTGACCAGCGGCGAGTCCACCGCGTCGAGGATCGCGGCGA
Source organism: Streptomyces gilvosporeus (assembly GCF_002082195.1). Classification (GTDB taxonomy): domain Bacteria; phylum Actinomycetota; class Actinomycetes; order Streptomycetales; family Streptomycetaceae; genus Streptomyces; species Streptomyces gilvosporeus. The sequence continues at coordinate 985,723 of NZ_CP020569.1, read as the reverse complement.
CCACCGGCGCGTCGACCTCGTCGCCGGTGAGCAGCCGGACCGGCCTGCCCTCCTCGACCAGGGCGCGGACGAACCGGATCGTCCCGTCAAGGTAGCGCCGGTGGATCTCCTCGGCCCGGGCGCGGTCGTCGTTGCCGCCGTGGAAGGCCATGACGCCGACGCAGACCGGGCCCGGCGGGCCCGAGGGCGTGCTCGGGGGCGGCGTCGGCAGGGAGAACGCGAGGTCCGGGTAGACCTCGTCGCGCGCCGTGTCCACGCCCATCGCCCGCATCGCGTCGCGGGACGGGGCGTCCCGGTATGAGCGGTACGCGGCCAGCCGCGCCGACCAGCGCACCAGGGCCCGGGTCGGCCGGTTGCCGATCGCGGCGGCGCCGACGCCGACCAGCGCGACCCGGGTGCCGAACAGTCGGCCGCTCGCGCAGAGGAGGAACAGCGCGTACGGGAAGCCCCAGGGCCGCAGCGGCAGCGTGGCCTCCAGGACGCCCATACCCGGCACGATCACCACGTCGTGCCGGCGCACCCAGGCGGCGGTGCGGAAGACGTCGACGAGTTTGCCCAGAGCCTTCGCCGCGATCGCGCCCGTACGTGACGCGGTCCGGTACTCCCCGCGGTACCAGTGCAGCCGCGTCGCCGGAATCCGGAAGCGGGCCGTCACGGCCTCGGGGCCGCCGCACAGCGCGTCCACGACCGCCTCCGGGTGCGCGGCGCGGAGGTATCCCAGCACGGCCTCCAGCGACCCGTCGTTGCCGAGGTTGCCGGAGCCGAGCAGGCCGAACACCCCGACGCGCACCGGGGTTTGGCGTGCGGACGTCATGCCGGCCTCCCTTCGCGGCCGGCGACGACGGCGTCGACGGAGACGGTGAGCAGGCCCGGGTCGACCGGGGCGCGGTCCTCGACCCGCTCACCGGCGCCCGGCCGGGCCCGGCTGGTCATCCATGCGGCCAGGTGGCGGTAGCACGCGCGCCGGTCGGCCGCGGACAACGGCGCCCGCCGGATCGCCGAGGCGAAGCCCCAGACGTACTCGGCGAGCAGCCGGGGTGTCGGGTGCAGCGGGCCCGCCCGGCGCGGGTCGAGGTTGACGCAGCGGGAGCGCTTGGAAGGGTTCGCCCGCTCGGCGCGGGTGGGGTGGTCGCGGCGGAAGTACAGGAGTTCCGGCACCTGGTGGAAGCGCCCGTGCAGGGCGATCTCGGCGACGAACGTGCGGTCCGCGTGGTGGTAGCTGTCCATGGGCTTCACCCGGCGCAGCGCGTCGGCCCGGATCACCCCGTAGAAGTCGTCACCGCCGGGCTCGAACAGCATGCTGCGGAAGCGCTCCGGCGGGTGTGGTGACGCGGTGGCGAGCGTGTACTCGTACGGGACCTTCACCTGGCCGTCGCCGTCGATGACCGCCTGGTCGGCGTGCGCGAGGATCACGTCCGGCCGCTCGTCCAGCGCCTGGACGCAGCGCCGCAGCAGGTCCCGGGCGTAAAGGTCGTCGTGCGAGGCCCACTTGAACAGCTCGCCGCGGGACTCGGCGAACACATGGTTGTGGTTCGGGGTGGCGCCGATGTTCCGGGGGAGCCGGAGGTACCGGATGCGCGTGTCCTTCGCGGCGTACCGGCGGCAGATGTCCTGGGTCCCGTCGGTCGAGGCGTTGTCGGAGACGACCAGCTCGAAGTCCTCGTAGGTCTGGCCGAGCAGGGCGTCGAGCGATTCGGCCAGGTACTCCTCGCCGTTGTACACGGGCAGGCCGATGCTCAACCGGGGATGGGCGGTCATGGCGTCCTCATTTCGGGGAGGGGGTTGTGGTGGCCCTCGCGCAGGGCGGACCGCAGGTGCAGCCACCACCCGGCCGAGCCGCTGACGGTCGCGGCGGCGACGCCCCAGGCCGAGCCGACGGTGCCGGCGACGGCCGCCCCGCCGAGCCCGCCGCCGACGTAACAGGCCGAGGCGAACAGCTGGCAGCGCAGGCTGCGTCGAGCCGCGGCGAGTGCGCGCAGCCCGGCCGCCGCGCCGGTGCCGAGCCCCGCCCCCGCGACGCCGAGCGTGACCGGCACGATGAGCTGCGAGGCGGCGGGCCATACGCCGCCGAGCGCCAGCTCGCCGAGTCGGTCCGGCATCAGGAGCAGCGCCGCGCCCCAGAGCAGCGCGGCGGCGGCCTGCCCGCCGCCCAGCAGGAGGCAGAATGCGCCCAGTCGGTGCGGGGCTCGCCGCAGCACCCGTGCCGCCTCCGGGACGGTGACCAGCGAAAGCCCCATCAGCACCGCGAGGAACGGGCCGAGCAGCAGCTCGGCGCCCCGGACCGCACCCACCGCACCGACCCCGGCGATCGCGCCGAGCCCGTACGCCCGGAGCTGGCTCGCGCCGCTGAGGGCGACGTTCTCGACCAGGTACCGGTGGCCGAGGTCGCGCTGCTCGCGCAGCCACCCGCGCGCTCGGTGCATCCGGGGCCGGATGCCGGACTGGAGGCAGCCGTACCCCGCGGCCACCGCGGCGGACGCGCCCCAGGCGAGCACGAAAGCGGCCACGCTGCCCACGCGGGCCGCCACCACCATGGCCGGGACGAGCGCGGCGCCCCACACGAGGTCGTTGACGAACGCCTTGCGCCCGGTGCCGGCGGCGAAGAACGCGAACCGCCAGGCGTCCTGGAGCAGCAGCGCCGGCAGCACGACGCCGAGGCAGGCGAAGGCGGGCCCCACACGGTCGCCCAGCGCGAGCCCGAGCACCAGGCACGCCGCGCCGAGGGCGGCACCGAGGCCGAGCGCGGTACCCGACGACCGGGCCACCGCCGCGCGCCAGGACGTGGGCGGCACGCCGCTGAAGCGCACCACGAGCGGGTCGGTGGCCAGCCCGCGGGAGACGTTGAGCACCACGCCGTAGGTCACCCAGGCCAGGCTGAACACGCCGAACGCGGCCACCCCCAGCGAGCGGGCCACATAGATCCCCACCACGAAGTTGGACAGGCTGGAGGCCGCCTGGTCGGCCAGTCCCCAGGAAAGCCGGCCGAGGACGGCCCGCTTGGCGGTCCCCCGGGCGGGACCGGCCGGGCTCGCCGGTGTCGTCGTCTGCTCCTTCTCGGTGGTCATCGGCGTCATGCCTTGATCAAACCGGCGCGGTGCAGGGCGTCGGCCGCGGCGGCGACGGTGTCGAACGGCAGCCCGGACCGCTCGGCGACGCCCAGCAGACTGTGCTCGCCGTCGGAGAGGCTGAGCACCCAGAGCATGGCCATCTGGGCCTGTTTGGTGTCGCTGCGGCCGCCGAGCGCGTCGTACAACCCGCGTCGGCCCAGCTGTGGTTCGCCGTAGGGGCTGAGGTTGCGGTATCGCCTGTTGCGGTCCAGCACGGCGCATGCCTCGCGGCAGACGGCGAGGGTGTCCGCCATCGCGCCCGGGGAGACGAAGTCCGGGTTGTCCGCCGAGGTGTGGTACTCGGGGTAGCCGGCGTACGGGGTCCGGCTGAGCGAGCCCACGCCGAGATCGAACCCGGGTGAGCAGAACTGCCGCTCGTCGTAGCCGTACGGGGTGAACTCGACGATGCGGTACGGGCGTTCGGAAGCGGTCAGTACGTGCCGCATCACCCGGTCGATCTCCGCGTCGCCGCGTCTGCTCTGCTTGTACGTCAGCTGTCCCCGGTCACCGGCACAGGCCAGCACGAGCCCGTGCTTGACCTGGTCGATCCGCTCCGCGTTGCGGGCCAGCCAGGTGATCGCCCCGATGGTGCCGGGCGCGAAGAGGAATCGGTAGGTGTAGTACGGCGTCTGCTCCGCCAGTGCCCGGGCCAGGAACGTCGCCACCGCGATGCCGGCCAGGTTGTCGTTGGCCAGCGACGGGTGGCAGACATGGCAGGAGACGATCACCTCGTCGGTGACCTGCCCGGGGACCACGTGCTCGGCGTAGGTGAGGTGGCCGTCCGCGACGGTGGAGTCGATGCGCACCTCGTACTCGCCGTCCGGCAGCGCGTCCAGGGTCTCCTGGGCCAGGCAGAACCCCCATTCCGGCGTGTAGTAGCTGGTGCGGTACGGCACCCAGTTCGGGTGGTCGGGCAGCGTGTGCAGGTGTTCTCGCAGCTCGGACAGCGGCATGGTCGCCGACACCGGCACGCTGTAGCCGAGCACGTGCAGGCTGGACGCGGCGAAGTCGACGACCCGGTTGCCTGCGGGGTCGGCGATGTACGCGTCCCGGATGTTCCACTCCTGCGGCACCGTCCAGTCGAGCACCTGCGTCCCCGTCGGCACCTCGTGCACCCGCAGCGGGACGTACTCGCCGACGATGTCCAGGGTGGTGCGCACACCGTCGCCGGTGATGCTCCGGCAGAGCGGGTACAGCCGCTCCACCAGCGCGTGCATCTCCGCGCCGGCGCCTTCTTCTCCCTGCGCGGTCATCGGCGCCACCGCAGGGTGTCGTCGACGGTCCCGGCGGCGGACGCCGCGCGCAGCACGGCCAGCCGGGTGAAGCGGCGCTCGAAGTCCTCCCGGTTCAGCCCGAACATCCGGTAGGCGTCGGCGAGTTCGAGAGCGCCCCGCTTCACCGTCCATTCGCAGTCGAAGCCGGGTACCGCGGCGCGGAAGGCGGAGAAGTCCACCCGGTACGACCGCGGATCGGCGCCGTTCTCCCCGGTGATCACCACCTTCGAGCCGGGCACCGCCTCGGCGACCTGCTCGGCGATCTCGGCGACCGTGACGTTGTTGAATTCGCTGCCGATGTTGAACGCCCGGTCGTGCACCGCTTCCCGCGGCGCGGTCAGCGCGGCCGTGAAGGCCCGTGCGATGTCGGCGGCGTGCACCAGCGGGCGCCAGGGGGTGCCGTCGGAGAGCACGAGCACCTCGCCGGACAGGAGCGCGTGGCCCACCAGGTTGTTCAGCACGATGTCGGCGCGCAGCCTGGGGGAGTGGCCGAAGGCGGTGGCGTTGCGCATGTACACCGGGGTGAAGTCGCCGTCGGTGAGCGCGTGCAGGTCGTCCTCCACCCGCACCTTGGACTCCGCGTACGGCGTCACCGGGCGCAGCGGGGCGTCCTCGGCGACCAGGTCGTCACCGCCCGCGGCGCCGTAGACGGAGCAGGTCGACGCGTACAGGAAGCGCCGCACCCCGGCGTCCCGGGCGAGCCGGGCCAGGCGGACGGACGCGTGGTGGTTGATGTCGTAGGTGAGCTCCGGTGCGAGGGACCCCAGCGGGTCGTTGGACAGCGCGGCCAGGTGGATCACTGCGTCCACTCCTGCCACGTGTTCGGCCGTGATGTCACGCAGGTCCACCCGGTGCCCCGACGGGTCGGCGGGTGTCGGGCCGAGGACGCAGTCGGCGAAGAGACCGGCGTCGAGACCGACGACTTCGTGTCCGGCGGCCGCGAGGACCGGGGCCATGACGGTGCCCAGGTAGCCCTGGTGTCCGGTCAGCAGTACGCGCAAGGTTCAGTCCCCCAGGTCGAGAGTGAGTTTGGTGGCGGCGAACGCCTCGGCGTAGCGCGCGTGGCATTCGATGCCGCGGATCCGTGCGAGGCCGAGAAAGGTTTCGCGGTCGTACCAGGGCCGGTGCCGCTGCGAGGGGTAGTGCTCCTGGAGCAGCCGCACCTTCTGTTCGGCGATCTCCGGCGACAGCGGCTGGTACGCCGCCGGACGGCCGAGATCGCCGTCCCATTTGACGATCTCGTAGCCGAGCACGAGGTGGTCGCGGAATGCGGTGGGGATCAGCCGCGCCAGGCCGCGGTGGTCCTGGTGTGCGTCATCGGTGCGCGGGGCCAGGATCAGATCCGGGTCGGTCTGCCCGCGCAGCTCCTCGACCGCGGCCTTGGCCTCGTCCCAGTGCACGGGCATCCGACCGTCGGGCAACTTCAGTACGGTCAGCCGCAGTTCGGCGCCCGGGCAGAAGGCGGCGAGCGCGGCCCGCTCCTCCCGCTCGCGCTCGCTGCCGCCCCCGGAGAGCACCAGCGCGTCGATGCGGATACCCGGCCGCGCGCGGCACATCGTCAGCAGGCTGCCGCCGGCACCGATGGCGATGTCGTCGCAGTGCGCGCCCACCGCGACGATCCGGTCCAGGCGCCCGGCGCCTAGCCGGATCATGCGCTCACCCCGGCGTGGTCCCGTTCCCACACGGCCCATGGGCGGTCGCCCCGGGCGTAGGCGGTGTCGAGCGCGGCCCGCTCCTTCACGGTGTCGGTCGGCTTCCAGAAGCCGCGGTGCCGGTGCGCCACCAGACGTCCCTGCTTGGCCAGTTGGGCGCATCCGTCGGCGACCAGGTCCCCGTTCTCCGGGATGTGGTCGAAGACCTCCTGGCGGAGCACGAAGTAGCCGCCGTTCTCCCACAGCGGCAGTTCGCTCACCGCGGTGATGCCTCCGACCAGTCCGTTTTCGCCCAACTCCACGCAGTGAAAGGAGGATTGGGGCGGCACGACCATCATCGACGCGCCCGCGTCGCGCTGTGCGAACCGGTCGACCATCTCGTTAAGCGGGGCGTCGGTGAGCACGTCGGCGTAGTTGGCGAGGAACATCTCGTCGCCGTCCAGGTGGTGCCGCACTCGGCGCAGCCGCTCCCCGATCGGCGATTCGACGCCGGTCTGCGCGAACGTGATCGTCCAGTCGGCGATGTCGGTGGACAACAGCTCGGTCCGCCCGCCCCGCAGTACGAAGTCGTTGGACGTCGTCTCCTCGTAGGTGAGGAAGAAGTTCTTGATGTGGTGGGCGCCGTACCCGAGGCACAGGATGAACTCCGTGTGCCCGAAGTGCGCGTAGTAGCGCATGACGTGCCAGATCAGCGGCCTGGGGCCGACCATCGCCATCGGTTTGGGCACATCGTCGGAGGCTCCGCTGCGCATCCGCATCCCGTAGCCGCCGCAGAACAGGACGACCTTCATGCTGCAACCTCTTTCACGACGTGACCTCGACAATGCTCAGTTCCGGGATGGGGAAGACCAGTCGGCCTCCCCAGTCGTTGATGAAGGACAGCTGCTCGACCAGCTCGGCCCGCAGGTTCCACGGGAGGACGAGGACGTAGTCCGGCTTGTCGGCCGCTATCTGCTCGGGCGGCAGGATCGGGATGCGGGTGCCCGGGGTGAACCTGCCGTGCTTGTAGGGGTTGCGGTCGACCGTGTACGCGAGCAGGTCGGGCCGGATGCCGCAGTGGTTGAGCAGGGTGTTGCCCTTGCCGGGGGCGCCGTAGCCGACGACCGTCTCGCCGCGCTCGGCCGCCCCGACGAGGAACTTGAGGAGGTCCCGGCGGACCTTGGCCACCCGGGCGGAGAACTCGGTGTACCCGGACAGCTCCTGAAGCCCGGCGGCCTTCTCCCTGGCCAGGACGTCGGCCACCCGCTGCGTAGGCTCGTCAGCTACTTCGGTCGGCCGGGCCCACAGTCGGATGGAGCCGCCGTGCGTGGGCAGCAACTCGACGTCCACGAGCGCGAGTCCGCCGCTCGACAGTGCCCGTATCGCGGACGCGACCGTGTAGTACTGGAAGTGCTCGTGGTAGATCGTGTCGTACTGGTTCTCCTCGATCAGCGTCAGCAGGTGCTGCACCTCGATGGAGACCCAGCCGTCGTCGGCGACCAGCGCGCGCAGCCCCTGGGTGAACCCGACCACGTCGGGGATGTGCGCGTACACGTTGTTGGCCACGACCAGGTTCGCCGGGCCGTGCTCGGCGCGGACGGCCGAGCCCGTGTCCGGGGACAGGAACTCGGTGAGCGTGGGCACACCGGCGTCCCGCGCCGCGGCGCCGACGTTCACCGACGGCTCGATGCCGAGGCAGCGGATCCCCCGGTCCACCAGGTGCCTCAGCAGGTACCCGTCGTTGCTCGCGACCTCGACCACGAAGGCGTCGGGGCCGAGAGCGAGGCGCTCTACGGCGTCGGCGACGAACGTGCGCGCATGCTCCACCCAGGAGGTCGAGAAGGAGGAGAAGTACGCGTACTCGCTGAACGTCTCCTCCGGCGTGATCAGCGGCGGGATCTGCGCCAGCCAGCAGTCGGTGCAGACCCGCAGGTGCAGCGGGTACGCCGGCTCCGCCTGGTCCAGTTGGTCCGCGGCGAGAAAGCTCTCACACGGTGGCGTCGCTCCGAGATCGACGACGCTCGCCATCGCTTCCGAGCCGCAGAGTCGGCATCGTGTCATCTACTACCCCCCATTGATTCCGTCCCTCATTGCTTCCGACCGACCCGCGATCGCGGTGCGGTACTCCTCCACCAGGCGCTCCAGCCCGACGGCCGGGCTGAAGCCCTGTTCGTAACGGCGCCGGGCCGCCCGGCCCATCTCGCGGTTGCGGGCCGGCTCGGCCGCGATCCGGCGTATGCCGGACGCGAGCGAGGCGGGCTCGCCCGGTCGGTGCAGCAGCCCGGTCACCCCGTCCTCGACGAGTTCGACGAAGGCGCCGTGACCAGCGGCGACGGTCGGGACCCCGGCCGCCATCGCCTCCACGACCACCAGGCCGAACGCCTCCAGCCACGTCGAGGGGGCCACCACGGCGACCGACCGCGCGATCGCCTCCCGGCACTGGGCCGTGTCGTACAGGCCGACGTACCGCACGTCGTCCCGGCCCGCCGCCCAGGCCGTCACCTCCCGCTCCAACGGCCCCGTGCCGGCGATCACCAGCGGCACGCCCACGCCGCCGCCCGCGGCGATCTCGTCCCACGCGGCCATCAGCAGCCGTACGCCCTTGGCCTCCGCGAGCCGGCCGAGAGAGAGCACCTGCTCACCGTCGCCCGCGCGGCAAGTGCCCGGCTCAGGCACGAAGTTGTGCTTGACCGTCAACCGCTCGGGCGGCATGCCCGCCCGCACCAGGACCTCGCGCTGCGCCGCGGAGATGCAGAAGAACCGCTCCACGCCGGACCACCACCGCCGCCGGTTGACCGACATGCTGACCGCGAGCGGCACCGTCGCCAGCCGGGAGCCGCGGTAGCAGCCGTGCCGGACGGCGGGCAGCGGCGCGGACCCGACGCACTCGGTGCACGGCCGGCCGTCCCGTTGCAGCGTGCCGGGCGGGCAGACCTGGGTGTAGTTGTGCAGCGTGGCGACTGCGGGCACGTCGGCGTCGGCGCAGGCGGCCAGCACCGCGGGCGACAGGAGGGGAAAGACGTTGTGGACGTGCACCACGTCCGGCCGCTCGGTGCGGAGTCGGGCGGCGAGTTCCTTGCGGACGGCCGAGTTCCACGGCACAAGCAGCGGCACCTTGGCCTTGTCGAGCAGGGACATGGCGCCGATGTCGTCACTGCGTCGCTCGAACACCTCGACCCGGTGGCCTGCCGCGCGCAGCAGCGCCACCTCCTGGTCGACGACCTTGTTCTCCCCGCTCGGCTGCGCCGAGGCGTAGCGGTTGTGCACCACGAGGACGTGCATGCTCAGGTCACCTCCGATCGTCGGGCCCAGTGCGGTATGTGCCGTCGAGGGACTTCGGGTGTGGCGGGGGTCGTGGCCTCGGCAGGTGTGGCCAGCAGTGCGGCGGCGACGGTCAGATGCAGCAGATACGGTGAGGCGTCGCCCAGCCCCGCCTCGGTGTACGACGCGATCGCGCAGTAGCTGATCAGGAAGATCGCGCAGGCCCTCGACAGCGACGGTGGCCGCAGCAGCGCGACGCCGCCCAGCACGATGATGATCGCGGCCACCAGGGCGACGCCGGTCAGCCCTTGTTCCTGGTAAACGGCCAGCCAGCTGTTGTCGATCGGCAGCCCGCCGAACGATTTGTCGCCCAGGCCCACGCCGAACAGCTGCTCCGAGGTCGACCGGGGCGCTGCCAGCAGGGCGTCCCAGACCTTGGCCCGACCGGTGAGATTGGAGAAGTTCTCCTGGCTCTGCCCGCGCAGGAACCACGCCTCCAGCACCGAGCCGAGCGCCGCCGCGGCCACCGCGGAGCACAGCACCGCCCAGGTGAAGAACCGGCGGGCGGCGGCGCTGGTCAGGAAGAGCGAGCCGATCGCCAACGCCAGCCCGATGAGCAGGCCCAGTGTGGCCGTCCGGGTATGGGTCAACGCGAGCAGGACGATGGACGGCACGATGACCACCGCGGCGCTGGTTCTGTCGGTCCGGCGGCCCAGCACGAGCAGCACGGTGAGCCCGGTGATCACCGCGGCGTACTGTCCGATCTGCGGCGGGGTGAGCGGCCACAGCGCCCCGACAAGGCGCCCGCCGTAGAGGTCGGGCATGGCCGCACCCGGTGAGACGACCAGCCCGGCGGCCACCGAGCCGAGCACCGCGAAGTACATCCGGATGTGGTGCCGGACGAACGTCAGGCCGCCGTCCCACCAGCGGCTGAGCAGCCACAGCGTGCCGACGAAGAGCGTCAGCCGGACGCAGCGGAACAGCGCACCGAACCCGGACTCCAGGTGCGCACTGGAGATCACACTCGACACCAGCAGCAGGGTGAGCAGGAACAGGAAGGCGCTGGGCCGGATACGAAGCCGGACATTGAGCGCGAGCGCCAGCGTGAACGCGGCGATCAGCGCGCCCATGGTGACCAACTGGATGAGGGAGCGGGGCAGCGGGACGATGGTCTTCGCCCCGGCGGAGCCGAGCGTGTTGAGGACCAGCAGCCCCCAGACTGTCCCGGCGATCTTCGGCGTGTGGTCCGCGCCCATCTCAACCACCGTCCCCTGCGCGGAAGGTGCTGCCCGCGTCCTGCTGGTACGGCGTGCCCTGCCACTGCTCGAAGTCGAGCACCCGGCTGGGGTCGTTGGCGACGAATTTCCACGGTCCGAGGTAGACGTTGTCGCGCCAGCGGTTGTGCTGTTCAAGGGTGATGGCCTCGGCCACCCGTTCACCCTTGTACGGCGACCAGTTGGGATAGGTGCCGTAGTTGGCAAGGACCGCCATGCGGTCGCATGTCACCGTGCACTTGACGACGGACTTGTCCAGCACGAAGCGGTTGTCGTGGATGTCCACCCGTTGGGTCTTCCACCGGCAGTCGGCGTACAGCGGTGCGGTGGCGATCGCCGGCTTCGCGCAGCGGTCGGTGTTCCGCACCAGCAAGGTGCAGTCACCGGACGAGGTGTTGGCCGGGCTGTTGCAGAACCGGTCGGCGTTCTCCCACAGGGTGATCCCGGACCAGTTGTTCTCCAGCAGGTTCCGGTAGATCTCGATCTCGTCGGTGCGGGCTTTGATCCGTGGTTCACCGCCGGACTCGGACAGGTAGACGGTCGCGAACGGGAAGTTGTCGCCGCGGTCGGCTGCCCTGCGGCCCTCGACCCAGTTGTTCCGCCGGATCGTGTTGTTCCGGATGACCGCGTTGTAGCTGGTCTCGTAGATCAGGGCGGCGCCGTCGTTGGCCTCCAGCACGTTGTTCTCGATGCGGAAGTCGTTGTTGTCGGTGTCCGCCCACAACCCTGTTCCACGGTTGTCGTGCACCCAGTTGCCGCGTACGTCGGCGCCGTTGACGGCCCAGAACTTGATGCCTCCCGTACAGCCGCAGCCCTCCTGCCGCCGCTCCCAGTCGCCGGTGTTGTTGCCCACGATCTCGTTGCCCTCGACCACCAGGCCGCCGATATGGCCGCCGGACTTGTATGCGTCCATGCCGTACTGGCCGTTGTCGCGCAGGCAGCTGGCGCGGACCCGTTGGCGGGCACCGGCCATCAGCCCGGCGCCGGAGTTGTGCTGGATCGTCGTGTGCTCGATCACCCAGCCGTCGGCCGAATCATGGTTGACCACGCCCTCGTTCTGCGGCGCGACGAAACCCTGCACGGTCAGGTAGCGGAGGGTGACGTCGCGGGCGGTACCGCCGAACGCGTACTGGTTCCTCTTCCGGCCGTCGAGCACCGCGCCCGGCGCACCGAGGTAGCGGTCCCCGTTCTTGGGGATGACCTGGGCGTAGCGGTCCGGGTCGAGTCTGTGTGTGCCCGGTCGAAGCCAGAACGTGGTGTTCGGGGGACTGCTCTTGGTCTTCGCGGCCAGGTCACCGGTCACCGCGGGATCGACCGTCACCGCGCCCGCCGGAGCCTTCGCCGGCCCGGCCGCGGGCTCGGCACACACCCGGGCCACGGGCCTGGTCGACGCCCCGGACACGGACGGCGCAGCGGTCGGCTCCGCCCGGACGCCCGGCGTGCTCGCACAGCCGGTCGCCGCCAGCAGGGCCAGCGCCGGCGGTGCCGCCGCCCACGCCCAGTGCCGCCTCTTGATCCCCACGCGCCCCCCTAGCCGCGGAACCTGAGTACGGTGGTGAAACCCTCCACGCCGTCGGCGAAACCGGTGCCGACCAGCGTGGTGGTGGGTTCCTTGCGCCCGAAGCCGGGGGAGTACCAGCCCAGCGGCGGATGGGTCTCGCCGCGGTGCGCTCGCCAGCTCAGCTGCCGGGGCAGGTCGAGCACGGCGGAGCGGTCCTCGCCGTCCCGGGTCCAGGCGAGCACTGCCCGGTTGCCCGCCAGGTCGGCGGCGATCGCGGGGCCGAGGTGGAACGCCAGCTGCACGGCCCGGCGCGGGCCGCGCACCTCGTCCACCACCTTCAACTCCCGCGTCGCGGCCGTCAGTTCCACCCGGCGGCGGTGCACGGAACCTTGGTAGCCGTCGTGCTCGGCCCACCAGCGGGCCGTCCTCCCGTCGGAGGCGTCGGAGGTGTCCGCGACCAGGACGCGGCTGGGCGCGTGCCGGGTCCACAGGAACGGGCCACCGGAGACGGACTGGTCGCTGCCGTCCAGTTGCAGGGTGTTGTGGCCGAGCGTCGACTGGAAGTACTGCCGCCACTCGGGCTGCCCGTGGTAGCAGAACGTCCCCGGGTCGGCGAGCACGTCGACCCCGTCGTGCCGGACCTCCACGGACAGCGCGTCCGCATGGGCATGCGCGGCGATGGAGAGAAAGCCGTGCGGACCACCGTCGCAGCGGCACCAGATCTCCTCCGGACCGCGCAGGATGGTCATGCCCGCGTCGGCGAAATGCGCCGGTCGGCTTGCCGGGCGGGTCACGGACGGTTCAGTGGGTTTGATGAGCGCGGCCAGCAGCGGGGTGCGCACATCGGTGCCGGTCACCGCCGGCCACCAGGCGAGCCGGCCGAACACGGCGTCCCCGGTGGCCAGCAGCGAGGCCCAGCGGTCGGTGCCCGCGCCGTCCACGACCAGACCGTGCCCGTCGTCCGCGTCCCCCTGGCGCGGCGGCCGCAGACGGCTGTCCACGATGGCCGCGAGCGCATCGGTCATCCGCAGAAGTACCAGCCGGACGGACGCGGGGACCGGCACTCCGGCGGCATCCGCCTCGGCCACCGCGGCCAGGCCGAGTTCCAGCACCAGTCCGTGGTACTCGGTGGCCAGCTCGCGGTTGAGGCCGGAGGCGAAGGTGTTGCCGCGCAGATGCCGCTCCAGCGACCTCAGCGCGCCGGCGCGCCAGCGCGCCGAGGAGGGGAACCACCCGAACGCGCAGGCCGCGGCGAACTGCCCGGCGGCCTCGGCGATGACGTGGTTGTTCGCCGAGGAGCCCCGGCTGGGGAAGGCGGCCAGCCAGCGCTGGTGGTGCCAGATCTGGTTCAGCGCCACCGGGTTGTCCTCGAACAGCCCGGCCGCGCCCGGCCAGCCGTCGAGCAGGCGGCGGATCCACACCCAGGACAGCAGCCGGATGCCCAGCTCGATGCCGCTGATCCAGTGCACTCCGCGCAGCGGCGCGTTGCCCGCCCACCACGACCGCAGGTGCTCGGCCACCCGCTCGGCGTACCGCTCGTCCCCGGTGATCGCGTAGGCGGCGGCCAGCACGCTGAGGTACTGGTGCCGGGACAACTCCCAGATCTGTTTGATGTCCCCGACCGCGTCCTCGTTCCGGTAGGGCACGTCGAAGGCGTAGCCCCACGGAGCCCGGCGTCCGCTCTTCGGGTCGTACCACCAGTCCGGGTCGGCCAGGTCGTCGCGGACCACCCCGAAATACTCGGCGTGCCCGGCCATCAGGCGGTCCGCTTCGGCGAGGAGACGTTTCGCGGCGTCCGGTGGCACCGCGTCGATCGTTCCGGCGGGCAGGACCGCGGTGAACCGGGCGCCGGTCACGTCCGGGCAGTCCGGCCGCGCCGACCGCCACCGCCGCCTGCGCACGGCGTCGCCCACCCGGCCGCCGACCTCCCGCGGCTCCATCCGGGACAGCCGCCGCAGGTACCAGCCCGCGCTCATGGTCATCGCGCCCTCGCCAACGTCACCGGCGCGCCGGCGGCCAGACCGGCCTGCACGGCGAGGGTGGCCGCGGTGGTGGCGACCAGCGACTCCAGCGGCACCGGCATCGGCCCGCCGGTCCGCACGGCCTTGATGAACGCGGCCAGTTCGGCGTTCTGGCCCTTGTCCCGGGCCTTGGGCAGCCGCGAGCTGACCCACTTCTTGGGGCCGACTGTGCCGTCCGCATACACCGAGGCACGCACGAAGTCGTCGAGCCGCAGCACCTTGCCGTCCGCGACCAGGTCCAGCGTCTCCTTGGGGAAACCGGGCGCACCGGTGGTGACGTAGCTGATCGTGGCGGTGGACCCGTCCGGGTAGCGCAGCACGACCTGGAGGTCCTCGTTGCCGGACGGGGCGACCGCGTACACCGAGACCGGGTCGGCGTCGAGCAGCCAGCTCGCCGTGTCGATGAAGTGTCCGCCCTCGCCGGTGAACCGCGAGCCCTCGGTGCCCTGTTGGAGGTACCAGCTGCCGTGCTGTAGCCGGCCCGCGTTGACCAGGTAGCGCAGGCTCGCCGGACCGGTCCGGGCGCCGAACCGCTTCCTGGCCTCATGGAGCAGCGGTGCGAACCGGCGGTTGAAGCCGACTTGCAGCCGGTCGTTGCCGGATTCCTCCACCGCCGCGAGCACCCCCGCCAGGTCGTCCTCGGTGAGGGCCAGGGGCTTCTCCACGAACACCGTCTTGCCGGCCAGCAGCGCCTTTCGGGTCAGTTCGGCGTGCGAGCTGTGCCGGGTGACGACGAACACCGCGTCGATGGACGTGTCGCCGAGCACGGCGTCGAGGTCGGTGGTCGCCTCGGCGAAGCCGAACTTCCGCTGTGCGTTGGCCGCGGACAGCGCGGTCGTGGTGACGACGGTCGACAATTCGATGCCGTCGCGCTGTGCGAGGTGCGGCAGCAGCATCGACGTCGCGTAGTTCCCCGCGCCGACGAACGCCAGCCGCACCGGCGCCTTGGCGGCCCGGGCCGGACTCCGCTTCGCGTGCACCGTGGGCACCGCGACCGCCGGGGCCTCGGCTTCCACCTCGTGCCCGGGGTACCGGAACAGCACGGCCACGGCCTTCAGTTCGCCGTCCTTCAGACGCTGGTACGTCTCGACGGCGTCGTCGAAGTCGGCGATGTGGGACACCAAGGGCTCCACGTCGACGCTGCCGCGGGCGAGGAGATCGAGGAAGCACGCCAGGTTGCGGCGCTCGGTCCAGCGCACGTAGCCGATCGGGTAGTCGCGCCCCTCCAGCTCGTACTCCGGGTCGTAGCGCCCGGGACCGTACGAACGGGAGAACCGGACGTCGAGCTCCTTCTCGTAGTACGCGTTCCACGGCAGGTCCAGGCGGCACTTGCCGATGTCGACGACCCGGCCGCGGTCCCGGCAGAGCCGGGCGGCCAGCTCCACGGGCTGGTTGCTGCCGCCGCCGGCGGCCAGATACACCTGGTCCACGCCGTGACCGCCGGTGAGCTCGGCGACGGCGGCTTCCACGGCCGCGGACGCGGGATCGCCGCAGGCCGCGGCGCCCAGGCGCTCGGCGAGTTCGCAGCGCACCGGGTCGGGGTCGGCGCCGACGACGCGGACTCCCGAGGCGGCGAGGAGTTGCACCACCAGCTGCCCGATCAGGCCGAGGCCGATGACCAGCGCCACGTCGCCGAGCTGTGGCTCGCCGCGGCGGACGCCCTGCATCGCGATCGACCCGACGGTGCCGAAGGCCGCGTGTTGTGGTGCGAGGCCGTCCGGCACCCGGGCGTAGAGGTTCTTCGGCACCCAGTTCAGCTCGGCGTGCAATGCGTGCTCATTGCCGGCGCAGGCCACGAGGTCGCCGAGCTTCACCTCGTCGACCCCGGTGCCGACCTGCTCGACCACCCCGCACAGCGAGTAGCCCAGCGGTGTGTAGGAGTCCAGCTTGCCCATCACCTTGCGGTAGGTGGCGGGCAGCCCGTTGGTGGCCACGCTCTGCATGACCTTGGCGACCTGGTCCGGCCGGGAGCGGGCCTTGCCCAGCATCGACATGCCGGCCTCGGACACCTTCATCAGCTCGGTCCCGGTGGAGATCAGCGAGTAGGCGCTGCGGACCAGCACACCGCCCGGCTTGCACCCCGGCACCGGCACGTCGAGCACCGCCAGCTCGCCGCTCTTGTAGTTCTGCACAACCTGTTTCACCCGAACTCCTCTGATTCCTAAGCCGTTTGCCGAGCGCTTTTGCCGGACCCAGAGGTCGCGTCGCGATACCAGTACTCGAGGGTCAGCACATGCCACAGATGCTTGGAGAAGTCCCGCTGCCCGGCGGCGTCCTCGGCGACCATCCGCGCCAGCGCGTCGCGGCGCAGGAACCCGTCGCGTACGAGTACGCCGTCGTCGACCACCTCGCGCACCAGTGGTGCCAGATCGCGGCTCATCCAGGCGCGCAGCGGGGCGCTGAACAGGCCCTTCGGCCGGTAGACGATCTCCCGGGGCAGGACCGAGGCGGCTGCCTCCTTGAGGACGGCCTTCCCCTGGCGTCCGACGATCTTGCGAGCGCCGGGCACGGCGAACGCCGCCTTGACCACCTCGACGTCCACGTACGGCACCCGCACCTCGGTCGACGCGGCCATGCTGGAGCGGTCCGTGTACGTGAGGTTCAGGCCCGGCAGGAACATCCGGGCGTCGCCCAGGCACATGCGGTTGACGAAGTCGTCGAGGTCGTTGTCCTGGTAGATGTCCGCATGCTCGGTCAGCACGTCCTCGACCGTCCCGGCCAAGTCCGGGTCGACGAGAGCGAGCAGCTCGTCCTGGTCGTACATGGTGTAGCTGCGCCGGAACGCGGTCTCCTCCGGCAGATCGGCGAAGGACAGGAACCGCTTCGCGAAGCGCACCGACCGGTACCCCCGGCGGGCCGTGGCGACCGGCAGCCGGTCCACGGCCGCGGACACCCCGCGCCGCAGGGGCCGCGGGACGCGCTGGTAGCGCAGCGCGAGCAGGTTGGCCAGGTGCTTGCGGTACCCCGCGAACAGCTCGTCGGCGCCCATCCCCGAGAGCATCACCTTGATCCCGGCCTCGCGTGCGGCCGAGCAGATCAGGAAGGTGTTGATCGCGGCGGGGTCGCCGATCGGCTCGTCCAGGTGGTACGTCATCTGCGGCAGCAGGTCGAGCACGTTCGGAGCGATCTCGATCTCGTGCAGGTCGACGCCGAACCGCTCGGCCACCTGCCGGGCGTAGCGCAGGTCGTCGGGCATCGCCTCGAACCTGGCGTCCTCGGCGCGGAATCCGATCGTGTAGGCGGAGATCCCGGGTCGGTGGCGGGCCGCGAGCGCGGTCAGGTAGCTGGAGTCGAGGCCGCCGGAGAGGAAGGTCGCCACGGGGACGTCGGAGAGCAGGTGCTGCCGGGCCGACTCCTCGACGATGGCAGCGAGGTCCGGCCGCTCACCGGACCGGGCCCGCTCCCGGCCTTCGGCGGCGACGTCCTTCAGGTGCCAGTACCGGCCGCGCTCCACCTGGCCGTCGGGCCGGATCCGCAGCCAGCTCCCCGGCGGCAGTTTCTCCGCCTCGCGGAACGCGCACCGCGAGTCCGGCACCCAGTAGTAGAGCAGCGAGGCCACCAGCGCCGCATGGTCCACCTCCAGCTTGCCGCCGGTTGCGGCGGCGAGTGCCTTCAGCTCGGAGGCGAACACCAGGCCCTCCCCGCGCCGGAGCAGGAACAGCGGCTTGATGCCCAACTGGTCGCGGGCGAGCACCAGTTCACCGGTCCGCTCATCGAAGATCCCGAACGCGAACATGCCGCGCAGCCGGGGCAGGCAGTCCGTGCCCCAGCGCCGCCACGCCTCCAGGAGTACCTCGGTGTCGGAGGTACCGCGGAAGCGCACCCCGGCGGCCGCCAGTTCGGCACGCAGCTCGGGTGCGTTGTACAGCTCGCCGTTGTACGTCAGGGCGAGGCCGTCCGAGACCATCGGCTGGGCGCCGGTCTCGGACAGGTCGATGATGGCCAGCCGGCGGTGCCCGAGGTGCACTTCGCCGTCACCGGCGGGGTGGCTGTACCGGCCCGCGCCGTCCGGACCGCGGTGGGCGAGGGTGTCGGTGAGCCGGTCGGTCACGACCTTCCCGTCCGGCCATCGGTAGGTGCCTGCGATGCCACACATGTCCTACTGCGCCTCCTGATCGCTGTCCGGGACCTGTGCGGCCCACATGGGCAACCGCTCCGTCCGCCGCCGGCCCTCCCCCACTGCCTGAACGGCGTGGGTGGGGGTGCCCCCAGCGGTAGCTGGGGGACTACTCCCACCCTTCTGCCGGGCCGACCGTTCGCCATGGCCCCGCAGCGCGATGTGCAGCCCGTCCCACAGCGTGCCGTCGGTCCGGTCCCGCGGATCGGGGTCGATCAGCACCACACCGATCACCGGAATGTGCTGGTCGGCGAGTTGCCGCGCCACGGTGTGCAGCCATGCGGCGCTGCCGTGCCCGGCACGCACGACGAGCACGGTCTGGGTGCCGAGGTACTGGAGGTCGGTCCACGCCGTGCCGGGCGCGACCGAGCCGACGCCGAGCCGGCGCCCGTCGTCCGGCACGGCGGCGGCACGCTCGCCGCCGACCACGGTCGGGTCTCCCGGCTGCGGGCGGCGGCCTGCGAGCTGCGGGCCGGGCAGACCGTCGATGACGACCATGGGCCCCTCCACCATCAGCGCCCTGCCGACGTTCAGGGCGATCTCGGCCGTGCTGCGCGCACAGCCCAGTTCCAGCAGCGACACCGGTTCCGCGGAGTCGCGCACGGTGCGCGCCAGGGACGCGGTGAGCCGTTCGCGTGCCGCCCGGATCCGTCGGCGCCGCCACCGCCCGGCCGACCGGCGGGGCAGCTCCGCGATGACCGAGGCGCCCAGGTTCGCCGCGATGTCCCGGCGCAACACCGGGCGGTCCGCCACCACCACGCCGACCGCGGCCAGCGCGAGCCCGAGGACGAGCCCGAGGACGAGCCCGATCGCGGCGTCGGTGGCGGCAGTCTTGGGCAGGGAGTGGTGCACCGCGCTCGGGGCGTCCACGATCTGCGTGCCGGTGATGATCCGGGGCGTGCCGAGGCGCGCATCCTCGGCGCGCTGGTCGTAATCGGCGATCCGCGAGTTGAGCTCGGCCCGGCGGGCGAAGAGCGACTCCAGGCTCGCCGACGCTTTCGGGTCGTTCCCCGGCGACCGGTCTCCGATCGTCTTGTTGACCGCGGCGAGTTCGCCCCGCATGCTGTCGCGCCGGTCGATCAGGGCCTTGGCGTCGGCGTCCGCGGTCTCCCGCATCCGCCGCACATGGTCCGCGACGAACGCATCGGCCAGCGCCTTGGCCCGGGCGACCGCGTCCGCGTCGCTGTCACCTGTCACATCGATCTGCAGCAGGTTGTTGGTCAGGCCGGTACCCAGGTACTCCCGCATGAAGTCTTCCGGTTTCTCCGGGGACTTGAGGGTCCGAAGGGCCTGGCCGGCGATCCGCGAGGTCCCCAGCACCGCGACGTCGGTGCGCATCAGCGTTCCGGTGTCGTTCGGCTGGTCCTCCTGATGCGCGACCAGCACCTTGGTCGTCGCGCTCGGCGCCGGCGGCAGCAGGACCGCCACCGCCACGCCGACCAGCAGCCCCAGGAGCGTCAGGGAGCCCCAGAGTCGGCGGCGCCTGCGCACCGCCACCACCAGTCCTTGCAGGTCAAGCAGCGGAGCGGCGGCCGGCGGCGCCGCGGTCGTGCTCGTCGTCACACCGAACCTCCCGTCGCGTGGCCGCGAACCGCGAGGGCCGGAGTGGCGTTGTCCGGAGGATCGCCGACGGACCGCGCCGGACGGGCCCGGACCGGGCCGGCGACGACGAAGCCGACGACCTCGTGCCTGCCGTCCGCACACGCCTCGGCGAGGCCGGCGAGCTCCTCCGCGGTCCAGCCGCCCGCGCTGAGGACGACCACGGCACCGGACTCGGTGTCACGGTCCGGCACCATCGGCCGGACCACCGAAACCTCCACGACCCGCAGCAGCAGATCGCTCCTGGCCTCGGCGACGAGCTGTACGGCGGCCCGGCGGGCGATCTCGTCGCCGTCCGGGACCACCACCAACAGCCGCCGGGGGGAGGTCAGTTGGTCCCGAAGGCGCGCGCACACCCGTCGGTAGCGGATCCGCCTGCCGGCCTCGTCGCCGGACCTCTGCGGGGTCGGTAGGTCCCAACGGGTGTCGACGCCGAGGAGTCGGCGGATCCGGGCCCGCGGGCCACGGCTTGCCGGCCGGTGCGCGGGCCGTTCATCGGGTACGTCGACGGTGCCCAGCGGCACCGAGCCCAGCGCCGCGGCGATCTCCGGTTCGGTGCGCAGCCGGCGATTCATCCGCGCGGCTACGAGGCAGCCGATGACCGCGAGCAGGAAGAACAGCAGCGCACCGGCCGCGATGAGCTGCATCCTCGTCGGCGGCGCCTCGCCGGTCGGCCGGGCCGCCGCCCCCATGACGACCATGCCCGCCTTGTCGGGAGCCGGGTTGGCCTCGTCCAGCTTGGTCATGGCCTGTTCCAGGGAGGTGCGCAGATTCTCGAGCGCGGTGCGGGCCTGCACGCCTTCCACGGTCCGCCCCGGTTCGGCCGCGTTGGCGAGATCCGTGATGCGGCGGTTGGTCTCCACCACCTTCTGCCGCAGCGCCTCGGTCCCGGTAGCCGCGTCGGAGTCGGTGCCGGCGCCCGCGATCCGTGCGGCGAATCCGACGAATTGCCGGGCCACCTGGTCGGCGAGTTGCTGCGCGCGCGCCGGGGTGTCGGCCGTACCCGAGATCGTGATGATGTTCCCGTCGGCGGCCTGAGCGCTCACCCGATCCCGCAGCTCGTCGGCGCTGACGTCCCGCCAGCCGAGCTTGGCGGCCGCGCGGTCGACCACGGACGAACTGGTGGCGATGTCCACCTGGGTCAGCAGCTCGCGCTCTTCCCACTGCCCCGGCAGCAGTACCGATGCCGACGTCGTGTAGCTCGGCGGAAACAGCACCGAGGTGCCGTAGCCGACGAGCGCGCCCACCACGGTGAGGACGGCCAGCAGCCGCCATCGCCTGCGAAATATCCGCCCGAGGGTGACCAGGCGGATCGTGTCGTCGCTCAACGGCCCGGCCTCTTCCCCGTACGGACCGGGCCGCCCGCCGACACCGGAGCGCGGTCCCGGCAGGCAGCGGCGTAGGCGGCGAGCAGCGACGCCTGCGAGTTCCGCCAGGAGAGCGGCCCGCCGATCCGCTCCTGGCCGATCTTGCCCATCCGGGCCCGCTTCTCCGGATCGTCCAGCAGCAGCGCGATGAGCTTCGCGAATGCGGCCTCGTCGTTGGCGGGCGCGTAGACGGCGGCGTCACCGGCGGAGACCCGCGCCTCCCGGAGGTCGAACGAGACGATCGGCCGGCCCATCGCCATGTACTCCAGGACCTTGTTCATGGTCGACACGTCGTTGAGCGGATTGCGCGGGTCGGGGGAGAGGCACACGTCCGCGGTGGACAGATAGCGCACCAGATCGGCGTCCGGTATGCGCCCGGTGAACTGCACCTGCTCGGAGAGTCCGAGCCGCCGGGCGAGCTCCACCATCGCGTCGAAGGCGTCGCCTGCGCCGACGAACACCGCATGCCAGTCGGTCCGCCCGAGTTCGTCGCGCAACGTCGCAAGGGACCGCAGGGCGTAGTCGACGCCGTCCTGGGGGCCCATGACGCCGAGGTAACACAGCAGATGAGGTTTGCCCCGCTTCAACTCCGGCTCCGGCGGCACCGGTTGGAACCGCTCGACGGCGGGCGCGCTGCGCACCACGAAGACGTCCGCCGGCCGCTTGCCGCCACGGCGCAGCGCGACGTCCCGGTAGCTCTCGTTCGTGGCGAGCACGATGTCCGCGGCCCGGTAGGTCCGCCGTTCCAGCGCGCACACGGCGCGATAGAGCAGATCCTCGCCGCGGTCGAACCGGGAGAGGTACAGCTCGGGTACCAGGTCGTGCTGGTCGAAGACGAACCGCGCGCCGCGCCGCTTGAGCCACAGCGCCGGCAGGAACAGCAGGTCGGGCGGATTGCAGGCGTGGACCACGTCGACCGCGCCGACCTTGCGGGCCAGCCGGACCGTATGCCACAAGGCCGATCCGTACTCCCGCAGATAGCCGGCCGGCCCTCCGGTGGCCGCGCGCAACGGGTAGCGGTGGATCCGCACCCCGTCGATCAATGCCTCCGGCTCCGTGTCCCGCTTCTCCCCCCGGGGACAGATGACGTGCACATCCCAGCCCGCGTCGCGCAGCGTCGTGCACTCCTGCCACACCCGCCGGTCGAACGGCACCGACAGGTTCTCCACCAGGATCAGCGCGCGCCGGCCCGACCCCTCACCGCTGATTGCATTACCAAGCAAGGCCCACGTACCCCGGTTCGGCCCGGCGCGCCTCGGCGTCGGGAAGGCGGATGAGGTCGACGATCACCGGCCCGTCGGCGCCGCCGTGGGGCAGCGCCGACAGCACGGCCGCATCCCTGGTCCCGACCAGGCACACCTCGGCATGGTCGAGCACCTCCTCGACGGAATCCGCGAGCAGCTGCGCGAGGTGCGGCAGCCGGGTCTCGATGTACTCGCGGTTCGCGCCGATCAGCCGGGAGAGGCTCACGTTGGCGTCGTGGATCCGAAGGTCGTACCCCTTGCCGAAGAGCCGCTCCGCCAGCTCGACGAGCGGGCTCTCGCGGAGGTCGTCGGTGCCGGGTTTGAAGGACAGCCCGAACATTCCCACCCGGCGCCTGCCGGTGCGCTCGACCAGCTCCACCGCGCGTTGCAGATGTGCGGAGTTGGAGGTCAGCACGTGGGCGAGGATGGGCACCGAGACGTCGGCCCGCTGCGCCGCGTGGACCAGGCTGCGCAGGTCCTTGGGCAGGCAGGAGCCACCGAAGGCGAAGCCGGGCCGCAGGTAGGCGGGGCTGATGTTCAGCTTGCGGTCGGCCAGGAACACATCCATCACCTGGTGCGAGTCCACCCCGAGCGCCTGGCACACCGCGCCCAGCTCGTTCGCGAAGCCGATCTTGAGGCCGTGGAACGCGTTGTCCGCGTACTTGATCGCCTCGGCCACCGGGACCGGCACCCGGAACACCTCGCCGGGCAGCCCCTCGTACAGCGCGAGCAGTGCGTCGCCGCTCGCCGGGTCGAGCTCGCCGATGACGGTCTTGGGCGGGTCGAAGAAGTCCCGCACGCTGGTGCCCTCGCGCAGGAACTCCGGGTTGACCGCGACCCCGATCTCCACTCCGGCCGTGCCGCCGAAGTGCTTCTCCAGGATCGGCACGAGCAGGTTGAGGCAGGTGCCGGGGAGCATGGTGGAGCGGAACACGACGGTGTGCCGTCCGCCCCGCTCGGCGAGAGCGGCGCCGATCTGCTCGGTGACCCGCTCCAAGTAGGCGGTGCACAGGCTGCCGTTGGGTTCCGACGGGGTGCCGACGCAGACCAACGACACCTCGCTGCCCATGATCGCTTCACGGACGTCGACGGTGGCGCGTAAGGCGCCGCTCCGCACCACCTCGGCGGTGAGCTCGCCGATCCGCTCCTCGACCACCGGGGCCTTGCCGTCGTTGACCAGGTCGACCTTCGCCTGGTTCACGTCCACCCCGATGACCTCGTGGCCCATGTCGGCCAGGCACGCGGCCGACACGCAGCCCACGTAGCCGAGCCCGAAGACGCTTACTCTCATGACGCGTTCCTCCCCGCAGGCAGGCCCCTGCGGCCTGCGATCCATGCGTCGGCCGGACGACGACCCCCGCGCATCAGTAGGCCCCCTGCCCCTGGAGCACCGCACGCAGGGTCTTCCACAAGATCACCGTGTCGAGGGCGAGCGACCAGTCCTCCACGTACCGCAGGTCCAAGCGGACGGCCTCCTCCCACGGCAGGTCGCTGCGTCCGCTGATCTGCCACAGGCCGGTGAGCCCCGGCTTGACCAACAGCCGCCGCCGGATGTCCGGCCCGTAGGCAGCGGACTCCTCCGGTAAGGGAGGCCGCGGACCGACGAGCGACATCGACCCCATGAGCACGTTGAACAACTGGGGAAGCTCGTCGATCGAGTACCGGCGCAGCACCGTCCCCACCCGCGTCACCCGCGGATCCCGACGGACCTTGAACAGCAGCCCCGCACCCTCGTTGCGGTCGGCCAGCTCGGCACGTGCCCCGTGGGCCCCGGCGACCATGGTGCGGAACTTGAGAATGGTGAACTCGCGGCCGTCCTTGCCGACCCTGCGCTGGCGGTAGAACGCCCCGCCCCGGCTGTCCACCAGCACCAGCAGCCCGACGCACACCATCAGCGGCGCGAACAGCATCAGCAGGATCGCTGCGCCCATCCGGTCGACGACCCCTTTGACCGCCCGGCGGCCCCCGGTGAAGGCCGGCATGCTGACCCGCAGCAGCGGTATCCCGAGCACCGCGTCGACGTGCAGCCGCGGGCCGGCCACCTCCATCAGCACGGGGGCCACGACCATCTCGGCGTCGCTGCCTTCGAGGTTCCAGGCCAGCCGTTGCAACCGGTCCGGTGTCCAGTGCGGGTCCGGTGTGACCGCGACGACACGGTAGCCGTCGCGGCGGACGTGAGTGGCGACGTCCGTCAGTCGGCCGACTACCGGCACTCCGTCCAGTTGGTCACCGTCGAGCCCGAGACCGTCCGTCGTGCACACCGCATCCACCCGCCAGCCGAGGTGCGGGAACTTACGGGTTCGGGTGATCAGGTCGCGCACGGTGGCCAGGCTCCCGGCAGCGAGCACCGGTCGTAGGCACTGTCCTTCCTTCCGCTGTTTGTGCAGCCAGAGGCGCAGCAGATACCGCGCGGTCATGGTGATCAGCGCGATGGCGGGGATCGCGACGAAGATCCAGAGCTTGATGTTGTGCGAGGTGAGGGCGATCCCGCCGAGTGCCAGTACGACGGTCGCCATGAACAGTGAGCGTCCGAGCCGGCGGAATTCCTCGGCGCCCTGGCCGAGCACGGCCGGAGCCCACGACCGGCTCACCGCAAGCGCCCCCAGCACCAGCAATTCGGTGAAGAAGGCGAGTATTCCCCACTTCTCGTGCCAGTTGGCCGCGTCCCGGGCCCCGAAGAACTTACCGATCGCCGCGACCACGCAGGCGGTGGCCACGGTATCGCTGGTGATCACGGTACGGCGGTACCGCTGCTCCCAGTCGATCGCGGGCCGGCCGATCGCCCCGTCGTCCGGACGCCCGCGCGCCGAGACAAAAGGGCTTGCCAATTCCTCCTGCTGTACAGATCCCCGCACGTCGCCAGTGGGCTCGACGTGTTCGCCCCACACGGTTCCTCCCCTTGGGAGGCCCGCGCCCCCCACCGTTCCTCCCCATGGGAGGCCCCCGCCCCCCGCGCCCGCGCCGTTCCTCGCTTCGGGAGGCCCCCGCCCCCCACCGCTCCTCGCCGCGACAGGCCCCCGCCTCCCGCGAATGACATGCCGGCTCTTGCAGCGCTACGTGAACACCCCACCCAGGCGGCAGCGGACTCGCACGTCCTGCCGGTCTTTCGAGGTGCACGGGAACCCACCGAAACCTTGGGTGCTCCCCGCACCCAAGCCCCCCTCTCGGGCCTTCAGAGAATTGCTCGCCCCCAGGTCCGACGCCGTGGACGCGGCTGCTGGCCGTCCGTAGCGCCTGACCTATAGATCATGATTTGTCGCCTCGTGTCATGTGAAGCACGGTCAATCTAGAGCATCGGAGCCCGCCTGGAGAGGGGGTGTGGGCAACTTGTGCGCAAGCTTTGAAGCTGGTTTCACCGAATGGTCACGACCTGTGGGTGCCTCGACGACGAAGGCGTGCCGTGTGGCCTGCGATGACGGGATTTCTCCGGGCTGCCGACGCTGCCAACTGGGCCTCGCCGATTGGTGCTTCAGGCTTTGGCCACAGGTGGTTCCGGGCGGCAGCGGCGAAAGTGACGTGGCGGTGCCGACCGCACCGGCAGGCCCGGGGCGACGCACCAGTGACACCACCCGACGGACGTCGCTTGAGAGCGCAATCGCCCCCCTTGTGACATCCGCCATAGATGCGTGGGGCGTCAACGAAAACAGATAGTAGATGAGCCCCCTGCGACATATGGGATTTGTCCGTCTTGGTCGCGGAACGGTCCGTGGATGCCTGGACCGCTATCCGGTCGGCCCCGCCGGTGCGGCCGTCCCTCGGCGCATAGGGACTTCTGACGGAGAAACGCCAATTCGCGGAAGATCCACACTGTGGAAAGCATGCCCGTACGCCCATGGCAAGCGGCATCCACTACTACTAGGCTGAATAGTATCTAGCTTTCTTGCCCTGTGCGGTGATGGTCCCAAGAATGACGCCGCACGGCATATCCGCGGCTCAGTGAGGTAATCGATGACGAAGCACCGCCGAAAGCGGAACCACCGGAAGATAACGATTGCCGCCTTTGCCGTAGGCGCCGTGGCCGTGCCCTCCGTCGCCCTGGCGTGCCTGAACGGGAACGGGGACGAACACGGTCAGGCATACGCTCGATCGAAGAGGGACTCCTCCCCGCACCAGCACCACCACTGGTCGGCGCAGGACGCCTGGAGCCCGACGCCGACGCCGACGCCGAAGCCGACGCAGTCGGCGAAGGCCCCCTCCCCGTCTTCGCACGCCTCGCACTCCGCACGCCCCGCGAAAGCCCCCTCTCCCGCCTCTCCCGCCTCTCCCGCCTCGCACTCCGCACCCCCGACGAAGGCCCCCGTCCCGTTTTCGCCCGCCGCGCCCTCTGCGCCCCCGGCTTCCGGAATCGCGGCCCGCATTCTGGAAATCGTCAACAGTGAGCGCAGCAAGGTCGGTTGCTCACCGCTGACCTTGAATGCGAAGCTGAACAAGGCAGCGCAGGACCACAGTCAGGACATGGCGGACCACCGCAATATGTCCCACACCGGTTCCGACGGCTCTTCTCCGGGTGACCGGATCACGCGAGCCGGCTACAACTGGACCGCCTACGGCGAGAATATCGCCTACGGCTATTCCACTCCCGAGAGTGTGATGCAGGGCTGGATGTCCAGCCCCGGCCACAAGCACAATATCCTCGACTGTTCGTTCAAGGAGATGGGTGTGGGCCTCGCGCAGCCCGGCGATTACTGGACGCAGGACTTCGGGGCGGCGGGATAGCCGAATTCCGGCGCCCCTCGTCCATCGGCGCGTTTCGTCGATCATGCGGTGAGCCGGCGGAGGGCCTGGCGGAGGGCAGGGGCCCGGGAGGATTTCCCGCCACGAAGCACCCTGCCCGGGGACGCTCCCGCGCGGGCGCCTGTAGCAGCTCAACGGGCCCCGATCAGGCGGGTGTTCGTCCGGCCAAGGCGTCGCGCGGGTTGTCGACGAGCAGCGTCGTGATCTGCTCCCGGCCGACTCCGGCCTTCTCCAAGTCCCTAGGGGCGGACCGTGACCACGATCTTGCCGACCTGGCTGTTGGACTCGAGGTGGCGGTGGGCCGCGACGATCTCCTCCAGGTCGAAGGTGCGGTCGATCAGCGGCGCCAGGGTGCCGGCCCGTAGTCCGGCGTCCAGGAAGTGCCAGGTCCGGCGGCGTACCTCCGGGTCGCCGGTGACCTGGAGGTTGCCGTAACCGAGGACGCGCAGCGTCCAGTTGAGCGGCAGCGGCGCCGGCCGCGGGTCGAGCCAGCCGTAGACGATGAGCAGCCCGCCGGGCGCGACCGCCCGGGCGAGGTCGGACAGTCCGGGCCCGGCGACCGGGTCGAAGACGATCTCGGCGCCCCGCCCGCCGGTGACTTCGGCGAGCTGCTCCAGCAGTTCGCCCTCGTCGAGCGCGATCACATGCGCCGCGCCGAGCCGCGACAGCCGCTCGCGCTTCGCCGCACCGCGGGTGACGGCTATCGGGATCGCGCCGAGGTGGTTGGCTATCTGGATCGCGGCCACGCCCACACTGCTGGAGGCCGCGGTGATCAGCACGGTGTCGCCGGGGCGCAGCCCGCCCTTCTCCACCAGCGCGCCGTACGCCGTGCTGTAGGACAACCAGAGCGCGGCCCCGGTCACCGCTTCCGCCCCGCCGGGGCGCCGGAGCAGGTCCTCGGCAGGCAGCCGCAGCTCGTCGCCGTACACCCCGGTGGTGCTCATCCCGCCGGTACCCGCCGTCAGTACCGGGTCGCCCACCGCGAAGCCGGTCACGTCCGCTCCGACCGCCAGCACCTCCCCGGCCGCCTCGTAACCGATCCGGGACCCCGGCAAGGTGGGCTGGTAGTAGTAGCCGCCGGAGCGGAACAGCGCCTCCGCCCGGTTGAGGCCCAGCGCATCGACCCGGACCAGTACCTCGCCGGGGCCGGGCTCGCCGAGTTCCACCTCCTCGATCCGCAGCACCTCCGGCCCACCGAGCTCGTCGAACACCACCTGCTTGGCCATCATCCACTCCTCAGACGCATAAGTGACGTGGCGTCAGGTCGCCCTGCCGCCCGATGGATTTACCGTACGAAGATCGCGTCCGGTCGCCCATGCCCTGCCGTCTCGCGATCATGTGCGTCCGTCTTCGCAGGTAGGCTCGCCGCATGGACGTACTCAGCGACGCGATCACCGCGATGCGCGCCGGTCGACCGCACGCCGCCCGCAGGCTGCGGCAGGGCGCGTGGGGACTCCGCTTCCCGGCTTCGACCGGGGTCGGGTTCCATGCGGTGCTGGAGGGCTCCTGCTGGGTGCTGCCCGAGGACGGCGGCTCTCCGATCCGGCTCACTGCCGGCGACCTCGTCTTCGTACACGGCGTCGGGTACGGACTGGCCGACGACCCCGGCACCCCGCTGGACGAGGTGCGCCAGATCCTGGACGGCTCCTGGCAGATCGGCCCGGAGGCGGCGGACGGTGGAGCGCCCGCGACACTTGACGCGGCGGTACCCGGAACACCCGGTGCGGCAGCGCCCGGAACACCTGGAGCGTCGGCAGCATCCGAAGCATCCGGGACGCTGATGCTCTGCGGCGCCTACCAGCTGAACCGGGCCCGCCCGCATCCGCTGCTGACCTGCCTGCCGGGCCTGATCCGGCTGGCAACCTCCGGGCGGCCGTTGGGCGGGGTACTGGACCTCCTCCGCAGCGAGACGGAGGAAGCCCGGCCCGGCGCGGCCGCCGCCACAAGCGGGCTGCTCGACACCGCGCTGCTGTACATCCTGCGGGCCTGGTACGACCAACACGCCAAGCACACCACCGGCTGGGCGGCGGCCCTGCGTGATCCGGCGATCGGACAGGCGCTCAGTGCGATCCACCACGACCCGGCCCGTCCCTGGACGGTGGAGGAGCTGGGCACGGTGGCGGGCCTGTCGCGCGCGGCATTCGCGAAGCGGTTCACCGCCTTCGTCGGCGAGCCGCCGCTGGGCTATCTGACCTGGTGGCGGCTCACCCTCGCCGGACACCTGCTGCGCGCGGGCGACCAACCGCTCCGCGTGGTCGCGCAACAGACGGGCTACACATCGGAGTTCGCCTTCGCCAAGGCGTTCAAGCGGGAGTACGGGACCTCCCCCGGCCGCTACCGGATGCACCACTCGGCCACACTGAAGCCGGTGTCGTAGCGGAAACACGTCTCGGGCAGGCCGGCGACGCGCCTGCTTTCACCGATGTCATGGCCCCTGAGGCATCGATGGGGCGCGATGGCCGGTCTCGATGCCTCCCGTACTGCTATGGCGCGGTATGTGGGGGCTGGGCGGGCGGGTGCGACGCTTCGTCCTGCGCTGCGCGGCGTACGGAAGCGCGGTCGGCGTAGGCCCGCGGGAGACACGCCCCTGTCATGTGTGGGACTGCCTGAGTGTGTTGTCTCGATTCCGTGCGCCCTGGACCGGGTGTTGCCAGGTCGGGTCGCTTCGAGTGTCGTAGAAGCGGAACTACTTGCTGCTGATTGTTGGCCTGAAGTGACCCGTTGCTGTCCTGGCGGCTACGGCAGCTGCGAGGGCACGTGGCCGCCGGTGTGGAGGGAGATGGCACCACCCGCGCCGGTTCCTGCGCTGTGTCGACGGGAGCACCTCGGCCACGAACTCGTCCAGATCCGCCAGCAGTTGGTCAACCCGCCCGAGACGTACGAGCGACAGCATGCACCACTCCAAGCCACACGCCCAAACCACACGCCCAAGCCACACGCCCAAGCCACACGCCCAAGCCACACGCCCAAGCCACACGCCCAAGCCACACGCCCAAACCACACGCCCAAACCGTCCTGACGAAGCACTACGAGGGAGCCTGTTGTGGATGTGATCACCGTTTTGAACACCGGGATCTGCCGGGGGAGGTGGGGTGCGTGACGTCGAGTCTGACGCCCGGTGGGCGATGCGGTGGGGCGGGGAAAGTGTTGTCGGTGTCCAGCTGGCTGGTGGACGCGTTGTGTGCCCAGGGAGTGGAGTACGTCTTCGGCGTCCCCGGCGGACCGCTGCTGTCGTTCTATGAGGAGTTGGAGAACTCCCCGGGGCTGAGGTTGGTCCTGGCCCGGCATGAGGAAGCGGCGGCCTTCATGGCGGACGGGTACGCGCAGGCGAGTGGCCGGCTGGCGGTCGTGTGTGCGACGACGGGACCGGGCGCGATGCACGCCCTGACCGGCGTCGCCAGCGCGACGAGCGACGCGATGCCGCTGCTGCTGATCACCGCGCAGACCGTGGCTTCGGCGTCCGGCCGGAGTGGACTGCAGGACAGCAGCGGCGGGAACTGGTCGGTCGATACCGTGGAGATGTTCCGGACCGCGACCAAGCTGTCGACACGGCTCGCCCATCCCGGCCAGTTGCCGTGGCTGTTCCGCCACTTGATGCGGACCATCTGGAGCGGGCGTCCCGGCGCAGCCCATCTGAGCGTGAGCTCCGACATGATGAACAGCCCCGTGCCCGACGCCTCCCTACCCCTGCCCTACCGCGCGGCGTCCACCGCACCGGATCCGGCTGCGGTGGAGTTGCTCGCGCAGAAGCTTCGACGGTCGCGGCGGCCCGTCATCCTTGCCGGGCAGGGAGCGAAGGTGTCCGGCGCGGCCGGCTCGCTGCAACAGCTTGCCCAGAGCGCGGGCATACCGGTGGCGACCACGCTGAAAGGCAAGGGCGTCTTCCCCGAAGACCACCCATGGGCACTGGGAGTGTTCGGGCTCGGCGGCGGCCCCGCCGCGTTCGACTATCTGCTCTCCCCCGAAGTGGACCTGCTGCTGGTCATCGGCAGCGGGCTGGGGGAGGCGGCCGCCAACGCCTTCGACTCCCGGCTGGTGACGGGACGCCAGGTGGTCCAGATCGACGTCGACCCGCTGCGCCTGGGCGCCGGCTGCGACCTCGACCAGCCCATCGCAGGGGACGCCGACACCGTACTGCGCGCGCTGCTGGCCGAACTGGCGGATGCTCCCACCACGCCGCGTGTCCGTGATGGTGTGCTCACCGCGGCACAGGACCGGCTCCTGGCGCGCGTTCCGGCATCCGCCCTGCAGAAGAAGGACCACGCGGTCCTCTCCGCGTCGGCCGTCGTGAGCCGGATGAGCGAGCGGCTGCCGGAGAACACCGTTCTTTATACCGACAACGGCAACTGCCTGAGCTGGGTCGGCCAGCACTACCGGTCCCGCCCCGGCGGGCAGATCCACTTCTCCTTCAACGTCGCGTCCATGGGATGCAGCACCGGGTCCGCCATCGGCGGCAAGCTCGCCCACCCGGACCGCAC
This sequence comes from Streptomyces gilvosporeus, assembly GCF_002082195.1. GTDB lineage: Bacteria > Actinomycetota > Actinomycetes > Streptomycetales > Streptomycetaceae > Streptomyces > Streptomyces gilvosporeus. Next base: position 954,115 of record NZ_CP020569.1, on the reverse strand, counting down.
CGTCGTAGCGGTCACCGGCGACGCCGCTTTCGCGATGAGCGGGATGGAACTGCACACCGCGGCCGAACTCGGCCTTCCCGTCATCTGGGTCGTGCTCAACAACGGCGGCAACGCCATGGTCCTCAACATCCAGGACAGCATCTACGGCCACGGCTCCCGCTCGATGTTCGACCGCCCCATCGACACCGCAGCCATAGCCCGCGGACTCGGCGCCCAAGCCCGCACCGCGGCAGACCTGGAATCCTTCACCGAAGCCCTCAGCGAGGCGCTGGAATCCGACGGCCCCTTCCTCATCGAGGTGCACGTGGACCCTGCCGAGGTCCCCTGGGCCCTCAGCACCCGTATCACCAGCCTGCGGTCGGCCTTCGCCGACCTTCCCGCGAGCGGGTGGTGACCGCCGTGCGCCTGCCCTACCCGCGCCCCGAGGACCTCCCCGAGCCGCTGAAAACAGTGCCGCCGCTCAACCTGTTCCGCGCCTTCGGCAATGCTCCCGCCTACGCCGACGGCCTCATCAGCCTCGGACTCGCCGGCCTCGGCCGGCTCAACCTCACCCCACGCCAACGCGAACTGCTGATACTCGACACCGCGACCAGCACCGCATCCGCCTACGTGACCCAGGCCCACATCCCGCTCGGCCAGGCCGCGGGCATCACCAGCGAGCAAGCCTCCTTCATCCGACAGCAGAAGCCGCTACCGGGCCCCTTCTCGCCACAAGAAGCCGCGCTCCTGGCCGCAGGCCGTGAACTCCTCCAGGACGCCACCTGCACCGGCGACACCATCCGGCGGGCGCACCAACTCTGCGGCGCCCAGGCCGTCACCGAGACCCTCGTCCTGGTCGGCTACTACCGTCTCGTCTGCGGCCTCGCCAACGCCCTGGCCGTGGAACCAGACGGGCAATCACGTCAGATGCTTCCCTACGCCTCCTGACAGGCACATCAACTCATCGGACCCGTCGGCGAGTTAGAACATTCCCATGGCGTCTGTTTCAGGCTGACGCTGTCGTGGGGGCGGGCGGCAGGTGGCCGGCGCCGTCTCGTCTGCCCCCGGCCACCGGCTGATTTAGCCACGCTCAACGTGCCTTGAATTGTTGGACGTTGTCGGACCAAGGCGTGAGCTGCCAACGTGTCGGGGGGCAGCGAGCGAGCCGAGCTGCCCGTCCATGCACACGCTGGGCGCAGGCGCTGGCCTGCCCAGCTGCCCGGCGCGGCGGTCGACCGTCGCATGCCGTGCCCCTCCTACTTGCAAGGAGCCCGACATGCCCCTACGCGAAGAGGTCAGTTTTGCCCGTGACACGGTAAAGCTCGCCGGTCACCTCTTTCTTCCCGACACCGCGGGCGGAGACGACGCCACTCCGGTGCAGGGCGTCGTGGTCGCCGGAACCTGGACGAGCGTCAAGGAGCAGATGGCCGACCGGTACGCCGAGGAACTCGCTCGGCGCGGCTATGCCGCCCTGTCCTTCGACTTCACCGGATACGGCGAGTCGGCCGGTGAGCCGCGCGATTGCGAGTCGCCGGAGCTGAAGGTCCACGACCTGCGGGCGGCGGCCGATTACCTGACCGCGCATCCGGCGGTGGGCGACGGGCAGTTGGGCGTGCTGGGCGTGTGCGCCGGAGCGATGTACGTGAGCGCATTCGCCGCCGAGGACCCAAGGGTGCGGTCGCTTGCGCTGGTGGCGCCGTGGCTGCACGACCGTCGTATCTGCGAGGAGAACTACGGCGGCCCGGAGGGCATCGAGGCGAAGAAGGCCGCGGCGGCCGAAGCCCGGCGCAGGTACGAGGAAACCGGAGAGGTCACCTACGTGCCGGTGGTCAGCGGCAGTGACCCGGACGCGGCCATGCCTTTCGCTATCGATTTCTACCTGAACGAGGAGCGCGGCGGGATTGAGCAGTGGCCCAACCGGTTCGCCGTCATGGCCTGGACCGGGTGGCTGGGCTTCGATGCCGTCGCGATCGCGCCGCAGGTGACCGCGCCCGTGCTGCTCGTGCACAGCGAGGACGCCGCCATCCCGGACGGCGCCCGCCGCTTCCACGACAATCTCGCAGGTCCCAAGAACTTCCTGTGGACCGAAGGCACCCAGTTCGACTTCTACGACCAGGCACCCCAGGTCACCTTCGCCGCGGACGCGGCCGCCGAGCACTTCGCCCGCACCTTGTGAACACCCCACGCCCTCCGGGTACCCCCACGCCACCCCTGATAGGAGATCGCCTCACCATGTCCGAGTCCCTTGAGCCCGTCGCGTCGTCCCCGGCCGAGACCAGGATCGAGGTTGCCGAGACCTGCACCCGGATGGCCGTGCACGCCGACCGCCGTGAATGGGACCTGCTGCGCGGTCTGTTCGCCGATAAGGTGCTCCTCGACTACACCAGCCTCAACGGCGGCGAACCCGTCCAGCTCACCCCTGAGCAGATCGTCGGCGCCTGGGCGGCGACGCTCAGCGGCTATGACGCCACCCAGCACCTGATCGCCAACCAGCTGGTCCAGGTCGACGGCGACCGCGCCGTGTGCACGGCCTCCTTTCAGGCCACCCACCGCCTCGCCACTGCCCATGGGGCTCCGCTGTGGACGCTCGGCGGCGACTACCGCTGGGAACTGGCACGGGTCGGCGGTCGATGGCTGATCGACTCCGTGGTGATGACGGCGACGTGGGGCGACGGCAACAAGGACCTGCCCGCACAGGCAGCCGGCTGACCGTACGTGCCGTTGCGCCGGTGGGACCTCGCCGGCCGGCGTCCGCCCGCTTCATCGCGCCAGGGTGCGCCCCGCTGCCAGTCGACCGGTCAGCGGCGGCTCCTGACCTTCCGTCGCGGCTGCGCACCGCCGAAAATGTCTCAGGAGTGCTCTCGTGAAATCACCGCTTGAGTCCGCCCCCGTCTCCGACGCCGTGGACGCGGCTCCGGAGGCGGCGCGGGGCGGATCCCGCACGGTGCTCGGCGCCGCCCTGCTGGGTTTCTTCCTCATCTCGCTGGACGCGTTGATCGTCACCGTCGCGCTGCCCGACATCGGCCGCAGCCTGGGTGGCGGCATGTCCGGCCTGCAATGGGTGGTGGACGGCTACACGCTGCTCTTCGCCGCCCTGATGCTCTCCGCGGGCGCCCTGTCCGACCGCATTGGGGCCCGCCAGGCCTACGGCGGCGGCCTGGTGCTTTTCGCGCTGGCCTCGGCCGCGTGCGGCCTCGCGCCCCACCTCGGCGTGCTGGTGGCGGCCCGGCTGGTGCAGGGGGCCGCAGCCGCGGTGATGATGCCCGCGTCGCTGGCGCTGGTCCGTCAGGGCTTCCCCGACCAGGCCAAGCGGGCCCGGGCCATCGCCGTGTGGACCGTGGGCGGCGCGGTCGCGGTGGCGGCCGGGCCGGTGCTCGGCGGGGCGCTCTCGGCTTCCGTGGGGTGGCGGTGGATCTTCTTCGTCAACCTCCCGGCGGGCCTACTGGCGCTGGCCCTGCTCACCCGCGTGCCCGCCTCCCCACAGCTGCCCGCCCGCCTCGACGGGATCGGGCAGGTGACGGCGGTGGTCACGATGGGCGCGCTGACCTACGGCGTGATCGAGGGCGGCGACCAGGGCTACGGCCGGCCGGCCGTGGTGGTGTCGCTGCTGGTGGCCGCGGCCGCGGCGGCCGCCTTCCTGGCCGCACAGGCCAAGGGCGCACACCCCATGCTCCCGCTGGCGCTGTTCCGCTCACGGGTGGTGGCGGTGTCCTTGGTCGTCGGCTTCATGCTCAACGCCGCCTACTACGGCGGGGTGTTCCTCTTCAGCCTCTACCTCCAGCAGGAGCGCGGACAGTCCGCCCTGCACGCGGGCCTGATGTTCATCCCGATGACGGCACTGGTCGCCGTCGTCAACCTGGCCTCGGCCCAACTCGCCGCACTCTTCGGCCCACGGGTGCCGATGATCGCCGGACAACTGCTCGGAGCGGCCGGGCTGCTGGCGCTGCTCACCGTCGGGGCGCACACCCCCGTGTGGGTGGTGGCGGCGCTGATGGTGCCGGTCGGCCTCGGCGGGGCGCTGACGGTGCCGGCACTGACCGCGATGCTGCTGGACGCCGTACCCGCGGACCGGGCAGGCACCGCGGCCGCGGTGCTCAACACCGGCCGCCAGGTCGGCGGCGCGATCGCGGTAGCCGTCTTCGGAGCACTGCTGGCGGGAGCCGACACCTTCCTGGCCGGCATGCGGGGGAGCATGCTGATCGCCGCGGCCGGACTCGTACTGACTACCGGCGCGACGCTCACGCTGCCGCGGGCCGGGCGCCGGGACGCGGAGACGTGAGCCGGGCAGTGTGTCGGGTATACCGCCTGACCGGAGGTCCACATCATCGGCCGGGGGCGAACTCGTGGAGGACGCGGACGAATGTTTGGAGCTCGGCTGTCTCGCTGCCTTTCAGCCACATCGGCACGTGTTCGACGGACGGTGCATCGTCGAAACGCAGATGGACGACGTCCGGCCGGCCGTGGTACTCCGCTGCCATGGCGTTGACCGGAGTAGCTCCTTTGCCTGCCCCTACCAGCGCCAGCATTTCCGACCAGGCGACGGCAGTCGGGCCGTGAGGGACGGGTCGGCCGCCCGGTGTGCGGCGCGGGTAGTGGGCATCGAGAAAGGTCTGAGACGCACCGGCGGGCGTGATCAGCGGCACGAGGGCGAGGTCCTCCTGCGAGACTGTTTCCCGAGCCGCAAGCTCGTGCGTGACGGGCACTGCGAGGGCACGGCGATCCGAAAAGAGCACCGGACCCACGGCGAACTCGGGCCCGTCTGCGGGAAGTTCTTTGACCAGCATGTCGAGGTCGCCGTCCCGCAATGCCGTGAAGGCGGGAGTGAACGTCGCCTCCTGGATCTCGACAGTGCAGCGAGGATGGCGGGCGTGGAACTCCTCCGCGGCCAGGAGGATGAGGTCGCCGCTCCACGGTCCGGAAAAGCCGACGCGCAGCACACCGCTGAGGCCCCGGCAGGCCGCTGACGCATGGGCGACGGCCTGCTGGACTTGATGGTAGGCGGGGAGCAGCTCGGCGTGGAGTTGTCGCCCGACCGGGGTGAGGGCCACGCGACGGTTGCTGCGTTCGAACAACGCGCCGCCTATGCGACGTTCCAGCTTCTTGATCGTTTGGCTGACCCGGCCCGGCGAGACGAGGAGACGTTCAGCAGTGCGTGTGAAGTGGAGCTCTTCGGCCAGGGTCAGGAACGTCTCGATCTCATACCGCTCCACGGGAACCTCACACCTTCGGCAGCCTTGCCGCCTTCGCTCCAGGCCGCAGCTCTACCGCCGACAGTACAGGCGTTTGCGGGTCCGGTCGTCCAGCGCATTACCGGTGATCTTGCAGAGCGGCTGTGGTCTCACCGCCCGTCATCAGACGTGCGCCATAGCCGGTCTTGGCCACTTCGGCCCCTGCCGTACGACTGCTGGGGCCGAAGTGGCGAAGTGCGGCTCGTCAGGCGCCGGCGTGATGGCCCTGAACGGGGAAGTAGTCGATCAGCAGCATGTCGCGGATGCCCTGGCGCACCCCGTCCACCGGGCGTATCGCGGAGACGCCGTGGAAGACCCGGCGGTCGTCGATCACGATGGACTCGAACGCCTCGCGCAGTGTGGTGCGGTAGATCGGCCTGCGGTTCCGGTCGAAGATCTGCGACTCGCCGCCGTCGATGTCGGTGCGGCGCATCAGGACCTGGGCCACGAAGTGGTGGCCGTCTTCGTGGACTCCCTCAGGGGCCGGGAGGCGGTCGGCGTCGCGCGTCGCTGTGATACGGATCTGGTGCACTCCGACACCGCTGGTGACGGGGTCGAACTCGCCGGGAAGACGCGCCATGAAGAAGTGGATGAGGGTGTCCAGCACTCCGGATTCCAGCACGCTGTCCGACAATGGAGGGAAGGCCCGGTCCACCCCGCCGTGCAGGGAGTTGACCTCCTGCGTCTGATGGAAAACACCCGCCGGATCTGCCACGAGTTTTCCGGCTGTCCAATGGAAGGATCCATACCGTCGACGACGGTAGTCCGCCCCGTCCTTCATGTAGGAGTCGACGGGCAGATCCTCCCAGGACTCCAGAAACAGCTTGAGCTGTTCCTCGGAGTGTGCTGCCAGGTTCTGCTTCAACTCCGCTGATGGAAAACAGCGGTATGGGGCAGAGGCGTTATGGTCGGTCACTGCGGTGTTCGGCGGCTGTATCGCCTTGGTCGTCACTGTGTATTCCCCGTATCGATTGCCATGCGCGTTCAAGATTTCGCTTGCGGCCCGTGGCGGAGCGGCCCCTGGGCGTAGGTTCCGCTGAGGCTCCGGCCATGCAGAACCGAGTCCCCTACATCGTGGCGCAACGAGATCGCTCACGCGACGTCAACTCGTAGTCCTCTGCGTGGGTTTGCTCGGAGATCGCCCCGACAGGGAGGCGAAATGATCTCGCGCAACTCGTGCCATCCGGACAGCGATCACTCCGCTGATCTGGTGTTTTTGCGCTGGTTGGCATGGAAGCGCGCTTTCTTCTGACGATTCCCGCACGTGTTCATGTCGCACCATTTGCGGGTGCGGCTTTGGCTGGTGTCGAAGAAGGCGGCTTGGCAGGTTGGTGAGGCGCACAAGGCCAGTTTTCCGTCTCGTTCGCCCGCGATGATGCTGATCGCGTCGGCGGCGATCACGCTGAGGGCGTCTTCCACGCAGGAAGCCGAGCTGAGCCGCCATCGCCGCTTGCCCTCGGGCGTGAGGATGGCCGCGGCCCGGCCCTGAGCGCTGCGGTCATTGATGACGTGGACAGCGGACGCAGGGAGAGCCTCCTGGATCGCGGCCGCTGTTGCGGCGGCGTGAATCGACTCCCTCAGTTCCCGGGCGAGGCCGAGCTGGGCGGTGGTGCAGGAGTCCACGGCGAGGCCGTTCACTGCCAGCCAGTCGACGAGTCGCTGCGGCGTGGGAATGCGCTCCACAGCGGTGCCATGACGCTCCGACAGCGTCCCTGTGAAGCTCGTCGCCAGCACATTACCGAGGCGGAAGTCAGGGAACCCAGCACGCATGGAACCACCTTAGCCGGTTGCGGCGTGGCTCAGGGGACTGCTAGAACCGTCTTAGCCGGTTCACAATAGGTCGCAGCCGGTTCCGCGACGGCCAGGAGGTCCCATGCCCCGTCCGACCAGCGATGTGCAAGCATTCGAAGCCCACGCAACTGACGCTGACCTCGACGACCTGCGCGCGCGACTGGCTGCGGCGCGACTCCCGGAGGCCGAGACGGTCTACCGCGCCGCGCCCGACCCTCGCCGATGGGAACAGGGCGTTCCTCTCGCCGATCTCGTCGATGTCGTGAACTACTGGCGCACTGAGTACGACTGGCGGTCGTTCGAAAAGCGCCTCAACCAGATCGGCCAGTTCCGCACGACCATCGATGGTCTGGGAATCCACTTCCTGCACCGCCGATCCGCGCGCGCAGATGCCACTCCTCTGGTCATGACGCACGGCTGGCCGGGCAGCATTGCTGAGTTCATCGACGTAGTGGACGAGCTGGCAGATCCGAAGGATGCGGACGCGCCGGCGTTCCACGTCGTGGTCCCGTCGTTGCCCGGCTTCGGCTACAGCGACAAACCGGCCACCGCCGGGTGGGGACTCGAAAAGATCGCGGCCGCATGGGTGGAGCTGATGGGAAGGCTTGGCTACAGCAAGTTCGTAGCCCACGGCGGCGACTGGGGAGGTCCGATCACCACGGTCCTCGGCGGCAGGTTCCCGGCGCACGTTCTCGGCATCCACACAACGACCGCGCAGGCACCGCCCGGTTTGTCAACGGACGGGCTGACGGCGGCCGAGCGCACATGGACCGAGGAAACCCGCGATTTCTGGGACAGCGGCCGCGCGGCGTTCGCGAAGCAACAGGCGACCCGACCGCAGACCATCGGTTACTCGCTCGTCGACTCACCAGTCGGGCTTCTCGCCTGGATCCTGGACAAGTTCGCCGAGTGGACGGATACCGAAGACAGCCCGTTCGAGACGATTTCCATGGACAGGGTTCTGGACAACGTCACCCTGTACTGGCTGACGCGGACCGGTGCGTCGTCGGCCCGCATCTACTACGAGAGCCACCTCGCGCTCGACCCCGAACTTCGGGTCGACGTCCCGTCGGCAATCATTGTGTATCCGCACGATATCGAGAAGTGCCCGCGCCCCTGGGCACAGGAGCGGTACCGGCACATCGTCCGATGGAGGTCGGCCGAAGCCGGGGGACATTTCCCGTCGCTGGAGGTCCCCGAGTATTTCGTCAGAGATCTACAAGAGGGCCTCGCGGCAGTGCTGGCCGCTCATCGGTGAACGCGGCTGCGTGCCGGCACTCGATCACCGCCTGATCCGGCTCACTGCGGCAGAGCGGTCATCCGGCGGGCAGGAGGCATGGGGGACTTCCAGGTCCTCACCACGCGAGTAGGCCACCGCCATGTGGTGGCAGAGGGAGGAGGCGAGGACCTCCCCGGGGGCGGGGTCCAGGTCCGGTCGATGACTGCTCCGGTTATTCTGCCTCGTCCTGAACAGGCCAGGGAGGTCACCCAGCATGAGCAGCACCACGTCATCCTTTCCCGCGCGGATCGAGCTCGCGGGGGAGGGTCTCGTGCTGCGTGACTGGACGGAGGCGGACCTGGCCGCGATGCCGGAGCTGTTCGACCACCCCGACATCGCGTACTGGACGCCGATCGTCTCCCCTTTCGACGAAGCTGCCGCCCGCACACGGCTGGAGCGGGATCGGCAGCTGCGGGCGGAGGGCACGGCCATCCTGCTCGCCATCACCGTCGACGGTGGCGCACCGCTCGGTGAGGTGATGCTGCGGCGCGCCCCCGAGGGCACTGAGCTCGGCTACGCGGTTGGCCCGGCGCATCGCGGGCAGGGGTTGGCGGCGCGGGCTGTGCGGGTGATGGCCGGGTATGCCTTCGAGCAACTGGGCGTGGAGCGCGTGATCTTGGAGCTGGAGGCCGAAAACGACGCCAGCGTCGCTGTGGCCACCCGAACGGGCTTCAGTCTGCTCGACGTGCCGCTGATAAAGGGGGAGGAGAAGGGGCGGCCCTATGCCCTGCAGACGTGGGGCCTGGACCGTCCCTGATCCTCAGCCGCCGCGGCCGCGGACTTCCGTCGCTCGTCTCAGCTGGACGAGAGCGGTCTCCCGTCAAGCGGTTCTCGGCCCACCTGATGGGCGGGTGGGCCTCAGCCCTCACGGGCGGGTGGGCCTCAGCGCCGCAGGGCCTCGAAGGCCAGTCGGGCGGCGGTGCCGATGGCGAGGTCGATGTCCGGAGCCAGGTTGGCCCGGCGGTCGGAGCGGGTGAGCGCGGCGATGGCCACCCGGTGGCCGGATTCGGCCTCCACCACGCCGATCTCGTGCCGTAGGTGGAGGAAGGTCCCGGTCTTGCCGCTCACGCGGAGGGTGTCGGCCCGCAGTTCGCCGGCCAGGCGGTGGGTGAAGACCTGTAGTCCCATCAGTCGGCGGAGTTCGGCGGTAGCGGCGGGATGGGCGATGTCGTCGCGCCACACGCGCTGCAACAGGTCGACGAGTGCGTCGGCGGTGCCGGTGTTGGCGTGTGCCGGATCGAGCGTCTCGATGGTGTGCCGCCCGGTGTGGTCGTCCCGGATTGCCAGCTCCTGCGCGAGGGAGAAGTCGTTCCCGGCGGCGCCGGCGGCACAGCGGTACATGTGGTCGAGCCGGTGTCGTACCCGTACGTCGGTACAACCCCAGGTGCGCAGCTGGACGTCGACCTCCTCGACGGGGACGAGGTCGAACAGGGCGTCGCCGCTGGCGTTGTCGCTCACCGAGAGCATCAGGTAGACCAGGTCACCGACGGCCACGGTGGCCGGGTGGCGGAAGGCCGCCAGTCCGGTGGGGCCGACGCTGCCGGTGGCCGGGTCGACCGTCACGGGGCGAGCCGCGTCCAGCGTCCCGGTCGCGATGTGGTGCAGGACGACCAGGGCGAGGGGGACCTTGACCACCGAGGCGAGCGGTATGGCGTCGTGAACGTCGAAGCCGAGTTGTTCTCCGGTGTCGATGCTGCGGGCGAGGAACGAACCGTGAACGCCCAGGGCCGCCCAGTCGGCGGCGATGGCCTCGGAGACGTCGAGGAGCGCGAGGTCGGAGGCGACGCACGACGGCCGGTTCGCGCGGGCCCGGCTCATCCGCGGGCCGCCAGACGGGACGGGGCGTCGTGGTCCGCGGCCCGGGACGCTGCGGTGACCGGCGCCGCGGTCGGCGTGGCGCCGACCGCGGATGCCAACAGGGCGACCAGCCAGTCCGGCATGCGCGCCACGTTCGGCTGGCGGCGGGTCGTGCCGGGGTCGTACCCCCGGTGGAGCGAGGTGTCGGCGAGCGGGGCCCAACTCGCCCCGTGCCGCCGCGCGAAGGGCTCGGAACACAGCAGCGCCACCCGGCCGGCGAGCATCTCCGCAAGCGCCCCGGCGATCGCTCCGGCCGGGCGGATGCGCCCTACCGGCAGCCCGGAGCGGGCGGCCGCCCGGCTCAGCCGGTCCTGGCCGTGGGGGACGCAATCCTCCGCCGTGGTGAGGATCGGCAGCGCGCTCGGTGCGCCGCGGTCGCGTCGGGGTCGTAGGTCCTCCAGATGGACCGCGCGGGGGCGCGGGTGCCGGGCCCCGGCCGGTGCCGGAGGCGCATCGTCGAGCGTGCCGGAGGGTGTCGCGGTGGCCAGGCCGAGGGGTACGCGCAGCGCGGCGTCCTCAGGGGCGACGCGCAGCAACGCATAGGCCAGGGAACCGTCGGCCAGACCGGACTCCCGCTCGCCCGGCGGCAGTTCACGTACGCCGAGCGGAATGCCGTGCTCGGTGCCGGCGCGGATGATCCGGGCCAGCGCGGCGGGATGGCAGGCCGCGGGCACCGCCACGGTACGTACCGCCGAGCAGCGGGCCGATTCGGCGATCTGCCACAGCCGCTCCGCGCGGTCCAGGACGTCTTGGGCGTACGGCAGCAGAAGGACGCCGAAGTCGGTGGTCGTGACCTGGCGCCGCGAGCGGTCGAACAGCAGCCCGCCGTAATGCTCCTCAAGGGTCTTGATGCGTCGGCTCAGCAGCGGTTGGGCGATGCCGAGGCGGTCGGCGGCACGCGAGAAGCTCGCCTCGTCGACGGCTGCGACGTACGCCTCGAGGTGCGCTAGGAGGTCCATTCAGCTTTCATATCAATAAGTTATGACGCGCTCAATGTTCACTCTTGGACATGGGTGGCCTCCGGCTGTTTCGCTGTCCCTCGTCGAGGGCCCGCGACGGATACGCCAGTTGTTGACGACGAACCACCCGGGAGACCTGTGCCCATGACCAGTGCAACCCCCACACCCCTGCCGCGGCGCGGCGTGTTCAAGGCCGGCCTTGCCCTGTCGACGGCCGCGATCCTGCCGGCCGTCGTGCCTCCCCACGCCTCTGCCGCCCCCGGACCGCGCGGTACCGAGGCTACCCTGCGGGACCTGGAGAGGCAGTACGGCGCGCGCCTCGGCGTGTTCGCCCGCAACGTCCGCAACGGCCGGGTCGTGGCCCACCGGGCGGGGGAGCGGTTCGCGATGTGCTCGACGTTCAAGACGTTCGCCGCTGCTGCCGTCCTGCGTGAACACGGCCGCTGTGCGCCGCTGGACAAGGTGATCCACTACCCGGCTCGGGACATTCTGCCCAACTCGCCGATCACCGAACAGCACGTGGACACCGGCATGACGGTGGGCGCCCTGTGCGCGGCCGCGATCCGCTACAGCGACAACGCCGCGGGAAACCTCCTGCTGCGGCAGACCGGCGGCCCCGGCGGCCTCACCGACTTCTTCCGGTCGATCGGCGATCCGGTGAGCCGACTCGACCGCTGGGAGACCGACCTGAACGCCGCCGTCCCCGGCGACCCCCGTGACACGACCACGCCCCAGGCCATCGGCCGGAGCCTGGAACGGGTGACGCTGGGCCGGGCGCTGGACGAGGCGGGCCGCAGGCACCTCGTCACCTGGCTGAAGGGCAACACCACCAGCGGCGAACGGTTCCGTGCCGGGCTGCCGGGTGACTGGATCGTCGCGGACAAGACGGGCACCGGCGACTACGCCAGTGCCAACGACATCGGCGTCGCCTGGACGACCGAGAAGACGCCGATCGTCCTGGTCGTGCTGTCGTCCAAGCCCGCCCGGGACGCGACCGTGGACAACGCACTGATCGCGGACGCGGCTCGGGTGCTCGCCCGGGCCCTGGCCCCTGGGGAATGAACTCCCCTACCTCTCCGTGCCGTTCGTCACTCGGACGGTGACCGGCGCGCGGCCGGGGGAGCGGCACCGCGCCGCGGCCGGGGGAGCAGGACCGGCGCGCGCGGCGACCGGCCCGGCTCCCCCCCCGGCCGTGCACCTGCGGTCAACGACGGGCCGGCGGCGACCACCGTCGTCCCGTCCTCCCCGTCAACTGCCCGAAAACCCCGCCCTCCTGACGGCTGCGGGAAGAATTCACGAGGTGCTCAGCCCCGGCAGGGCGACATCGGCGAGGACCGCGTCGGCTACCTGCTCGACGGTGTGCCCATCGGTGTCGATGCGCACCTCACCGATGCCGGCATCTTCCAGGGCGGCGGCCGATGCCACCGCATGGTCGGCGATACGGAGAAGTTGCGGGGTGGACTGCCCTCGCAGCGGGTCGCCCGGCTGCGCCCAACTGCCGCCCCTGCCACGGAGCATGACGCGCTGTGTCAGCTGCTCCCGTCCGGCGTGCAGTCGGCACAGCGTGAGCTCCGCCGCAGGCAGCGCATCGGCGTACGCCGTGACCTCGGACCGGTCTTCCACCGGGCCGGTCGTGATCAAGCACTGGGCTCCGGCAGCACGGTAACTCCGCCACACAGCAGAAAGGTTGCGGGCCTTGGCACGGTGATTGCCGGGATCACCGCCCGGAACGGGGCGGCAGAAACCGAGCTGGTCGAGGTCGAGATATGCCGCGGTGATTCCGGCGCGCAGCACCCTGCGGTAGACCTCGAAGCCGACCGTCGACTTGCCGACACCGGTAGCGCCGCACAGCCACAGAACAGGTCCCTCGACGCCCGGCGACACCCGTGCCGAGGTGCGGCTCAGGTCCGGGGCGCGGTCCGCTGCGACCGCGGTCGACGCGAGTGTGTCGACCGACCCGCCCGGAGCAAGGGTGGGCCACCCGCAGGTTCGTTCCCTGACGCGCCGTGCCACTTCGTTCACCGTCAGATCGCTGGTGTCGACGCAGGCATGTGCGAAGGTGCCGGCATCCAAGGAGTCGGCTTCACGCAACACCTCGTCGATGAGCTCGGCAGGCCCTCCGCGGTCGGTGAACCGCTGCCGCAGCACATCCCGGTCAGCGCGCAGTCGGCACACCGTCACCGCGGCTTGCGGCATCTGGTCGATGAGCACTCCCTGTCCGGAATCGACGACGCCGGAGACGATGAGACACCGTGTGCCGGCCGCCCGGAAACCGGCCACCACCGCATCGAGATTGCGTGCCTTCATACGATGCCGACCCGGATCCGCCGCGGGCTCGGGGTAGCAGATGCCCAACTGGTCGATGTCGACGAATGCGGTCTCGATCCCGGCCTGTGCGAGATCGGAGTACAACGCCCAGGCGACCGTGGTCTTCCCGACTCCCGGCGGGCCGCAGAGCCACAGCACGGGGAGCACGGCGCCGCTCACCGGTTCGCCGCCGGACCCGGGTAACAGATCGTGAGTTCCGCGCCGGCTCGTTCGAGGAGAGACATGGCCCGGATTCTCGCGATCGCGCGCCTGCCTGTCGACGCAATTTGGTTCTGCGGCGTTCCGTGCGACCGGCTTTCCGTCCCGACGAGAACACGGCCCCGGACCTCGGGTTCGCGTCCCGAGGAAACGGGTCGCGGTCAGAAATTCAGATACCGCTCCAGTCGGGTGGGCTCGCTGCTGCCCTTCACATAGACGTCGGCCGTCAGGTTGAACGTCCCCCAGGCCGCCGTGGTGAGCTCGAAGCCGGTCGAGCGATTTGTGACGACGCGGTCGGGGTCCCGGAACGTCGGGTGCAGGTGGTAGACGACCTTGTCGACACGGTCGAGATCGGAATCCGTGTCGCCCTCAAGGGCAATGCGGAGCCGGAAGTACAGGTAGCCGTTGCGGTCGACTGCGCTGTCGCGCTGCGCGCTGTGAACCAGGTGAACGCTGGGAGCGGCATCGGGCGGGGCCTCGGCCGGTTCGGCAAGCGGCGGCGGCACTTGAGGAACGGGCTGCGCGCCCGGCTGGGGCTCGACACCGACCGGCGTCTGCGGGGACGAGGGTCCGAGCTTTATCCCCGATGCCCCGGCCTCGAAGGAGTCGCCGCCCTCGACCCGGCTGTTGATCGCCTCGATGAGTCTGCCCAACCCGGCGCGGAACTTGAACGCGAGGGCCAGCACCACGATCGGCCAGATCAAACTCTGGAAAAAGGGTATCCAGTCCTTCATCTTGCCCCCAGGTACCCCGCCCAGCTCGGCGGACCGCCAACGCAGTCTCTCACCGGGCTTGTACGCCTCGCCACACACTCTGCACGGGCCGAAAAACTGATCGTCAAAACGCTTTGGTCAGCAGACCGGCGCGAGGGGCTCACCCGGGGTGCTGGTCGCCCTGCGATTCGTGCAAGGAGGGGGCATAGGAGATCCCGACGATCAGGCCGTCCGCCGTGAGAAGTCTGGCCACCGTCTGGCCCCACGGCTCGGTGCGGGCCTGGTGCACCAGCTCGAAGCCCGCGCGCTGAAGCTCGGCACCGGCGGCTGTGACCGCTTCCGCGTTCGCCACCTCGAACTCGATCGATGCCTGCGGGACCACCCGGTCGGTGGGCCACTGGGCCGTGCCGAAGCATGCCTCGGCTGCCTCGGAGAGCGGCCACAGGCCGAAGTGCTTGCTGCCGGCGACGTTCCCGCTGGAGTAGTAGCCGTTGCCTTCCCCCTCCAGCGGGAGGTCAAGAGTTTCGATGAACAACTTGCGGCTCACCGGCGGGTCGGCGACGACCACCGCCACGCTCGTGAGGAAGAGAACGTCCATGCCGGTGGTGGCACTCCCTGCTGCGACTGGACTGCGACTGGACTGTGAGGGCCGGAGATTCGGCCTCGTTTGCACCGCTTTCGGCGACCTGATCCCGCTCAACCTATCCGCTCGCTCTCCAGGGCCGAGACGCCCGCGCCAACACCGGCCTTGAGCCACCCGATCGGGCGGAGTGCGACGCCCCAGGCCGGTGCCCGGCCGCCTCAGGCCGGTTTGCGCCACACGGAGATGTGTTTCGTGGAGTCCTGGGTGAAGGGCGCCCCGTCCCAGTCCGCGACGCGGCGTTCCAGATCGAGTCCCGCGATCCGTGCCATGAGGTCGAGCTCCGCCGGCCAGGCGTACCGGTGCCGGGAGTGGCCGCGGCGGTAGCGGCCGTCGTCGCCGTCGCGGGTGAGGTGGTGGGAGACGAGGATCTGCTCGACCAGGTCGAAGGTGTCGAAGCCGAGATGCCGCTCGGAGACGTCGAACGGCACCGCGACCTGCCCGGGCGGCAGGAACCGCAGCGGCGGCACGCCCAGTTCGATGACGAATCGGCCGCCGGGCGCCAGATGGCGTGCGGCGTTGCGGAAGCATTCGACCTGTTCGTCCTGTGTGAGCAGGTTCGTGATCGTGTTGTAGACGAGGTAGACCAGGGTGAACTCGCCGGGGACGGTGGTGGTGGCCATGTCTCCGAGGGTGACCGGGAGCGTGTCCTGGTCGATCTTGCGGCGCAGGACTGCTGCCATGTGCTCGGACAGCTCGATGCCGACGACCGGCACGCCGCGCTCCCGGAGGGGGACGCCCACGCGTCCGGTTCCGATGGCGAACTCCAACGCCCGGCCGTCGCCGGCGAGTTCGGCGAGAAAGGCGAGAGTCGGTCCGAGAACGGCGGCCGAGGACATCTCGCTCTCCTCGGTGTCGTAGCGGTCGGCGGTCGCACGGTTCCACAGCTCACTGCTCGTCACGTCACTGCTCGTCACGGGCGACCACTTTGCCGGGTGGGCCGGGCGCTGTCGCGTCATTTTCCCTCCACCGAGCTGTGAACACGCGGTCAGTGGGCCCCAGGGCGGAACCGCTGCCACGCTTGGGTGAACAGCTGCGGGACGGGTACGTGCGGCACGACGGCGGCATGGGCGGCCGAACGCCCCTCCGCGGCCGCCGGCAACAGCGGCAGCTTGATTGCCTCCAGCGGGAGTCGTGGTTTCTTCAACGCGACCCACGCGCCCGGAAGGAACAGTGAGCGTCCGGCCCGGGCTCGCTTGGCGCGCACGACCAGGCCGGCAGCTCCGGGGAGTGCGTCCTGCAGCGCCTTGAGCCGGGGTGGCTTCCAGCCGGTCCACTCCCGCACGTTCTTGTCCGTGGGGTCCGGCAGGGCCGCCAACATGAGATAGAGCGCGGCGGCGTCCTCGGAGAGCTGCAGTTCTCCGGCGGCTTCCGCGACCAGATCGGGAACGGAACGGCGCGGGTCCTGCTCCCAGCCGGCTGTGCGAGCGGCGTCCGCGGCCAGATGCTCGGCCAGTGCGGCGAAGCCCCCTGCCAGCAGCATCCGTAGGTCCACCACCGCCGGCAGTCCGCCCGGTCCGGGATACCACCGGGCCCGCTCGGGCAGATCGAGATAGTCGTCCAGCGCGTCGAGGACGCCGCTTGCGGGGCCGTACCGGCCTTCCGCGGTGAGCAGCGCTCCCGGTCGTACGTGGACCCTGTCGAGGGAATGGCCCAGCGGGTCGGCTTCGACGGACACGCCTTCCAGACCCTTGAGGTTGATTAGCTCAAGGCTGTACGAGCGCGGCACGGCGAAGACCTCGACCGGCACCTTGCGGCTCTCGCCTTCGCACACCGCCGCATGCATCCGGGCGCAGGCAGCCCCGATGGCCGGGCGCAGCGGATGCCCGGCGGGCGTGCGGTAGGCAAGCCAGGCGGCCATCCGCGCCGCCGCGGTCGGCACCGGCGCGGCGAGCAGCCCGGAGAGGTCGTCGGTGAGCAGATCAGTGCCTCGGGCGACGGTACGAGCGAGCACGGCCGGCCCGACGCGAGGCCGATACGGGTGCTTGGTGGCACCCGGGCGCTCCTGCCGGACGGGGGCGACGGTGGTGTCGGGCGCGATGAACTCCTCGTCGGCGCGGTACAGAAGGTCTTCCGGGACGTGCGGCAGTCGGCCGAATGTTCCCTCCCACCAGAGCGCGCCGCGCTCCACGTCGGGGCCATGCGTCCACAACCGCTCGGGGTCGTCGGGAAGCAGCCGCTCGAAGAGGGTGGTGCGGTGCTTTTCGGAGAGCCCGGCGAGGAGATCGTCGCCGACGACGGAGCCCTTGCCCAGGTCCCAGGCGGCGAGTTCTCCCTCGTCGAACGACTTCCAGTAGCGGGGCCAGCCACCCACGGAGCCGTAACTGAGATCCGTCACCGGACGGCCGGTCAGCAGCTTGGCCGCCTCGCAGCGGGTGAGGCCGGTGCGTTCGGCGAAGGCAACGGCGAGTTCGGGACGGGCCGGCGGGGCGCCGCGTTCGCGGAGCAGCGCGACGAACCGCTCCAGCCAGGCGTGGTCCCGGAGCGGTGGCGGGAACCGCTCCGCACGATGCTCGGCACCGCCCGCGGCCATCGGCCCGTCCACCGGGAACCGGCCGTCCGGGGCGTACTCCAGCACGGGCCGGGAGGCTCCCCGGTAGGGCGTTTCGAGGAAGACGGCGACGGACGACTCCGTACGGACGGCGAACCCACCGGTCAGCCACGGGTTGGGAGTCTCGTGAGGGAGGGTTGCGTAGGTGATCCGCCACCGACCGGTCGGGTCCGTGTAGGGGCCGGCCGCATAGTCGTGCACCGCGTCGGCCAGGATCGTGTGGCGCCGCGAGTCGATGCCCGGCGCGGCCGCATGGAGCAGGAGCCCCGGTAGGCGGTGGGGATGTTGCACCTGCTGGGGCAGGCCGTAGAGGAAGCCGCTCAACGTGGCCGTGGGCCGACCCCAGTCCCCACCCCATGGCTTGCGGTCGACAAGGGCGGTCAGCTGGGCGGCGAGTCGCGTGAACGGGCCGACGACGACGGGCTTGGGCGCCTCCGGCGGGGACGGTTCCGCACCTGCGATCTCGGCCAGCTTGCGCTGTGCCAGACGGCAGGACGAGGCAAGGAGGACATCGCGGACCGCGCCGTCCAGGGCGGCAGCGGGTAGCTCAGGCAGCGCTTCGGCGATGCGGCGTCGGGTGTCCGCGTCCGTGTGGCTGGGGTCGGTGCCGTCCAGCAGCGTGGCGACGGCGGCCGTGTCGAGTGCGGCGCCGCCCTCCGGCATACGGCCACGCAGCGCGTCAGCGAGTTTCCCTGCGGTGTCGATGAGGGCGATGCGGCGGGCCGCCCCGATGCAGAGCGGCCTCGCGGCCGCCGCCCGGACCGGCCGCAGTCGGCCGAGCAGCTCGCTCAGGCGTTGCAGGGTGCCGGACTCCGCCTCCGTGGCCCGCGCCATGAACCATTCGGCCAGCACGGCGAGCCCACGCGGATGGTCGAGCACGTCAGGCAGACTGCCCCGCCCTTCCCGGGAATCCATCAGGCCGTGCGAGGTCGACAGCCTGTCCGCGAGCCACGCCCGGAATTCCCGGTGGAAACGCGGATCGGCGAAGAACGCGGAGAGGTCCCGACCGCCGACGACCAGCCGGTCGTAGGAGCGCTCGCCGAGCCGAGGGGACGGATCGGCCACCGGGATGTGGAGGGAGAGCAGGTGGTCGATGACGTCCAACGACATCGTGGACCACTTCCCGCTGCTGGTGCCGGGCTCCACGGGCACAGCGTCGGCGACGAGCCGTGCCGCCATGCGGTGGATCAGCTCCGGCAACTCCGTCGGGAACGCGTTCGACCAGTGCTGGAGGCATGCGCTGAGCCAGCGCGCGGGCATGCCCACGGGCAGGATCGGGTTCTCGGTCTCCGTCAGCGCGGACAGCGTGCCCGTTCGCTCCAGGATCTGCCACCACACGTCCCGGTCGCCGTACAGCATGGTGTGCGCCGCCAGCACCTGCGCGACCGCCGGAGCGTGTTGCGCCAGCAATTCCAGGGCCTTGCCCTTGAGGCAGTCCTTCCAGAAGCCGTCGGGGACCCCCTGGGTGTAAGGGCCGTACGAGAGCGCGTAGACGGCAAAGGGCAATGTCCGGCGCAGGAGTTCGGCCGTTTCCTCGCCGGCGTCCAGACCGGCGGCCGTGGCGAGCTTGCGCACGTCCGGGATCATTCCGGCGTACGGAAGGTGTCCGGCATCGACGCGACGCACCAGCGCGTCACGGAACCGGAAGAACGCCTGGGTGGGGAGTCTTGACCCGGCCAGGGTCCTGGCCGTGGACCGGATGTCCGCCACCGGCGCGCCACCGTCGGTCACTTGACGGAGGAAGTCTTCGCTCAGACCGCGGTCGAGCCCTGCTTCGGCAGGTCTCCCGAGCCGTTCCGCCCCCAGCACATGCCCCGGCACATTCGGACCATGACCCGCTCGCCAGAT
Source organism: Streptomyces gilvosporeus (assembly GCF_002082195.1). Taxonomy (GTDB): domain Bacteria; phylum Actinomycetota; class Actinomycetes; order Streptomycetales; family Streptomycetaceae; genus Streptomyces; species Streptomyces gilvosporeus. The sequence continues at coordinate 934,744 of NZ_CP020569.1, read as the reverse complement.
CTCCGGGAAGACGAAGAACTCCGGTTTGCCCAGGCGCTCGGCGGCGGGGCTGGTGTGCGCGATCAGCAGCCTGGCCAGCCGCTGCCCCTCCGACCGCGCGAACGCGCTGACCTCGCTCTCCCGCAGCCGGTCACCCCGCGCATCCACCCAGATCAGTGGGCCGAGATCCAGCCCCTGTTCTCGGTAGATGGACGGGGACAAGCGGCCCGGAACGATGAAGGAGATACGCGCCTCGATCTGTCGGCCGTCCTCCGAGATCGGCAGCGCCACATGGCGACCCAGCACCCGAAAGCCGCCGGAACGCTGTCCCCGGGCCAGCCGCTCGCGCCAATGCTCGTCGAGACCGAGCACCACATGATCGGTGCATACGGCGAACGGCTCGTCTCCCGCACCGCTCCCATGCCACCCCGTCGCTGCATCATCCCTGCGCACAGGAGCCCCCCCCAGCTTGTCGCTCATGCCTCACACCGCTCGTTTCCCGAACGAACGTCACCCTACTTACCGGCACTGACAACGAGTCCTGCCAGCTGCGGGCCGAGCTCGGAGGCCCTCCCGGTCGGATTCGTGGGTCGCTCGTCAGCCGTTCCGGTAGCGGCGGCGAAGCCGAAGCGCGCCCGGCCATCATGGTGGGCGACAACTGTTTCAGCGCAGGAGCGACCAGCATGAACCATGATGACGAGCGCCGCCATCTCCTCGTACGTGCCCAAGGCGACCGGTCTCCCCTGTACGAGCTGTATGCCGGGTTGTCCGCGGACGGCGGCGACTTCACCAGCAGCGTGCCCGCCGATGATCCCGACGTGGATCTCGCTGACGATGTGGCGCGCGGCCTGGTCTCCTGGTCCACGGCCCGCCCGCCCGGCGGGTTCGCCTCCCGTCCCCAGCTGCGCCAGCATGTCGAGCAGGGCTTGACGCTCGCCCAGGCGGTGGCGAAGCATCTCGGACCCGCGTGGGTGGTGCGCTACTGGGATGAGCAGCACCAGGCGGCGCAGTTCGTGTGCTGGGGATGTCAGCGCCTGGACCGGACCCTCGACGCACATGGCGACCCGCCGCATCCGCTCCGCATCGTCGTCGTGGGCGAGTACAAGTGGTTTCCGCTCCGTGCGGAAGGATTCGGAGACTTCGCCCCGGACGATCCGGCCGCTGCTCTTGGGCTGTCGGACGAGCTGATCGGTGACCTCTACGGGTGGTCGGCGGACTTCGACGCCAACATGGAGCTGTACTTGAAGGAACGTGACGAGGACAGGGACGACGCCCGGCGAAGGGAACTGGCCCGCCGAGGCGAGGAACTAGCCGAGCGCGTCGCACGCGAACTCGGTCCAGGAAGGACCGTGACGTACGCGGGGCTGGCCTAGCTGGAGGAATGAGATCGCCGCCGCAACCCCGCTGTCAGACCTGCCGCCTACGCTCTGCGCAGCACGCAACCAGAGCAGATCACGTAGGTCATGAAGGCCTGTAGGTCACGAAGGCCATGAAGGTAGGGACAGTGATGGACGGTTCGTCTGACCGGATGACGTCGGTCGCGTCACGCCGGCGAACCGCGCGCGGCCGACGAATGGGCCGGCTCAACCGGACAGCGGCGGTGCGTCGTCCAACTGTGCCTGCTCCTCCTCGCTGAGCTCGAGCTCGACAGCTCTGGCGGAACTGCGGATGGAGGCCGGGCGGCTGGCACCCGGTACCGGGATCACCGCCGGGGAACGGGTCAGCAGCCAGGCCAGGGCGATCTGCTGCGGGCTGGCGCCGCGCTCGGCCGCGATGCGGTGGAAAGCGGTGCTCGCAGAGGTCGGACCGGACGGCCCGTCGAGGGAGCTGCGGGAGATGCCGCCCAGCGGGCTCCAGGGCAGGAAGGCCAGCCCCAGTTGCGTACTCAGCCGCAGCTCGGGCTCGCTGTCGCGCACGGCGGGCGAGTACTGGTTCTGCACGGAGACGAGGTCGTTGCCGAGGATCGCATGGGCCTGGCGGATCTGGCCTGTGGTGACGTTGGAGATCCCGGCGGCGCGAATGGTGCCGGCGTCGAGTAGCTCGCGCAGCGCGCCCACTGACTCCGCCCAGGGCACGGCCGGGTCCGGCTTGTGCAGCTGGTACAGGCCGATGGCCTCCACGCCCAGGCGTTTACGGGATGCTTCGGCGGCGTTCTTGAGGTGGGCGGGGGTGGCGGTGACGGTCCAGCTGCCGTCGCCGGGGCGGCCGCGGCCTCCCTTGGTGGCGACGAGGACGTGAGAGGTGTCCCGGCCGTAGCGGGCCAGGGCGCGGGCGACGAGAAGTTCGTTGTGACCGGCTTCGCCGGCGTGCCAGTGGTAGCTGTCGGCCGTGTCGAGGAGCGTGACCCCGGCGTCCAGGGCGGCATGGATGGTGGCAATCGCCTGTGATGCGTCCGGGCGGTGCTCGATGGACAGCGGCATGGCGCCCAGGCCGACGGCGCTGACGGTGGTGTGTCCGATGGTGCGGTACTGCATGGTGGGTGTCTGCTCCTCAGGCGACGGGGGCGGCGGTGGCGTCAAGGGCTTCGGTGACGGCGCCGGGCAGCCAGTCGGTGGTGTGGGAGAAGGAGAAGCCCAGGTTCTTCGCACGGGCGTTGCTCATGGCGTAGTGACGGTCGAAGGAGAACGGCGAGGCCGGCTCGCCCGCGGCGACACTGCGGTAGACGGGCTCCCGGCCGACCCGTGCGGCGATCACAGCCCCCAGCTCGTACACGTCGAGCGGGCCGCCGGAGCAGGCGTTGACCGGGCCGATGGCGTCGGTTGCCGTGGCCGCCCACCCCAGCAGGTCCGCCAGTTCCTGATAGTGGATGAAGACCGTTGGCAGCGCCTCGGCGTGGACGGCGACCTCCCTGCCGTGGCTGATGCGCTCGACATAGTGCGCCAGTCGACCGGTGAACTCCGCCGTGCCGCCGCCGAGCACATGGGCGCTGCGCACGGCGGCGAAGTCGAACCCCTGGTGCTGGGTGAAGACGGCCTCTGCTTGGCGCTTGCCTTCGGCGTAGTGCGCCTCCAGGTAGGCCGCGTCGTGCCACGGCAGGTCCATGGCCACCAGCCACATGGCCGGGTCCACGCTCTCCTCCGGCACCGGTGTGCCGTGCGGGGCGGTGGCCAGCGCGGCGGTTGCCGGGTCGTAGACCTCGATGGTGGAGGTCATGACGTAGCGCCGGGTGCGGCCGCGGAAAGCGCGGGCGGCGATGGCGGCCTGCACGGGGGTGTAGCAGATCTGGTCGACGACCACGTCGAAGGTGGCCGAGCCGAGCGCAGCACTCAGGGCGGCCTCGTCGTTGCGGTCGACGACGAGGTGCTCGACCCCGGCGGGCGGCGGGGTCGAGCCTCGGTTGATCACCGTGACCTGGTGGCCGGCCGCATGCAGGCGCTTCACCAGGAGCTTGCCGAAGTAACGGCTTCCGCCGATAACGCAGATCCTTTGCATGACCCCATCCTGGATACCTAGAGTCATCAGCAGAAGTACCCACTTACTGGATAGGTTTTAAGGAATACTGTTGATCGATGTTCAGCGGCTGCGTGTCCTGCGGACGGTGGCGGAGCACGGCAGCTTCAACCAGGCAGCGCAAGCCCTCCGCCTCACCCCCTCCGCCATCTCCCAGCACATCGCCGCCCTGGAACGCAGCCTCGGCGCCCAGGTCGTGGCGCGCAGCACCCGTGGCGTCACCCTCACCCCGGCCGGCCGGATCATGGTCGGGGCGGCCGAGTCGGTCGCCGCGGAACTCGAACATGCCCGGCAGCAGATCGACCGCCTCGGCAGCGGCCGCCCCCAGCTCACCATCGCCACCTTCACCAGCGGAGGAAGGCTGCTGCTGCCCGGCGCACTCGCCCGCCTCACCGCCGCCCATCCCGACACCGTGGTCCACGTGCGGGAGGCCGAACCCGAAGACAGCCTGCCGCTGGTCCGCCAAGGCGCCGTGGACCTCGCCCTCGCCTACCACTTCGACGGCCCGCTGCCCGGCCGGCCCGGCCAGAGCTCCAGCCTGATGTGGACGGCACTCATGGAGGACCCCCTGTACGTCGTCCTGCCCGAGACGCACCCCCTGGCCGGCCGCAGGGCGCTCGACATCACCGAACTGGCCGCCGAGCCCTGGGTACTCGGCTGCCTCAAGTCCGAGACCTACCTGCGCCGCTACGCCGAACACGCCGGCTTCGACCCCGAGGTGCGCGGCACCACGACGGACTACTTCTTCGCCCGCTCCCTCGTCGCCGCGGGCACGGGGATCTCGCTGATTCCGTCCATCGCGCAGACCCCACCGATCCCAGGGCTGTGCACCATCCCGATCACACCGCCGACTCCGACCCGGCACATCGGCGTTGCCACGATCCACCGCCGCAACCACCCCCAGGTCAGAACCCTGATGCAGGCCCTCCGGGAACAAGCAGCGGCAATGGACGAACCCTGCCCCTCACACACCACCAACCGGTCTCACGCATCCGTACGCAACTGAGGAAAACGATGCGTACGTCGAAACCGCTGAACTGGCGCTGACATCACGGCAGTTCGCGGTCCGGCTCTGACTCCGCTCACGCCCCGCTCTTGCCCTCCGGCTGGCGGAGGCGGTGGAACCGGGTGTACTGGTGGTACATCAGGTCGTAGAAGGAGTCGAAGCGCTCCGGCCCCATTCCCGACCACGAGGCGAGCCAGTAGCCGGCCCATTCGCCGCGCTCGTCGATGTCCTTGGGGTCGAGGAGCATGACCGCGGCGTCGCCGTCGAGGGAGAGGCGCAGGGAGCGCGCGAGGATCTCACCCTCGGGTTCTTCGTCCTCGTCTTCGTCGGCGAACTCGGTGTCGCTGTAAGCATCGATCCAGCTGGAGTCGTCGGTATCGGCCAGCCAGGCGAGCTCGGAGGCGCCCGCGAGCCGGTAGATGAAGTTCCCCGCGTCCCGCCATCCGTTGGTGGTCAGCAGGAACGCGCGGAGCGAGGGCGGCAACGTCCGGCCCAGGCGGGCCTCGGCAGCCGCGACCTCATCCGCGCTCGCCGGGGCGAATCCGAGCCAGCCGTCCCGGACGGCCTCGTCATCCAGGGGCCCGTCCCGCTCGGGGTCGTGCCCGTTGATCCACTCCTCGCTCCAGAGTTTCAGGAACGGCTGCCACTGCTCACGGTTCATGCGCTGTCCTTTCGCGTCGAACATCGTCGAACGTCATCGCGTCAACGACACCACATGGGTCTGACATTCACCGCTGAGCCGCCGCGACGCTCCTCGGCAGACACGCACTTGCCCGTCGTCGAGTGGGCACGTCGGCAGCGAGGGGCGCTCTCACTGAGGTGGCTCCGCTCAGTACGGCACACGCGCTCAGCGCGAGCCCGGCGGACAAGGCGTGGGGCGCACTCCGCGCGAGCCACGCGGGTCGGGCGCTTCAGCCAGCCGCTCCAGCAGCCCCGGTATCTCCTCGGGGCGGGGTTCGGGCTGCTCGCGGAGTTGGTCAAGAGCAGCCGCGATCGGGGATGATGCGCCGGCAAGCACGGTCTTCCACCCGGATCACGAGGCGTCGAGAACTCCATGATCGTCGAAGCCCGTGTGCGGGCTGACCCAGCTCCGGTGACGCGCAGCGCGCACCTGCGCGGACGCCTACCCGCCCACACCCCCGATCAGCGTTCTGCCAGCTCAGCCCTTCCCTGCACAGGGAACTACACCGGACGCATTTCTCTTCCGGTACGCCAGCAGTACCCCGCACCTCGGCCGTGCCCTCGAACCGCTCTCTCGGACGGGCCGTCGCACCGGGGCCGGCTTCGCAGCCGGGTCCCGTCCCCTGTCAGATCGGGAAACGGGGCCCGGCGCCAGCACGCCCCACGGATCAGTTCACGGTGCCCAACCGGCGCACGATGCCATCGGCGAACCGGTCGGTGAGGGCCCTGGGGTTGGATGCGGCGGAGCGCTGGTTGATGTGCATCGTGGCGTTCAGCGTCGTGCCCTGCCGGGCGAGCATGTCGACGAGAGGGGACTCGCGGGCCGGCTGTACGGCCCGAGCGGGCGGGTCAGCGGGATGACGATCTCTCCGGGCCTCACCGGTCGGGGCGTGCCTGGCGACCTCGACCACACCGCCGTGCGCGAACGGCAGATGGTCACGGACGACCTTCAGCAGACTGCTGCGCCCTCTCAAAACCGGCCTACTTCCAGGGGAAGCGGTACGCGCGATAGCTGTTCACGCCCGTGGGGAACCGGGCCTTGAACACGGCCTTCCCCGAGGCGTTGAACTCGGAGACGTACGGAAGCGACCCCCATCCGACGAACGCCCCTCCCCGGCGGAGCGGCTGCGCGTTGCCCTGTGAGGACGCGCTGAGGTAGTCCGGCTGGTTCAGGGACTTCACCAGCGTCGCCGTACGCGCCTTCTCGTCCACGCGGACGGTGACGACACGGCTGAACGGAAGCTCCTCCACCGCCCTGGCCCCAGTGTTCGCGGCCCCCGCGGACTCGTTGTCGAACCAGCTGTACAGGCCGCCGCCGAGCGGTTCGGGATCGTGCTGCCACGAGAAGATCGTCCCGGCCGTGTTCAGGTACTGGCCGGGCGCGGCCTGCTCCTTGAACGTGCTGGCCTTGCCGCCGAGCTGCCACAGCACGGTGCCGTTGTGCCGGTCGACCTTGTACGTGGTCCACGTGTTCCGGGCATCGATGAGCAGGTCACCATCGGTGTCGGGTTTCACCGCGTTGATGTGGAACCAGTCCCACGGCTTGTTCGGCGACGACGGCAGCGGCTGCTCGCTCTGCGCGTACGGCACGTGATCGGCCGCCTTCCACTGGAACAGGACCCGGCCCGTGCGGATGTCTATCTCCTGCACCACGCCGTCGATGACCGCCTGGTGCGCGGAGCCGCCGATGCCCGTCAGATCGGCGGTCTCCTGCTTGTACGCCAGGATGAGTGCCGTGCCACGACCGGTGATCAGGAACTCGTGCCCATCGGCGGTGTACCCGTTCCCGGCACGGACCTCGGCGACCTTCTGATACCGGTTGTCATAGATGTAGTTCACCCCGCTCGCGAGCGAGCCGAGCCCGGTGCCCTGCCACCAGGTCAGAACCGGCGGCCTGCCGCGGTAGGTCTGGGCACGGAAGTCCGCCGCCTGCTGCCCGGCCGGCGTCTTGTGAGACCACACGACACGCCTGCCGTCGCCGCTCAGGATCTCCACGCCGCTGGAGTAGGCGCTGTTCGCGGAGTTCGGCGAGACGAAGATGTCCCCGCGGCTCGCTGTGCTCTTGTCGGCAAGGACAGTCACCGGTGGCAGCGGCTTGCTGTCCGGGGTTGCGGATGCGGTGCCGGCCAGGGGCAGCAGGCCCGTGACGACAGTGGTGGCCGCAGCGATCAGGGTCCGCGCGGGTATGGAGTTGTGACGCATCAGGTGTCCGTTTCTGGCAGCCCGAAGCCGAACCGGTCGGCTCGGTCACGGGCATGCGGAGAAGGCGCACACCCGACCGGGCATGCGCAGTGAGAGAGGGCAATTACAGGAAGGTGCTACCGCGCATAGCCAGTGAGGCTGTCAGGCGCGGACGGATGCCACTGGAGGCCGAACGGCTCTCAACAGGGGCGACACGCAGCAGAACACACCCGCATGTGGTCGATGTGACCGCGAGTCGTGAGGATCTTGCGCCGCTGCATATGGCAGAACGTAGCCGCGCACGGACCGAAGCGTCAATCAACGTCCACGCAGCGAACAGCATGACCGGCCGGGACTGTTGCACTCCATGCCAGACCGTGCGGCCGGACGTGCCACTCTCACTGGGCGTTCACCTCGAACGTGAGCACCGACGCCTCTACAGTGATCACTAACCGGACAGACACGCCCGATCAACTGAACAACCCACCAAAGAGACACGCTCTAGCCGAGTGCCGGCGGGTGCTCGGCTGGACGGCGTCCCCAGGCCGAGATCAGCGGCGCGAGTGTCAGGTCGAGTTCGCCCGCGTGGACGGCGGCCAGGTGCGCGTCGATCTCGGCGTCGTCGGCCAGGCCGGCCGCGAGCGGCTCGCCGCGCACGTGCCGGATGGTCGCCGCCTCCAGCCGGTCGCAGGCCGGCCCGCCGACCGGGAAAGAGCCCGCCGCGGCGACATCCACCAAGCCGGCCTCATGCAACGCCCGGGGCGGTGTCCGGCCGTAGCGCAGGTCCGCGCCGTGGCGCGTCAGCAACTCCCGGACCGCGTCGCGCAGCCGGTTGGCCCGCCGCTGCGCAGGGCCGCTGTCGTCCAGGCATGCCAGTGGCTGCAGAGCGGTATCGGCGTCCTCGACCAGCAGCCGGCCGCCGGGTCGTAGCGCTGCCGCCATCGTGGCCAACGCGCGAGCCCGGTCGGGTATATGGACCAGCACGAGGCGGGCGTGCACCAGATCGAACGTCCCCGGCTCCGGGGGCGGATCAGCGGCGACGTCGTGCCGGTGCACCTCGTACCCGTCGCCTGCCTTCAGCCACGACGGGTCGATGTCCGTGGCCAGCACGTGCCGTCTCATGGTGCTCGGCCCTGCGGTCGCCTCTGCCTCGCCGGTGCCGTATCAGGCAACGTTGGCTGTGTGGTGGACGGCCTGTTGGTAGCTGTCAGCGGGGCGCGGATACTTTCGCAGTGTTCTCCGACGCTGATGCCGCCGCCCTGTATGACCTGCTGAATCCGTGGGACCCCAAACGATGGCCCAGTGACGGTTTCTACGACGGGTTGGTGATGGCCGCCGACTCAGTCCTGGACGTGGGCTGCGGAACCGGCTCCATGCTGCACCGTGCGCGCGAAGGCGGCCATGCCGGACGCCTCGTCGGCCTCGACCCGGACTGTGCCGCACTTGCCCGCGCCCGGCGGCGTACCGACATTGAGTGGGTCGAGGGCACTGCGGCGGACGCGGAGTGGAACGCTGAGTTCGACCTCGCGACGATGGTCAGCCACGCGTTCCAATGTCTCGTCACCGACCACGAGTTGCGCGCCTCGCTCGCGGCGATCTATGCCGCGCTGCGCGAAAACGGCCGCTTCGCCTTCGAGACCCGCCATCCGCAGACGCGGGCCTGGGAGGACTGGAATCCTTCGAACGCGTCCGACGTTACCGACGCGTCCGGCCGTGCCTTGCGCGTCTGGCACGAGATCGAGTCTGTCGTCGGTGACCTGGTCACCTTCACCGCGACGACGGCCGAGCCCGACGGCGCCGTGCTCCGCGTCGACCGCACGAGTCTGCGCTTCCTTGGCGTTGCGGCTCTTGACGCGTTCCTCGCAGAAGCGGGCTTCGAGGTCGAGGCCCGCTACGGTGACTGGAATCGCGGGCCCGTCACCACTACGAGCCGGGAGATCATCACGATCGCCCGCCGGGCGTAGTCCGATCAGATCCGGCCTTGCCGTCGCGCCGCGCGGACCGGGTTACGGCTTCCCGAGCGGAAGAACCAGAAGGTCAACCGCCAACGGCGCGGCAGCCAGGGCGGTCCTCCCACCGGGTTCGTCCAGGCACGGTATGTCCGCAGTAACGAGGTTGAGCGGTGCATCAACGCTCTCAAGGGCTTCAGAGCCGTGGCGACTCGGTACGACAAGAGAGCCTACGTCTTTCATGGCACGGTCACTCTGGCCGCGATTCGGCTATGGCTCCGTTGTTGATCTCTCCGATGTCCTCCGCAGATGCTGGCGGTTGATTCAGTCGTCGGCCGCGACGAGGAGTGTGATCTGCCCAGCCGAACGGTCGATGAGCACGAACTCGTGGAAGTCGCTGTGCACACGACCCCAGTCGTGGATCGCCTCATCGCCGAGCTCGCTCAGGTAGTAGATGTGCTCGGCTGAAGCCAGACGGTCGAACACCTCCCGCTGCAGCTCCGTCGCAAGGTTGGCGGGCATGTCCTCACACCGGTTCGCCCATTCCCACAGGATGTGGTCACTCTTCTCCCGGCCGATGGCTTCGTACACGTCGGGGGTTACCGCCCTCAGCCAGTACGGGCCGTGCCGGAGCCCCTCCGGCAGTACTCCGCCGCCGGCGTAGTCGTCCCGGAACTGTTCATGTCCGATGAGTGCGGCAAGCAGCTCCTTATCGCCGACAAACTCCGCGGGGAGCCGCAGACGCTTGATATCGACCCACCTGAAGGCGGGCGACCTCGGATCCTGGAACGTGTAGTTCCGAAAGTTGATGAAGGTGCTGCCTTCGTGGGTGAGCTTGTTCTGCACGCCTTTCAGCCTAGATGCGCCCAGGTCACGCTCGGCGGACCCCTCGGACACGCCCTAGGTGTATTGATCACGCACGCCCCACAAGGGCGATCCGCACGCGGCACCGCCACCGTATGGCGGTGCCGCGGATTGTTTTATGTGGCAGACGGAGCTGCTTAACAACGCAGTGCGCGGTGAGAGTTGGCGCCGAACCCCGGCACGCGATGACCTCAACGGGAGGAAGCAATGCGAGCGTCGGCAAGGCTCATGAGCGTGGTAGCCGGGGCTATGGCCGTGGTGTCGTTGACCACGGTGGAGGCAAGCGCGACGGGTACCGGCGGCACACCGCACAGCGGCCGGGCCGGAACGATCCAGGTCAAGGGAGGCGGCTGCAACCACACATGGCCCGACGGCAAGGTGGGGCGTGCTGACGGCTGCTGGTCTCATGACGGCGACAGCGCCCGCATCGCCGCTGGCTGCACCGGTGTGCACGGGGAGGTGTACAGCACCTGGCAGCACGGCGACAATCTGGCCTTCGCCACGGAGCCCTGCGGCGGAGACGCCCAGGCCAAGGCCGTACACGTCGAGGTCGGCCGGCCGTAAGCGCCTTGATGGTGACCGTACCCGGACGCCGGCTTCACGGCGTCCGGGCACAGCCTTCCTCGCTCTCCTGGACATCCGGACCGGCCACATCTGGTGTGTGTGCGGGGCGCGGGGCGGATTCGTCAGCCGATCAGGCGTTCCGCAAGCAGGAACCCGCCGATGACGATCATCATGGCACCGGAGACGCGGGTGACCGTCCGGGCGGCCGAAGGCCGGGTCCTCAGCACGGTCCGGGCCAGGACGCCGACGGTGAGGTAGACGACGGCGCAGGCGGTGAGGTGCAGGGTGCTGAGCAGCCCGGTCTGCGCGGTGACCGGCCAGCCCGTGGCAGGGTCGAGGAACTGCGGGAACAGCGAGAAGTACAGCAGCAGCGCCTTGGGGTTGAGGGCGCTTATCCCTGCCCCCTTCAGCATGATCTGCGTGCGGGAGGAGTCCACGGCCTCGCTGGAGGCTGCCAGAGCGGCCGGCTGCCTCAGTACGCCCCAGCCCAGCCACAGCAGGTAACCGGCGCCGGCGACGGTCAGCGCCGTGAGCACGGTCGGCGAACTCGCCACGATCACGGCCAGGCCCGCGACGGCCATGAGCGCGTACGCCGCATGTCCGGCGATCAGCCCGGCGACCGCGGGGACGACCGAACGGTCCCGCAGCCCGGCCGAGATCGCATAGGCCCAGTCCGCGCCGGGCGTGAACACCAGCAGGAGATCCACTGCCAGGAAGGCCGCCAGCGTCGTCGTGTTCATGGGTCGATCCCTCTTCCGCGCTTCGTTACGCGAGGAAGGCTAGGCCGGATCCGCCCGAAGGTGTTCCCTTATTTACCCCATGATCGCGTCTTGTGGGGGAGAATCTTCTGCATGGATGCCATGGACCGGAAGATTCTTGCCGAGCTGCAGCTCGACGGCCGTCTCACCGTCACCGAGCTCGCGGCCCGCGTGCAGCTCAGCGTCTCGCCCTGCCACCGCCGCCTGCGCGACCTCGAACGCGAGGGAGCCATCCGCGGTTACAAAGCGGTCGTGGACCCGGCTGCCGTCGGCCTCACCTTCGAAGCCCTCGTCTTCGCCACCCTGCGCTGGGAGGACCCCGACACCGTCACCGCCTTCGAAGAGGCGGTGGCCGCCGTCCCGCACGTACTCCAGGCTCAGCGCCTGTTCGGCGAACCCGACTACCTCCTGCGGGTCGCCACCACCGACCTGGCCGCCTTCCAGCAGCTCTACGACGATCAGCTGGCCAGGCTCCCCGGCGTCCAGCGCCTGACCTCCACCCTCGTCATGAAACACGTCGTCGACGACCGCCCTCTGCTCCCGTAGCCGGGGCTCGCTCGGCCCCGGCTACGGCCGCCCCTGTTCGCTGACGGTCACCCGCACTTGTGGTGGCGGCACTTGGGGGACGTCGGGGCACCTGGCGAGGCGGGAGAGGTAGGTGCCTTCTTATCGGTCTTGCCCGGTTTGCCGGTCTTGCCGTTCCCGGCGGGGTTTCCGGCCTGCTTGTCGTGTTTGTTGGGCCGGGAGCGTGGGGTGGCGCCCGGCTCGTTGGCGCCCTGGCCGAGGGAGGCGGGCGTGGGGAAGGGGGCGTCGGGGAGGCCGACGAGGGCGTCGGTCATGTACTGGGTCCAGATTTCGGTGGGGATGTCGCCGCCGAACACCTTCTGCAGGCCGCCGACGCCCACCAGTGACTGCAGCTGGGGGTGGGCCGCGTCCTCGCGGAAGAGGACCACGGAGGTGGTCAGTTGGGGGGTGTAGCCGATGAACCAGGCCGAGTGGTAGTCGTCGGTGGTTCCGGTCTTGCCCGCGGCCGTCCTGCCGAGGGCCTGGGCCTTGGTACCGGTGCCCTTGGTGATGACGCCCCGGAGGACATCGGTCACGTTGTCGGCGATGGCCGGTGGCAGCGCCCGTACGGGGACGGGGGCGGTGAAGCCGGGGAGTGCGGAGCCGTTGTGGGTCACCCTGGTCACCGAGTAGGGGGTGGCCCGCATACCGGAGGCGGCGAAGGTCGAGTAGGCGCCCGCCATGCGAATGGCGCTCGGTGTCGAGGTGCCGATGTAGAAGCCGGCACTGGGGGCGGCGAGGCTGTCGGGGCGCAGACCGAGGGCCTCCGCCGTGCTGGCCACGTTCGGGTGGCCGACGTCCTCTCCCAGTTGCACATACGGCGTGTTGACCGACTGCTCCATCGCCTGGCGCAGAGAGATGTAGCCCCAGCGCTTGGGGGTGTCGTTGTGCTGGTGGAGGAGGCCGGTGGGGTCCTTGTCATCGGTGACGTAGTTGCCCTGCTGGTCCTTGATCTTGATGCCGTCGTCACCGTTGAACTTGCTGGCCGGGGTGATCGGCGCCGGGGGCTCGCCGGGCTTCAGTACGGCTCGGTGCTGGAGCGCGGCGGCCAGGACGATGGGTTTGAACGTGGAGCCCACCGGGACGCCGGAGGTGTCGGCGTTGTCCGAGTAGTGGGCGTGGCCGAAGCCGGAGCCGCCGTAGACGGCGAGGATTTTGCCGGTCCTGGGATCGACGGAGGAGGCTCCGACCTGGACGTCCCGGTCGACCGACCGGTGGGCGGGGTCGAGGCGTTGTGCGCGGACCTTGGCGACGGCCCTGGCCAGTGCTGCGGTCCGTTTCCGGTCGAAGGTGGTGTGTATCTGGTAGCCGCCCCTGCTCAGGCTGCTGTCCGTGATGCTCGGGTTGTGCGCCTGGGCGTACGACCGGGCGAGCTGGACCAGGTAGCCGGTCTGGCCCGGGAGGCTCGAACCGAGGGTCCACTTCCTGGGTGTCGGGAATCCTGCGGCCGCGTACCGTGCGCGCTGATGCGGCGTCAGCTTGCCGGTCTTCACCATCCGGTCGAGTACCCAGGACCAGCGCGCCTTTGCCGTCGCCTTGGCCTTGGGGTCGGAGTCCGCGTGCTGGAAGAGGCTCGGCTCGTTGACCGATGCGGCGAGGAAGGCTCCCTGGCTCGCATTGAGCTTCTGCACCGGAAGGCCGTAGTACGCGCGGGCCGCGGCCTGGACGCCGTTGGCCTGGCGGCCGAAGAAGCAGGTGTTCAGATAGCCCTGGAGGATCTGCTGCTTGTTCATGGCGGCGCCGATCTTGGTGGAGATCAGCAGCTCCTTGAGCTTCCGCGAGAGCGTCTGCGACTGGTCCAGGTAGGTGTTCTTGACGAACTGCTGGGTGATCGTCGACCCGGACTGCACGGAGTCGCCCGCGGCCATGTTGACGACGGCGCGGAGGATGCCTTGCGGGTCGATGCCCGGGTCGGTGTAGAAGGAGGCGTTCTCCGCGGCGATGAAGTCCCACCGCACGTCGGCGGGGACCTGCGCGATCTGGATGTTCTGCCGGTTGACGCTGCCGTCGGTCGCCATGACCGTGCCGTCCGACCAGTAGTAGACATTGTTCTGCAGCAGTGCCGTGGGGTTGGGGTCGGGGATGGTGACCGTTGCGTAGGCATAGCCCACGGTCGCCGCCGTGGCACCGAAGAAGAACAGGAAGATCGCCAGCAGTTGACGGATCGACGGCAGCCAGCGGCGCGGGCCCGTCCTGCCCCGGCGCGGGTAGTCGATCCACCGTCTCCCACGTCCGTTCCCCGGCGTGCCGCCGGTGGACTGCTGCGACGGTCGGCGTCGGTGTCCGCTCATGGGCTCGGATCACTGTCCTTTCGGTACAACTCAGTGCAGAACTCGGTACAACTGCGATTTCTCGTGCGGTGTGGACTACCGGAAACCGTTGTGGGGCGGGGGCTGGTGATAACCGTTGTGGGGCGGGGACTGTGGAAGGCCGTCGTACGGTGCCGGCTGGTGGAAGGGGTCGTACGGCGCCTCTTGCGGCACACGGTCGTACGGCGCCGGGTGCGGCAGACGGTCGTACGGCGCCGGGTGCGGAGAGCCGGGATCCTGCGACGGCAGGCCATGGCCGGGCGCCTCCGCGCCCGCCGGGGCCCGGAGACTGCCGTACCGCTCCATGCGCTGCCATCTCAGGCGGGAGCCCGAAACCGCGGTGAAGACGGACTGGATCACCACCAGGTACATCAGCTGCCGGTAGACGAACTGCTGGAGCGGCAGGCTCCACAGCGGGCCGGGCCGCTCCCCGTCCAGGCGGAACGCGTACCGGCCCATCAGGAGTTGCAGCAGCAGGAAGGCCAGCCAGAGCCCGATGATCCGGACCGGGTCGAGGAAGAGCAGCCCGTATACGGCGAAGATGTCCACGACGGGGGCGAGCAGCGGCAGCAGTACCTGGAAGAGGAGGAGATAGACCAGGCCGCGTCGGCCGAGTTTCCCGGCGGCGCCGCGCTGCACCAAGGCGCCGCGGTGCTTCCACATCGCTTGCAGGGTGCCGTAGCACCAGCGGTACCGCTGCCGCCACAGGGCGTTCAGTGAGGCGGGCGCCTCCGTCCAGGCCACCGCGCCCTCCTCGTAGACCACCCGCCAGCCGGCGCGGCACAGCGCCATGGTGAGGTCGGTGTCCTCGGCGAGGGTGACGTCGCTGACGCCGCCCAGGGCGAGCAGTGCCCGGCGGCGGAACGCGCCGATCGCCCCCGGGACGGTCGGCATGCACTCGGCGAGGTCGAACAGTCGGCGGTCGAGGTTGAAGCCGACCACGTACTCGATGTGCTGCCAGCGGCCCAGCAGGCCACCGCGGTTGACGACCTTGGCGTTGCCCGACACGGCGCCGACCCGGGGGTCGGCGAAGGGCTGCACCAGCGTGCGGACGGTGCCGGGTTCGAAGACCGTGTCGCCGTCGACCATGACCACCAGTTCGCACGAGGCGGCGGCGAGTCCCGTGTTGAGCGCGGCGGGCTTGCCCGCGTTCTGCTGGCGGATGACCCGCACCCCCGGCAGTTGGAGCGACTCCACCAGGTCGGCGGTGCCGTCGGTGGAACCGTCGTCCACCACGATGATCTCCACCGGATGGTCCGAGGCGAGCAGTGAGCGCACGGCCGCCTCGATCCCGGCGCTCTCGTTGTACGCGGGGACGATGACGCTGACCGGTTCGCACACCGGCGGCCCCCAGGACCGGCCGTGGTCCGCCGTCCGTAGCCGCCGGTGCCGGCGGGCCGCGATCAGCACCACCGCCGCACGCAGCACGCTGATCGCTCCGGCCACGCCCAGCAGCACACCGAGCAGCCACACCATCCAGTCGCCGGCCCGCAACAGCCCGATGAGGGCCATGCCTTGCAGATGATCGCCGGGCCTGGCGCTCCGGAGCGACCCGGCCATGCCGACCGAGGCGCCGACCGTCGAGAACCGGAAGCCGTGCGCCTTGAGCCGTGGAATCAGGGTGCCCAGCGCGGCGACGGTCTGCGACCGGTCACCGCCGCCGTCGTGCATCAGCACGATCTGCCCGGCGCGGCCGTGGGGTGTGGCATGGGCAAGGATGCGGTCCGCACCGGGGCGCTGCCAGTCCTCGGCGTCCTGTGTGGAGAGCACCGTGACATAGCCCGCCGTGTCGGCCTGCTTGACGACGGACCAGTCGGCATCGTCCAGCGCGTCGTTCCTGGAGGAGTACGGCGGCCTGAGCAGTGCGGTGGTGACCCCGGCGGCGCCGGCCACCGTCAGCTGCGTCTCCCGCAGCTCCAGGGAACGCTGCCAGGGTGCGAGGCGGGCCAGGTCGGGATGGGTGAAGGTGTGGATACCGATCTCGTGGTCCTCGGCGACGATCCGGCGGACCAACTCCGGGTGGGCCACGACCTGGGTTCCGACGACGAAGAACGTCGCATGCACATGGTTGCGGCGCAGTACGTCCAGGATGCGCGGCGTCCAGACGGGGTCGGGACCGTCGTCGAAGGTGAGGGCGACGGTGCGGTCCTTGACCCGGGCGGTGTGCGCGGAGGTGGCGGCGTCCGCGATCACGGGGCCGCCGTGAGTCACCTGACGGGGCACCGCCTCGCTCCGGCCCCGGGCGCCGGTCACGGCGTCCGAGGTGATCCCGAACATGTGGTGGGTGTAACCCTGCAGCAGGAGGGCTGTCGACAGGGTCACCGTGAGCACGCTCAGCAGGAGCCAGTGGGCGCGGGGTGTGATCCGGCGGGTGCGGCCGTGGCGGCGGGCAGGGGAATTGTGGTGTCGGCGGTCGGTCACGTCAGGGCCTTGGATCACTTCACGGGCTTGTGGGACGTGCCGAGGGCGCGCCCCCTGTGGGTGGGGGCGGCGGTCGTGGCGGGCGCAGCCGTGGGCCGGGACGGGGCCGCAGGGGCGGTGGAGGCTGTCGGCCGGCCGGTGGGGCCGGGGGCCTTGCGCGCCGCGGTGCCGGCGTTCTTCTGTGCCGCGGTGGGGCTCGCGCTCCGCGCCGGGTGTCCGGTGCCGGACGAGGGATCGGGTGCGGTCGCCCCGGGCCTGGCCGAGTGAGCCGAGTCCGCGTGCGGGACGAACGGAGAGCTGATGTCGGGGCCGCCCAGCATCGTGCTGACCAGCAGGGCGACATAGCCGCCGGCGGGTATCACCAGCAGCCGGGCGGCTCGGAGCACGCGGCGCTGGCGTCGCCCCGAGGCATCGACGAAGACGGGCCGCGCCGACTCGCTCTCGGGGGCGTCGGATTCCGGCACGGGTTGACCGGGTGTGTCGAACGCCGGCGGGAGCAGCCCGGTGTCGGCGTCGCCGTACAGGGGGTCCCACGCTGTCGTGGTCTGCCCGGTCGGGTACTCGTGGCCATGGGCGTACCCGGGGCCACTGGCGTACTCGTAGCCATGGGCGTACTGGCGCCCACCGGCGTACGCGTCGCCATAGGCGTAGGTGTAGCCGGCGCCGCCGTACGGATCCTCGCCGTACGCCGCTGCCGCTGCACTTCCGTCTGTCCACCGCACGAGTCGTGTCCCCTGTCCTGGACGACCGACGCGGTCGCCCGCATGAAGAGAGCGCACGCGCCCGGAAGTGTTACACCGGGGCCGCACGGGACGGATGAAGTCTCCGAAAGCGGGCGATCCAGACAATGCCGATCAAAGGCGCCTAGCCGGGCGGCGGCGTGAAGGACCACTGGCCGTTGTGACATTTCTGTGAGGGTCGACGCAGTTCACCATGGGACGTCGTTGCGACCGGAGCGCGGCGGACGACACGGACTCGCTATGAACGCGGTGCGAACGAGGACATTCTTGGGTGAGGCAGGGCAACCCCGGCGCGCAAAGACGTACGACGGGGAATTGGGCATAGCGGTTGCGCGGGCTCAGGACGGTGACGAGACCGCTTTCGCGGTGGCCTACCGGCTCGTGCAACCGGGCCTGCTCGGATATCTGCACGGGCTGGTCGGCGAGGACGCCGAGGACGTGGCCTCTGATGCCTGGCTGGAGATAGCCCGCGACCTCGGACGTTTCAAGGGGGACGGGGCCGGGTTCCGCGGCTGGACCGCGGTCATCGCCCGGCACCGGGCACTGGACCATCTGCGCCGCCAGCGTGTGCGGCCCCGGGGCGGCGGGACCGAACAGGACGTACTGAACCTGCCCGGACCGCACAACACCCATGACCAGGCCCTGGAGTCCCTCTCCACCGAGCAGGCCCTGGAACTGGTCCGCGGGCTGCCGCGGGACCAGGCCGAGGCGGTGCTCCTGCGGGTCGTCGTGGGCCTGGACGGTCCCGCCGCCGCACGCGTCCTCGGCAAACGTGCGGGAGCGGTACGCACGGCCGCCCACCGGGGTCTGAAACGCCTCGCCCGCCAGCTGGGCGTCGGCGGCGACGCGGACGAGGGTGTGACGGATGGGGCTACCCGAACGCTGGGGAAAACGGAATGAACGACGAGGGCGGCAGCGGCGGCCCGAAGGTGTCGGGGCCCGGCGCCTCGGCGCATCACAACGGTCGCACGGAAACTCAAAACGGTCGTATGGGAACGGAAGCGGACATGGGTGAACGGCTGAGCGGCGACGGAGCTCCGGTCCGTCACCGGCGTGGGCACCCTGACGGCAGCGCGTGTGACCCGCGGGACGTGCAGGAGTCCGCCATGCTGGAAACGGTGCTGCGCGCCGCCATCCGCACGGACCGTCTCGATCCCGAGGCGGAGCAGCGGGCCCTGGCCGCCTTCCGGGCCGCCGCCCAGGGCGCGGACGGGCGCCGGGCACGTACCCGGCGCCGGGACGACTGGCGGCCGCGCCAGGAGCGGAGGGTCCGGCGCCCGGTGCGGATGACGTTCGGCGTGGTGTTCGCCAGCCTCACGCTGGGCGGCGTCGCGGTCGCCGCCGTCGGTTCGGCAGGCTCGTCCACCGACGGTGCCGGTACCGGCCGGGGGACCGCGCACCCCTCTGCGGGCGCCCCGGGCCGGCCGGGAGGTACGGCCTCGCCGTCGCCCTCCGGCCACCCCGGCCCCACGGGCCGTCCCTCCGCCGCCAAGGACACCGAAGCCCACTGCCGCGCCTACAAACAGGTCGAAGGGCGCGGCAAAGCACTCGATGCGACGGCCTGGCGGCGGCTCGTCGCGGCCGCCGGCGGAAAGGACAAGGTCGCCGCGTACTGCTCCGAGCAGCTGACGCGGGCGACGGGCGCGCCGCGCGGGCCGGCCGGCACGGGCAAACCCGGCAAGGGCGCCGCGAACGCCGGCAACGGCAGGGCGGGGAACGGCCAGGCAGACAAGGGGAACGGCGGCGGGAAGCACCGGTAGCCCCGCGCCGTGCCCGATCCGCGCCATGCGTCGGCAACGGGACGCCGATCGGGTGCTGTCACCCTCGGTCACACCCTCCCGGCCTGCGGCGTGAGGGCGGCGCAACGGAAACTCCCACATGGCCTAACAGGGCGGAAACCCACCCGGAACGAGGCCGGGCTAGCTTCGTGACGTATGAAGGTGTGGGAGCCGGCACGGCCACTGCTCGCCAGGCTTGGCGCGATCGGCAAGGGCAGCGGCGGTTCGGTGCGCCGCCGCGGTGGCCGAACGGCTCCCGGCCGTCGGCCGATACCCGGCTGGCGCAGCATCCGGGGTCGGGTGGCGGTGGTCATCGCCGTACCGATCTGCCTGTTGCTGGCCGTGGCCGGGCTCGCCGTGCACGGCCGCGCCGACGCCCTCGGCGATGCCCAGACGGTCCGCGCCGAGGTCGGACTCAGCCTGCGGGTACAGGCCCTGGTGCACCAGCTGCAACGCGAACGCGGCCTGACCAACGGCCTGTTGGGCGGTGAGAAGGAGTTCCGCCCGCCGCTGGCCGCCACGCGCAGGCGCGTGGACAGGGCGCTGGCCGGCATGCGCGAGGACAACGCCGTCGGGGAGATCATCCGCCGGCGCCTGGGGCGCCTCGCCGGCATCCGCGCCGCTGCCGACAGGGGTACCGCCGACAGGGCCGCGACCCTCACCTTCTACACCGGTGCCGTCGACGCCCTCAACGCCGTCGATCCGGTGGCGGAGACCGCGACGCGCGCCGACCGCCAACTGGCCGACGGACTGGCGGCGTTGAGAGAGCTGGCCGCTGCCAAGGAATCCGTCGCTCTCGAACGCGGACTTCTCAACGGCGTGTTCGCCGAAGGCGCCTTCCACGGCCGCGAATACCTCACCTTCGCCGAGGTGCGCGCCACCCGGGTCGCCGCCCTGGCCCGCTTCCGGCAGGTCGCCACCGGATCCCAGCGCGCGGCGCTGAAGCGCACCTTCGCGACCGAGGACGCCCAACGCGCCACCGCCTACGAGAATCAGGCGGACGACGCCGCCGTCGGCTCCGTACTGCGTGCCGACGCCCGCACCTGGTGGGACGCGATGACCGTACTCGTCGACGATCTGTACGCCGTCCAGCAGTCGGTCGGCGACGACGTACGGGGCCGGGCCGACCGGCTGAGCCACGACGCCGAGACGGGCCTCGCCGCCTACCTCGGCGCGGCAACGCTCGTGGCCGCCCTCCTCGCGGGCCTCGCCGCGTTCGCGTCCCGTTCCCTCACGCGCCCGCTCGGCGCGCTCGCCGAGGCCGCCCACGACGTGGCGCGGCGCCGGCTGCCCCAGGCCGTCACCCGTATCCAGCAGTCCGCACCAGACGAGGTGCAGCTCCTCCTGACGGCAGACGCCCCGGACCACCCCGATGGGCACCTGCCGGGCGCCGCGGCGGAGATCACCGAGGTCGCAACCTCCCTGCACCACGTGGAACACACCGCCCTCCACCTCGCCGCCCAGCAGGCCGGCCTGCGCCGCAACACCACCGAATCGCTCGCCAATCTCGGCCGCCGCAACCAGAACCTCGTGCTGCGTCAGCTCCGGCTCATCACCCGCCTGGAACGACAGGAACTCGACCCGGCCGCCCTCGCCGAGCTCTTCGAGCTCGACCACCTCGCCACCCGTATGCGGCGCAACGCCGAAAACCTGCTGGTCCTGGCCGGGAAGAATCCGCCGCGGCCCACGGCGGCGCCGACCGACGGCCTGGAAGTCGTCCAGGCGGCCGTGGCCGAGGTCGAGCAGTACCGGCGGGTGCTGATCGCGACCGTGGAGCCGGTGCGGGTACGCGGGCACGCCGTCGCCGACGTCTCCCACCTCCTTGCCGAACTGATCGAGAACGGGCTGATCTTCTCGCCACCGACCGAACCGGTCGAGGTGCACGGCTGGTACGACACCGAGGACGACACGTACTGCATTGCCGTCGTCGACCACGGCGTCGGCATGTCGGAAGCGGACAAGGAACGCGCCCACACCCGCTTCTCCGACTCCGGGGAAGAGGCTCTCCTCGCCGCGCCGACGCGGTTCCTCGGTCACCTCGTCGTCGGCCGACTCGCCCAGCGCCTCGGCGACGGCACCCAGGTCCATCTCTTCGACACCCCCGGTGGCGGCCTGTCCGCGCTCCTCGCCCTGCCCGGGCGCCTGCTCATCCCCGCGCAGGACCCCTCCGCCGCACTCCCGCCCGCCCGGCCCGCTGTCTCCTCCCTGCTCAACGGCTTCCGAGCAGGTGTCGCCCGGGCCGAGGCCCGAACCACCCAAGGAGCGTCATCGTGACCACCGCCATCCAGAGTTTCGGCTGGCTCGTCTCGGAGTTCGTCCGTACCGCCGACGGCGTCACCGACGCCGTCGCCGTCTCCTCCGACGGCCTGCTCATGGCCGCGTCGGACAGCCTCGGCCGAGACCGCGCCGACCATCTCGCCGCCATCGTCTCCGGCATCACCAGCCTCGCCCAGAACGCGGCGGAGTCACACGGCTTCCACGGCATGAAACTCGTCATGATCGAAATGCTCGGCGGCTTCCTCATGGTCGGCCGCATCCGAGACGGAAGCTGCCTCGGCGTCCTGGCCGCCGACGGGTGCGACGTCGGGCTGGTCGGCTACGAAATGGCCGTCCTCGCCGACCGCGCCGGCGAACTGCTCACCCCGCAGTTGGTCCACGAACTCCACTCCGCGCGCGTGGCCGCGCCATAGGTGCAGACTCCCGCTCCTCGCCCCGCCGGGGCCTGGGAGCCGGCCTACCAGGCGGGTCTTCGCCAGGCCGGCGACATGTGCTCTCGCCCACGCCTGCTCAAGAGGGAACAGCCAGCGGGTTGGGGACGGGGACGCAACAGGGTTCGGTGCCGTCCGCGTCGATCCAGCGGGACAGAAGATTGGCCTTGCACGGGACCGTCGCAGCGGCGAGCAGTGCCTTGATCTCCGGGAGGCCGTGCTCATCGCCGCACCGTTGGAACTCCCGCTGCGCCATGGGCCACAGGGCATCGGCGGTGGAGGGGAAGCGGTGGGTGAGGACGTTCGCTATTTCGGTCAGGTTGTTGACGACGAGGCAGTACACCAGGCGCTGCCAGGCGGCCTCACGGGGCGTCGGGGGGATTGCCCTGGCGCCTTCGGCGTCGCGGAAGACGGCCTGGACGGGGGTGCCGTCCGGAGCGACGGCGATCAGCGTGTTCTGGAGGTGGCACTCGATGGCGATGCCGTGGCGGGCGTAGGCGTCCAGCACGGGCGGGACGACGCAGTTCAGGTAGGCCGACCACCACAGCAGAGGGTCGGTGAGGCGATCGAGTGGATCACCGTCGAATCCCTCGGTGAAGGCTGCTGCCAGCGTTGCGGTGGCGCCCGGGAGCACGTGGTCGTCCAAGCCGTCGCGGAGGAGAACGGGGAAGGTCTCCTCGAGGCCGCGAGCCGTGCGGTGCCCGCGTTCGCTCAGCCATGCCGCAGGGCCGTCCATGGCCCGGAAGGCCGCGGTGACCAGTGGGTCGGTGCGGCGCACGTGGCGGAGCTCGTGCCGGCGAATCCGCCGGACGTCGTTGGTGATCTGCACTTCCAGGCTGAACTTCAGGAACAGGTCCGCGGACGCTCCAGGGCGTTCGGGGCTGCCGGGGACATGGACGGTGCGCACCGAGGCCGTGGCCCGGGCGTCCCAGGGCGTGTGGCCCAGGTGGACGAGGCGGCCCTCGGCGAAGGCCGTGCGCACGGCGGGCAGGTGGTGGGTGAGGTCGAGCTGCCAGGGATGGGCGGGTAACAGCCGATAGCCGTCAGGCGCCTGGCCAAGGGTGTCGAGGGCGCGGGTGTCGCCGTTGTCGACCACCGCGTCCTCGCGCACGCCCAGCAGGACGAGGGGGAAGCGGGCGTGGGCCTCCGGCGCGTAGCACAGCCAGGTACCGGGCGGGCCGCCCCCGCTGCGGGCCTTGGGGGCCGGGTGGTGGGAGTGGCCCATGACCAGGGCCTGTTCGGAGCGCAGCCACGGGCTGTCGGGTGGGGTGGCGCGGGCGCGGGCGGCGAGGAGCGCCTCGACGGCCTCGCGGCTGGCGGCCATCTCGGCGGCCAGGGCGGCATGGGAGCGCCCGGTGACGGCACGCATCTCCTGGGCGGCGAGGGCGATGAGGCCGCCATGGCGCATGGGCCGCCAGGTGGTGCCGGTCCAGAGCTCGGGTGCGCCGGGCCTGTGCCCGGTGCGGACGCTCAGCAGCCGACCGGTGGCGCGCAGGCGGTGGACCACGCGACCGGCAACCGGCTCCCCGGCCGGTAGGGAGGCTTCCCTCAGCAGGCAGTTGAGCAAGGGCGCCATGGCCAGTCCATCGGCTTCGCGGGCGAAGGTATTCATCGACCGCCAGTATGTGTGGCGTGCGTTCGCCTGCGGTAGAACATGCGCGTGTGCGACACACCCGCCGAGCGCGAGCTCGCCGAGGAACTGGAGAGCGTTCGCCCCGAGTCGGCATCCGCTTACCTCGCGGCTCTGTCGGGGGCCCGGTCGATGGTGCTGGCGCGGCTGTGGCGCGGGCTGGTCCATGAACCGCTGCCGTGGATCGCGGCCCGTGCCTCCGGGCGTGACGGGATCGCTCTGCGGCTCGTCGACGGGCGAAGGCTGCACGGTCCGCCGTCGGATCCGTGGGCGACGGGAACGGCGGTTGCCGCCGTGGAGCTGGACGGCGTCTCGTACGACCATCCGGCACTGCTGATGGCGGCGCTGCACGTACCGGGCGGCGCGGCATTCGCCGCCGAACTCGACCACAGCGTCGCCTCCTTGGCGCTGTCCCGGACGGCTCCTCGTCCGGCCGGACCTGCGGTGGAGCCCTGGGAGGGGGAGCAGCGGTCACCGGACGGGCACCCGTACCATCCCACCTGCCGCTCCCGGCCCGGTTTCTCGGCCGCCGAGCAGCTGGCCTACGCGCCCGAGCACCGGCCGGTGGTGGGTCTGTGGCTCGCGCCCGTGGCGGGAGCGACGGTACGGGGACCGTGGCCCCCGGAGTGGCGGGACGGGGATGCCGTGCTGATCCCGGTGCATCCCTGGCAGGCCGAGCACGTCCTCAGCGGCCGGAGGGTGCTGCCCGGGCCGCCGGCCCATCCGCTGCTGTCCCTGCGGACGCTCGCCCTCGACACCCATAGGCACGTCAAGACCGCGCTGAGTACCCGACTCACGTCCCAAGTACGGGACATATCGGCCTATTCGGTGGACTATTCCCTGGCCACTTCCGAGCTGGTCGAGCGAGTCGCGGACCGTCTGGGCGGCCGACTGCACATCGCGCGGACGCTCACGGCGGCGGGTGCGGGCACGCCGGAACTGGCGGCGGTACTTCGCCAATCACCGTACGTCCACGCCGGGACGGAGGAACAGGTGATACCCGTGGCCGAACTGCCCGGGCACTTCGCCTCGCACGGCCCCCACGAACGGCTGGCGCGCATCACCGAGTTCGCGCGGCTGGCCTTCGGCGTCTGCCTGGACCTGCTCGACCTGGGGGTGGCCCTGGAAGCGCATGGGCAGAACCTCCTCGCGGTTGTCGACAGGGAGGGGTGGCCCCGGCGGCTCGTCTATCGGGATCTCGCCGACATCCGCATAAGCCCTGCCCGGCTGGTCCAACACGGCTTCCCGGCACCGCCGCTGACCGGGCGACTTCTCAACGACGACCCCGCCGTCCTGCGCCGCAAAGTTCTCAGCTGTCTGATCACGGGCGCACTGGGCCCCCTGGCCGGGAACGCCACCACGCTGGGCACCCTCCTCGAAGCCGCCACCCGCGACCTCCCCCCGACTCCGGACCTCCGGGCGCTGCGGACGGAGAACCTACCGGTCAAAGCACTGACGCTGATGCGGCTGTCATCACAAGACGACCAGTGGACGTTCCTGCCCAACCCCATGACCAACCGGCAGAACTGATGTCGACGACTCAGACCAGCCCTTGCCGGAACCGAGCCAGTGACCACTTGTCCGCCCGCCAAACCAGAACCACGTACCGCGCCCTTGTGGCTCGTCTCGCACGTCCGTCAACAGACGCCGCGGAAAGGTGAGCAGATGGCCCAGCCCGCTCCCGTCGAAGCACTCACGGCATGGAACGGCCACGCCCTCAGCGAGGCGGACTGGCTCATCCAGTTGCCGTCCGCCTGCTCACGCGAACTGGACGGCCGGAGAGAAGACACGGGCACGGGCCCCACTGGGGCACCCCCCGGGGCGGCACTGATAGACCTGGCCACGCGCGTCGCCCAACACCTGCGAACCGGCCGCGGATTCGTCGTGATCCGCGGCTTGCCCATTGATGGCCGCACCGACCAGGAATGCGCCGCGATGTGCCGGCAACTCGCCGCCTCGCTGGGCACTCCGAGGCCGGCGGACCCCGGTGGCTTCGTCACCGTGGCCGACAACGCCGGACTGGGCAAGACGAACCTCGCGTTGGCCCTGCACACGGACCGGACCCCGGCACCCCATCCGCCAAGACTGCTGGGGCTGCTGTGCGTGCGACAGGCGGCACAAGGCGGGGAGACACTCCTGGCCAGCGGCCATACCGTGCACAACAGGCTGCTCACCGACAACCCCTGGGCCCTGCCTCGCCTCTATCAGAACTTCCATTTCGGCCGAGGAACCGGTTTCGACCGGCTCCGCCCTGTCTTCCAGCGGCACGGCGCCGACCTTCGCATGCACTACAACAGGCGCGGGATCGAACGCGCCCAGCACGAGGCCGACGCGCCCCTGACCCCCGCCGACCAGGCGGTCCTCGACACCGTCGACCAGATCCTGACCGACCCACGCACTGTCCTGCGCATTCCCCTCCACCCAGGAGACCTTCTCTGGCTGGACAACACCGTCGTGCTGCACGGCCGCACCGCCTTCACCGACCCGCCCGCCCCGTACGCCCATAGATGCCTGGTTCGCGTGTGGGCGGACTGAAGCACCGGGGCATCATGGTTCCCGTCGTTGATCGCTCAGCGGAGACGCGTCGATCTGAAGATCGTCGTTTCCGGCCGGTGCACTCGCAGGAAGCCGTCCGACTCCTTGAGCACCAGCCCGGGGTCCGCCAGGTCCTGGACGTTCATGCGCGGCACGTACGCGTCCGACTCCCGCATGGAGACCTCGTGCAGTGCCGATGTCAGGCCGGTGGGCAGCGTGAACGTGGTGGGGGCGGCGTTGCGCATCGCGGCCCCCGCGCCGCCCCGCGAAGCCTTGGTCCACGATGTGCGCACGCGCTGAACGGCGACTCTCATGGATTGATCATCGGGTACTTGGCCGCGAAGTGGCCACCGTGATTGTGGTGAACCGGGGTCCAACTCCAACCTCTTTCCCCTTGGCGTCAGATATGTCCGAGTACGCCCATTGTCAGTGCGGTGCGCTTCACTGTCCGCCATGGAACTCACGCACACGACCGTCAACGACCTGCTGGCCCAACTCGTCCCGGGGGACGGTTACCTGTACCTGCCCAGCGACCTGAACCCGCAGGCTCTGACCGACCTGCTCGCCGACAGGTATGGCGCCCCGCGCACCCTCGTCCTCGACGGTTTCACCGATCCGACGGTCGACGATTCCAGAGGCGCGGCTCTCCTTGTCCCCTTCGAGGACAGGGCCGTGAAGATACGGGCATGGGCGTACGGGGATCAGTGGGTCGGCACGGGTACGGCGCGAGACGCCGAGGGGGTCGAGCGGCCGGTGCTGGTGGTCGCTCGCAGGGAGGTGCCGGAACCTTTGGCGGTCGTTCCGGACGAGGACGAGGACGAGGACGAGGACGTCGACTGGATGGAGCGGCTCATACGGATCACCGGCTGGACGCAGCCCGCCCAGCGGCCGGACGTGCACTGGGCGGAGGTGGAGTCGCGCCTGGGCACCGTGCTCCCGAGCGACTACAAGCGCATGGTCGAAACGTTCGGCGTGGGCTCCTTCGACGGATACCTGGACCTGAACCAGGAGCCGTGGACGCATCTCAGGGAGGACAGGCTGCTCATCTGGGCGGGCACGGAGCACGAGGACCTGTACTGCTGGAGGGCCGACGGCGACGACCCCGACCGCTGGCCCGTCGTCGTCCGGTCGTGCGACGGCGAGGACGTTGCCTTCGACTGCCAGGCCGCGGAGTTCGTCTGCCGCATCCTCATCGACCCGCACCACCGGTTCACGATGGCCCGCTATTTCGACACCCACTGGTTCATGAACTACCGGACGAGCGACTGACCGAACCCGCGCCGCCCATGGCATTCGCAGCCGGGTGGGCCAGTGCCTTCCGGGAACACGGCAGAAACACCCGTCTGCCCCAACAGACTTGCCAAGTGAAATGACCTTTTGGCGGCTGCTGCGGCCCGCCGCCGAGAGAGGGTCTCCGAACCTGCTCGGAGACCGTGGCGCCCTCAGAAGTCGTAGCAGACGTAGGTGCCCTCGGGCCCGCGGGCGATCTGGCCCGAGCCCCAGCAGTGGAGCATCGGCCCGACGCGGTACAGGGCGGCGCCACCGGCCAGCAGGACAAGGACGGCGAGCACGGCGGTCACGATCCGCATGGCCGTCATCCGCCGTACGAGCCACCAAGCCCCGGCGACCGCAAGCGCCCCCAGCCCGAGCATGACGGCCGCTATCGGGGCGGTGTTGTGCTGGATCCCGGCGAAGCTGTCCGGGTGCGAAGCCTGGTAGACGGCGGAGAAGGCGAAGAAGAACAGCAGGAGCCCCAGCAGCAACAGTCCGACGGAACCGACCCCGCGGCCGACGGCCCCGCCCCGGCTCCGCGGGCTGCCGGGCGTCTCGGCGTCGCCGGCGCGCACGAGCCGCCGGTCGAGGACCGCCCGGAGCCGGTCTACTTCCTCCGGGTCCGCCACGGCCCGCTTGGGCAGGACGGCGAAGCCGACGGCGGACTTGTCGGCGCTGAGAAGCACGAACAGCTCCGGCGTCTCGACATAGCGCGCGTAGAGGTGCCAGTCGTGGCTGGCCGAGCTGTGCGCGGTGGTGAGCCGGACCCCGGTGTCGTCGACAGTCCCGCAGATGTCCCCCTGCCGTTCGGCGAGCCGGTGGAGGCGGCGCGCCTGCAACCACGGCACCGCAACCATGAAGGCGACGAAAACCACCAGCCCCACATACAGCGGCCACGGTCTGTCCCGGTGGCCGGAGCCGGCCGCCGACAGCAGGGCGCCGATGGTTCCGACCGCCACCGTCCAGACCAGCGCCCCGCGCTGAAAGCGTCCCGCAGGGGTGCTCCTCGCGCGTGCCCGCAGCGCGGACACCAATTCGCCGACGGTCGGCCGGTAGGCCAGCGCCACCGGTCTCTCGGCGATCGCGTCCGTTTCCCGGCCCTCGGTCATGTCCCCTCCACGGTTCGGTGATCCACCGGATCGTAGAGGCTTCCTCGGCCACTCCGGTCACCGGGCGGCGGTCGGCACCCTATGTCATCGAGGTCACGTGGTGTTCGGAGTGCCGCGGTCGACGGTGTACGGGCACCTCGACAAGACCAAGACCGTTCCCCGCGAGCCTCATAGGGCTTCGGGGCGGCGCGACCGTGGCACCCGGGATGACCACGGCCTGCAAAGAAGACATCCAGCACATGAAGCCGAAGCAGCGGAACAAGTACCGCCGCCTGGGCTTCACCTGGCCGGAGATCAAGAAATTCGACCGGGCCATCGGGCAGGGGGAGACCTCGACCGCTTTGAAGACGACGGTTGGCGAGACAACAACCCTCACCCTCCCGCCACCGCACCCCGGAGCAGGCCCAGGGGCGTAGCGCCTTGCCGGCGGTTAGAAGAGATGGGCGTGCATGTGCTGTGTCAGGTTGTCGAGGATGTCGCGCAACCATGGGCTGCGGACGGCCGGTAGCCGGACCAGGGTGTCCCGGAACGTTCCAGGGTCGGCCCGGAACAGGTGGTGGGGGAGCGGCGCGGGCGGGTCGTCGCGGAGGACGCCGTCGGGCAAGCCGCCCGATGCAGGGACGGGCAGGTACTGCTCTGGGGAGGCCAGCCACAGCCATACCCCGAACGGCAGCGGCACCCGGTATGCCGAGGCGGCCGGGCCGGACGGGGTCCAGGTCTTCCCCGTTTGAGGATGGGTCGGCACGAGGAGAATGTGGGCGTCCGTGTCGGGGACGGGCTGTCCCGGTCCGGCCAGGACGGCCCGCCGCGCTGGCGGGCCTGCGGGCAACAGGGCGTCGAGGGCACGTTGGAACACCTCCGTGATCAGGCCGTCCGGAACGGTCACCGGCCGACCCTCTGAGGCCGCCAGCAGGTGAGCGAGTGCCCGACCGGCCGCCGCCTCCCACTGCGGGCTCCATGACCACCAGTGGTGCGACCCCAGCCGCGATCCCCACGTGGCGATCGGCTCGTATGGAGGCGTGCCCTTCCCCTCCGTCATCAGCTCGCCCCAGGAGAGCGGTGCGACGTCGGCACCGTCGACGGGGAGGCGGCGCACGGCATCCGGGGCGAGCCACACCGCCTGCCAGAGCGAGCAGTCGTCGATCCGGCTGGCCACGGGCTGGCCGCACGCCTCGCAGGCCATGTTGGGACCGTCGGCCCAGTCGAGGCCGCAGCAGTAGCCGCCGCCCTTCTCCGGGATCAGTACGGTGCCGCGGGCATCTCCGGGTGCGATGACGATCGCGCCGGGCTCGCCGTCGGACAGGGCGTGGACAGACGCGTAGATGCCGCGGGCCGCGGCCTCGTCCGGATCGATCTCCTCCCACGCCCGCCACGGCGGCCCCGAGGGCTCCGGGTCCACCGCGAACGTGCCCGACTCCATGAGCACCGGGAGCCGAATCCCGTTCCCGTACTTCTGATGAGCGTGGTCCGGCAGGGCGACCTGGGACAGCGGGGTGGTCAGCCTGGCTCCGCACCCCGCACACACGAAAACGAACAAACGCCCTCCACTGGGGAAACGGGGGCATCGTCGCAGCTCGGCGTCGGCCTGCCAAAGTGATTTCGTCCGCCGCGGGGCCGGAGCGTCACCACGGCGTGGGGCATCAGCTTCGGTGCGAACGGGTGCTGGCTGCTTCCTCGGCTGTGGTCGAACCTCGTCTGCGCGCTCGGTAGGCCGCGGCCTTGACGCGGTTGCCGCACTCGTCCATTCCGCACCAGGTGCGCCGGGCGCCGCGCGAGCGGTCGAGATAGAGCCGAGTGCAGCCGGTGCGACCGCACTCCTTGAGGCAGGCGGAGGGATCGGCGAGCACAGCGATACCTCTTCTGGCGATGTGGGAGAGCGCTGCGCGGAGATCTCCCGACATGCGCAGCCCTGCGTCGCTGAGCTTGATCGCGGGCACTGGCCCGGCGGCCATGTCGTTGACGATCTCCAGGCTGCCTGAATCAAAGGGCCGATCGCGCACGCGATCGAGGGCAAGTCGGTAGATCGCTTCTCGCAGTGACAGCGCGGACTCGAAGGTGGCGAAGTCGGCGGTAACACGGTCGGGGAGCTCGTCACATGCGGCCACCCACCGCTCGAGGTCTGCGGGCGCGGCCAGGGCGTCGAGGGGCTCGTCTCGACGAGCCCCCACGGTGCCGGCCAGATCGAGGGCCGGGTTGCCGCTCACGAACACAAAATCCACGTCACCATCTTGACCGGTGACGCCCCTGGAGGCAAGATCGTCACCTGCTGAGCCGGTGACACCAGCGCGAACAGGGGGACGTATGACCGAGATCTGCGACATCGAGGTTGTTGTCTTCGACGTCCTCGGAACGCTGGTCGACGAACCCGGCGGGCTTCGAGCGGAAATCCGCGATGCGCTGCCCGCGTCCGACGATGCGTCTGTCGACGAGCTGCTCATCTCGTGGCAGCAGTACGTCGAGCTCGAGCAGCAACGCATCGGGCAAGGGCACCGCCCCTACGTCAACACCGAGATCATCGACGCAGAGGCTGCTCAACGGGTGGCTGACCATGCCGGACTCGCCGATCCGGCGGCCATAGCCCTGCTGGCCACAGCGGGTCAGCGCCTGCCTCCCTGGGACGACTCTGTCGCCGGTCTCGAGCGGCTCGCGCAGCGGTTCCCCGTGCTCGGGCTCTCCAATGCCAGCCGCACCGCCCTGCTGCGGCTCAACGCACATGCGGGGCTGCGCTGGCACCAAGCCTTGTCCGCCGAAGCCGTCCTGGCCTACAAGCCGGCGCCGGAGGTCTACCAGCTCGCCATCGACGCCGCCGGATGTCCACGCGAACGCGTGCTCATGGTGGCCGCCCACGCCTGGGACCTCCGCGGCGCTCAGGCGAGAGGCATGCGGACCGCCTACGTCCAGCGACCGGTCGGGGACCCGCCGACGAGCTCCGATGTCTTCGACTGGCGGTTCAACGGACTGGACGAACTGGTCACCACGCTGCTGCCAAGGTAGCCATGCCGAGCCGCACTCCGCCGCACCACGGCAACGAGACGATGACTCATGAATTGGCTTCTTCTGAATTGGCTTCTTCCCTGTGACTCCGGGTGGCTTGGGCACCACCTCGGACCCTCAGCCGCCGCGCACCGGCGTCAGGCCGCGGATCTGGCCACGGCAATAGCCCAGGCGATGTACAGGACGTTCACCACCAGCCGAGCCACCGCGCCGACCGGGCGCTCCAGCACCCGGGGCCGGTCCGGCCGCGCACGTCGGAGCGCATCCGCGTGCGACACCTGGTAACAGGTGATCAGGAAGACGGCGGCCCAGCCTCCGACCGACCTGCTGCACGGAACCAGCACCAGCGCACCCACCACGACCTCCGCCGCCCCGGTGACGGCCACAAGGAGCCGCTCTCGGCGGAACCATGCGGGTACCAGCGTGCGGAAATAGCCGGGAGTCAGAAAGTGCATGACCCCTGTGACGGCCAGGAACACCGCCAAGGCGACGGCATCGATAGCGTGCATGACGTGATGATCCGCTCGCCGCACGCCTGGGAGCTTGAACAAAACGATCGCCGCATCGTCTTCGCCGCCGGCACCGAAGCAACCATGTTCGCCGAGTCCCGCCCGTTCCGCGTCTCCCAGCACCGGCTCCCCGCATGGAAAGCCGTGCTGCCGATCGGCGGCCACGCCGAACTCCTCCAGCCGCAACGACGCATGGTGGCCGCACCCGGGCTGATCGTTCCGCCCCAGCTCGCCCACGTCTGTGCGGCCACCTCGCCCTACATCGCGCTGTTCGTCGACCCCTGGCTGTTGCCCTCCTGTCCGGAGCCGATACGACTCGATGCAGGCGAGGTCCGCCGGCTGCTCGCCGCGCTCGGGGCCGTCGATTCCGACGGCCCCGGCTCCCGCGTGGATCTGGCCGCCGGTTACACCGCGCTACGGGCAGTCGCGGGGCGCCCGACACCGCTCGACCCAAGAGTCGCCCACGCCGTCCACGTGTGTACGCGGCGCGATCCGGACCTGCCCCTCGCTTCCCTCGCCGGCGAGGTCGGCCTGTCGGCACCGCGGCTGCGCACCTTGGTCCGGCGAGACGTAGGCATCGCGCTCACCCGCTTGCGGCGATGGGGCCGGCTCCGTACCGCCGTCGCCACCCTGCCAGGCGGGACCGCCGCCTTGGCCGCAGCCACCGCGGGCTTCGCCGACCAAGCCCATTTCACCCGTACCGCAAGGGACTTCATCGGCCGTACACCCGCCTCCCTGCGACGCCTTGGAGCGTAGGACGCCCTCGGCAGCTCGTCATGCCGCCTTGCAGAGCCGGCGGCCCCGGCTCTCCCCTCTCCACTCGACCACCTTGCATGGCAGACGGCCTGCAGGCCTCATAGATGACTGATGGCAGGATGGGGCCCATGCAGAACGTATTTTTCGACATCACCATTGACGGCAAGGACGCCGGCCGGATCACCTTCCGGCTCTTCGACGACGTCGTCCCGGAGACCGCGCGTAACTTCCGCGAGCTCGCCACCGGCCAGAACGGCTACGGCTACGCCGGTTCCTCTTTCCACCGCGTCATCCCGGAGTTCATGCTCCAGGGCGGCGACTTCACCGACGGCAACGGCACCGGCGGCAAGAGCATCTTCGGCGCCACGTTCGCGGACGAGAACTTCTCGCTCAAGCATGACCGGCCGTTCCTGTTGTCGATGGCCAACCGAGGCCCGAACACCAACGGCTCCCAGTTCTTCGTGACGACCGTCGTCACCCCCTGGCTCGACGGCAAGCATGTCGTCTTCGGCGAGGTTGTCGAGGGCGAGGACCTCGTCAAGCAGATCGAGGCCCTCGGCTCCCGCAGCGGCGCCCTGAGCTCCGACGTCGTCATCAAGGAGAGCGGCACCGTCGCCTGAGGTCCGCCCTTGCCGCCGCCCCCGCGCACGCCGCAATGCTCATGGACTTGCCGTACATGCGGCCGGAGCGGGGGCGACTCGGCCGGGTCCGCAGGGGCCGAAGCGTCCCACCGGCCGGTCAGCGGGAGGCGGTGGGCACCCGGCCGGACGTGACGGGGCGCATGGTCCGCCGACTGCTTCTGGCGCATCGCACGCTCCGGAGCCCGAGCCGGATCTGTGGTCGGCAGCCGCTACGACCTCAGCGCGGCCACTTCTCCGGCGTCTTGCTGGTGATCACATGGCATACCGCGGGCCTTCCGGGGCCGGGAGACTTGCCGCTGGCGACGACCCTCACACCGTCGAGCAGGATGCGGCACGACGCGATCCCGTCTCCGGCAGGGGTCACCTCCACCCGGGCCTCGGCGCCCGTGTTGACGACGACCTTCGTGCTCCACGGAAGCCGTGTGGAGCCGAGTTGCTCGTCGCGCTGCTGCGGCTTGTACCGGTCGGGGTTGTGCCGGTAGCGCACGGCGGCCCGGGGCTCACCACGCACGGATTTGCCCTCGTAGGTGAGGTACCAGGCGCTCCCGCCCGCCTGCTTCTTGATCCACGTGGTGTTGCTCCGCGCCCACAGCACTCCGCCGACCACCAGGGATGCCACCAGGGCGCCGAGCAGGATGAGAATGAGGTTGCCCCGGAAGGTGCGGGACGATGGGTGCTGGGATGTCATGGTCCTCGGCTCTCCGCGCTCCGCCTTCAGTTCCTGCTGCTCGAACGCGGACTCTCCGGTCATTCCTCGCCACTGTACGGATGGCTGCCGCGGACGGACGTCGCCCTGCCGATGGATTTTCGGGTCGTTCTGCGGTTCTACGAGGAGATGACCGGCTACGACCGTGGGTCCATTGCCCAGGGGGCTCCTCTCGGCGGGGGCGACGAGGCTTCGTCGGCTGCGAGTCACCGGAAGGCTGGGATGTTGCGTGTCGCCCACTGGGCGAAGGTAAGGGGCGGGCGGCCCAGGAGCATTTCGACGTCCGGGCTGACTCGCCGCAGACCGGCTGAGGGTGCACCGAGTACGTCGAGTGTGCTTTCCACGAGCGGTTCGGGCATGAACTGCATCATCGCGGCCTTGGCCTCGGACCGGGTCTGCTCGACGAACCGCACGGGCTCGCCCAGGGCGTCCGCGATCGCGGCGGTCTGCTCTCGCGGCGAGATCGCAACGGGCCCGGTCAGCTCGTAGACGTTGCCTGCATGGGAGGCATCCCGCAGCACGGCGGCGGCGACCTGGGCGATATCGGCCGGGTCGATGGTCGGCAGCGCGACATCACCGAACGGGGCCGTCACCGTGCGGTGCTCGCGAATCGCATCCGCCCACTGCAGTGTGTTGGAGTGAAAGCCCCCCGACCGCAGGATGGTCCACTCCAGGCCCGACTGCGTGACGGCGTCCTCCAGTTCGGAGCTGTGTTCTCCGGTGCTGACACCCTGCGAGGACAGCAGGACGATGCGTTGGACGCCACCGGCGCGGATGACATCGATGACGTCGCTGAGGTTGCCGCCGGCTGCCATGAAGTCGCCGGATGTCAGCAGGAACAGCGTCTTGGCTCCGTCGAGGACGGGCTTGAGGTTCTTCGGTTCGGTCAGGTCGGCCTGGTGATGTCGTACCCCCGTCGGCAGTTGTGTCGTCGGGATCCGCCGGGAGACTGCTGTCACCTGCTCACCCGCTGCGACGAGCGCCGCCATCAGCGGCCGCCCGACATTACCCGTTGCGCCGGTCACCACGATCATGTTCTCTCCATTCCGAGTTTCTGGTGCACGGCGAAGCTACTATCGCGAAGCCAGTAGGTACCTAGAGGAAAGTAATGGGGGAAAGGGGTCGGTGTGACCGAGAGCACAGCCGAAGAGAGCCGGATGGACATCTCGCCGAGCAATGCCTGCCCGATCGCTCCCGTGGTCGATATCGTCTTCAGCCGCTGGACCACGCCGATCCTGTGGGCGCTCAACCAGTACGGACGGCAGCGATTCGTTGAGCTGGAACGCCGGATCGCCACCATCACGCCCAAAGTGCTGACCCAGCGACTGCGGCAGCTGGAGCGCGATGGACTCGTCCTGCGCACCTATTACCCCGAGGTCCCACCGCGGGTGGAATACGAGATCAGCGAACTCGGGCGCAGCCTGGGGCCGTTGTTCGCAGCCCTCGCCGAGTGGTCACCCAACCTGGACACCGTCGAACAAGCCCGCCGGTCCTACGACGTCAGGGAACGGAGCGGTGGCCGCTCCACTTGACGAGGCGACACGCTGATCAACCGCTTCCGGACAGTGACGCAGCCAGCCGGGGGCGCAGCACCTTTCCGGTGGCGGTGCGCGGTATTTCCGGTACCGGCACTACGCGTGAAGGCAGTACCGCAGGGGGGAACCTCGCCTGCAATGCAGCCCGAGCACCCGCTACGTCCGTGGCGGTATCGAGTACCACGGCCGCGATGATGCTCTCTCCCGAGAACCTGTCCGGGACCGTGACGCAGGCCGCGTCACGGACTTCCGGAAGGGCGCGAAGGACTCGGTCCATCTCTTCCAGCGACACGGTTTCCCCGCACACCTTGGCGATGTTCTTCAGCCTGCCCGTGAGGACGAAGTAGTCGCGCCCTTCCTCCTCCACCCGGTAGCCCAGGTCTTGGGAGTGGAACCACCCGTTGCGGAAGGCCTCCGCAGTGGCCTCGGCGTTGCCGGCATAGCCGGACATCACGTTGAAGCCCCGCATGCACACCTCACCCAACTGTCCAGGGCGCACCGGGCGGCAGTCCTCATCAAGTACCGCCACTTCGTTCCCGTAGACGGCCACACCGATCGAGGGGATGTCCGGATCCAGCATGAGCCGCCGGTAGGTTTCCTCGGACAGGTCCGTCGGCATCGTGGTGGAGAAGTTCGTGGTTTCGGAAAGACCGTAGGCCTGGAGCACTCGGGCACCGAGCCTGTTGGCGACCGAGCGGGCGGCGCGTGTGGTCAGAGGGGCCGCTGCGGAGACGAAGTAGTCGAAGTCCGACGGTACGTCAGAGCCGCGCCAGGTTTCGGCGAGCGCTTCGAGTACGCCCGGGACCACGCTCGCGATGCGCGGGCGGTAGTGCCGCAGCGTCTTCGGATAGTTCATCGGCGAGAACGACTCGGCGAGAATCGTGTGCGCTCCGGCCATCATGGTGCCCAGGACGGTGAAGTGGGCTCCGTTGACGTGGTGGATGGGCAGGCATCCCAATACCCGGTCACCGGGGGCCAGACCGTGGTGGCGTCGCACTGCCTCGGCATTGGCCACCGCGTTGACGTGTGACTGAGCGACAATCTTGGACGCCGCGGTGGAGCCGGATGTCGCGAAGTACAGCGCGTCAGCGGTCGGGTCGACAGGTGGCAGCGGTAGCACCCGCTCCACCAGGTCTTCCCAGTGCGGGAGGGTGGTGGCGTCTGCGTACGGTGCGTCGGTGCCGGGTGCTTGGAGCACAGCCAGCGCGCCGACGGCCTTGAGTTGCTGGGCGCGGCGTTCCGGCGGATCGGAAGGACCGAGCATGAGCAGGCCGAACCCGGCGCGCAGCACGCCCAGTACCGCCAGGACCGATGGCACGTCGTTCGTCGGCGCGAGTGCGAGCACGGCTGGGCGGGCGGTACCCCACTCGGCACACAGCCATCCCGCGAGCGCGCGGCTCGCGACCTCGGCGGTGCGGTAGTCCAGTGTGGTCTCTGTGCCGCTGTGTGCCACGGCGGTGATCAGTGGTGCGTTGCCCTGACGCCGGGCGAACCAGTGCAGTGCGTCGAACGGGGTACGCCACGCCGAATGGGGGAAGCCGGGGTCGACTCCCAGATACCTGTGAGCGTGCATGCGGTCAGCGGATGTCATCGAACGGCCATCCCTAGGTCTCGTTCCGATCGTGCGTCATGCCCGTTGCGTGGACCTGTGAGCGGCTCGGACGCGGCAGGGGCGGTGGGCGGCGGGTCCGTTCGGCCCAGGCCACCACTGCTCCGGTGGGCAGGGTTGCCAGCAGGAACGCTCCGCCCAGCACGAACCAGCCTGGCGAGCCCCACTCGATCAGGAGGAAGGTCAGCAAGGTCGGCGCGAGCATCATGGCGGTTCCGTAACCGGTCATGACGAAACCCTGGTACTGGCCTTGCTTGCCCGTCGGGGCAAGGCCGAAGGTGATGTGCCACGAGGCCGCTGACACCAGCAGTTCGCCCCCTACGTGCAGGGCGCCGGCCACCAGCAGCAGCACGGTCGACACGACCGGCGAACCACCCGCCGAGAGCGCGAACAGGCCGCAAGCGCCGCACAGCACCACCCCTGACCACCGGGACGCCCGCACAGCACGGGGCATCGTGGTCACCCGGGAGCCGACGCGCACTTGGAAGAGAACGACGCTGACCGTGTTCAGCACGAACAGTACGGTCACCATGGCCGTCGAGGCACGGGTGTACGTGGTGATCCACAGGGGCAGCACGATCTGTAGGAGCACCGAATGCAGGGCGACCACGGCGCCGAGTGCGGTGAAGACCACGAACGGGCCGTCGCGGAAGACCGCCCACCTGGGCTCGTCCGGCGGCGAGTCGGGCGCCGGCGGGACCGGGGGCAGGGTCGCGAGCATGGCTGCGGAGGCGAAGAAGCCCAGCGCATTCACGATGATGACCGTGGAGAATGCCGTGGTGGTGCCGATCTGGAGGGCGATGCTTGCTCCCCCGGCGCCGACTGCCATGCCGGCGTTGTTCACCGAACGGACCATCGCCTGCGTCCGCACCACCTCTTCGCCGCCCACCAGCCCCGCGATGAGAGCCTGCTGCGCGGCGCGGGACCCACGCTGTGCCGCGGTGAACAGGCACGCCATCAGAACGAAGACCGGGAATCCGCGCACCAGCAGGTAGCCGGACGCCGCAACGCCGTTGAGCGCCACGAGCAGGACGGCAACGCGCTGGGGACCTCGACGGTCGGCCAGATGCCCCACGGGCACGCCGACCAGCAGACCTATCGCGCCCGCGATCGTCAGACCCAAGCCCATCGCCGTGGGAGTGAGGCCGCCTACTCGGGTGAAGTAGATCGCCGAGCAGGTCACGAACGCGCCGTTGCCTGCGCTCATCAGCATGCTGGCGGTGACGAGCCTGCGGGCAGGGCTCAGTCTCGGCAACATCAAGGGAATGCCCTTCTCGGGTGGTGCCGTTGGCCAATTCAGGACAGCAGCAGTCGGGGGCGGTGGACATCGAGCCATGTCGCGAGGTTCAGGCTGCGCTCCAATCCGCTCCGCACAGTCGGGCCCGATTCCCCGGTCACGGCCCTCTTCAGCCATGGCCTGCTGATCAGGCCGAACACCGGGTGGTCCGCGTCGACGAGCAGTTCCTTCGCCTGATGCCGCAACGCGGCCAAATAGCTCGGGTCTTGGATGGACGGGTAGGCGCTTTTGACCCGGTCGGCCACCGACGGGGGCAACATGTCCCGGACGGCCGCACGCAACAGGCTTTTCTCGCGACCGTCGAAGCTCTTCACCGTCCATGGTGTGTTGTGCACGTACTCCACCAGCCGGTGATCGCAGAACGGCACACGGACCTCCAGCCCGACGGCCATGCTCATCCGGTCCTTGCGGTCCAGCATCATGCGCATGAACCGGGTGATGCCGAGGTGCGAGGTCACCCGACGGGTGCGGGCCTCGGCGTCGTCTCCGGGCAGGTGCTCCACCTCGGCCACCGCGTCGGCGTAGCGGTCCGCTGTGTAGGCGGGCAGGTCCAGCGCCTGGAGCAGCTCCGGTCGCAGTACGGCGCCGTCCCGGCCCTGGCTGCCCGAGGGCACCCCGTTCGCCGGCGACATCCACGGAAAGGTACCGGCCCGCTGCGCCGCCAGTGAGTGGTGCCAGTGGTACCCGCCGAACACCTCGTCGGCGCTCTCGCCGGACAGTGCTACTGCCGAGTGCCGCCGGACCGCGTGGAACAGCCGGTAGAGCGAGACGTCGGTGTCACCGGTGCCGGCTGGGATGTCCCGGGCGGTGATGACCGCGCGGCGGATGGCCGGATCGGCCAGCGAGTCCGCATCCAACACGATGTCCGAGTGCACCGTTCCCACGTGTGTGACCACCTCCCGCACATAGGGCGTGTCCGGGGTGGGGCGTGCCGAGTCCGGTATGAAGTTCTCGGTCTGTCCGGTGAAGTCGACGGAGAAGCTGTGTGCCTTGTGGCCCTGGAGGGACAGTTGTTGGGCGGAGAGCGCGGTCACCGCGCTGGAGTCGAGTCCGCCGGAGAGCAGCAGGCACAGTGGGACATCGGCGACCAGTTGCCGGGAGACGATGTCTTCCAGCAGTTCGCGCACATGGGAAATGGTCGAGTCACGGTCATCGGTGTGTTCTTCCGAGGTCAGCGTCCAATAGACGTGCTCACGCACGCCCGTGGCATCGATCGTGGTCACCGTGCCGGGCTTGACCTCGCGCATGCCCGTCCATATCGCCTGCCCTGGCGTCTTGATGAAGGCGAAAAGTTCACGCAGTCCGTCCAGGTCGACGGTCCTGGTGGCCAGCGGGTTCGCCAGTATCGCCTTGGGCTCCGAGCCGAAGAGCACGCCATCCGCCGTGGGCTGGTAGTACAGCGGCTTGATGCCCAGCCGGTCACGGATCATGACCAGTTTCGCCGAGCGGGGGTCCCAGACAGCGAAGGCATACATCCCGTTGAGCCGGTCGGCGACCGCCTCACCCCACTCCAGGTAGCCGCGCAGCACCACCTCGGTGTCTCCGGTGGAGCGGAAGACATGGCCCCGGCGTTGCAACTCCTCCCGTAGCTCGCGGTAGTTGTAGACCTCGCCGCTGTAGACCATGGCCAGCGGGCTGAGGGGGATGTCCAGTGTCATCGGCTGAGTACTGCCGGTGAGGTCGATGACGGCCAGCCGCCGATGGCCGAGCGCGGCGCAACCGCGCGGATCGATCCACGTGCCCGCCGCGTCCGGACCGCGGCAGGACATGGTCTCGGTCATCGCATCCAGCGTTTGCCGTTCCCGGTGCAGGTCTCGTGCGAAGGCAACCCATCCGGCGATACCACACATGCGACTGTCTCCCTCGGAAAGCGGAACGGGGGCTGAGCGATCCGGGCCGGTCACCGGCGTGCTGGCGACTGGGCACTCAGCGCATGACGCATACGGCACAGGCTGCGCGTACGGCCCAACAACGCCAGCGTCTCGTACAGCGGGGGCGCGACCGGGCGGCCGGTCAGGGCGACCCGGAGCGCACCGAGGGCCGGACGGGCCTGCTGTCCCAGCCCCTTTGTGAGGCAGAGCCGTACCGAGTCCGCCGTCCAGTCCTCCAGATCTTCCAGGAGGTCTGCGGCGGCACGCAACGCATCGTGGTCCATCACCGGACCGTCCACCATCGGACCGTCCGCGCCGGCCTGCGCGGGGACCGAGTCGTCAGGAAGGAACAGGAACGCGACGGCCTCGGCGGCCTCGGTCAGCGTCCTGGCGGCACGCTGCACCAAGGGAGCGGCTCGGGACAGCAAATCTCGCTGGGCCGTGCTGGGTTCCGGCGGCAGCGTCCCCGCCCGGATCATGTGCGGCAGCAGTGCCGCACCATAGTCGGGAATGCTCAGTCGGCGCAGATGAGCGGCGTTGATCTCGGTGATGCGTGCCACGTCCAACCGAACGGGGTGCGCCCGCATCCGGCCGACGTCGTAATCCTCGATCAGCTCCTGGCGGGTGAAGACCGGGCCGGCGGTGGAGTGCGACCAGCCGATGGACGCGAGGTAGTTGACCATTGCCTCTGGAAGGAAACCGCGCTTTCGATAGCCCAGCACCTCGGCGTCCGGGACGGCGCGGCTCAACTTCTTTCCCCGTGCATCGAGAACCGGGGAGATGTGTCCCAAACGGGGGATGAACGTGGTGATTCCGAGGCGCTGGAGGGCGGCGTAAGCAGCCAATTGGCGCGGCGTCGAGGAGAGCAGGTCATCTCCGCGCAGACTGTGCGTGATGCCCATCATTGCGTTGTCAACCGTATTTGCCAGCGCGAACAGTGGGTCGCCGTTTGCGCGCACCATGACGGGGTCGGGGGTGTGGCTGGGAGGAAACACGATTCTGCCGCGGACCAGGTCATCGAA
This sequence comes from Streptomyces gilvosporeus, assembly GCF_002082195.1. GTDB lineage: Bacteria > Actinomycetota > Actinomycetes > Streptomycetales > Streptomycetaceae > Streptomyces > Streptomyces gilvosporeus. Next base: position 893,306 of record NZ_CP020569.1, on the reverse strand, counting down.
GACGATCTCCTCGTCGGGCATCCGCATCCGGAGCACCGCGGTGCGTCCCTCGGCGCGGTATGCGGCCTTGCGCCGTTCGGACACGTCGCGGTCGCCGTTGTCATAGCCGGCCGTCAGCGGCCGTCCGGCTGCGCGATTGCGCGCCTCGATCTCTTCTCGCGTGGAGAAGGACTCGTACAGGTCGCCCGCCTCGAACAGCTTGCGTGCGGCTTCGAGATGGATCTCCCGACGTTCGCTCTGGAGGTAGGGGCCGTTGTGGCCGCCCACGCCAGGGCCCTCGTCCCAGTCGAGCCCCAGCCACCGCAGTACCTCGGTCAACGGCTGGTAGTACTCGGCCATGCCGGTGGCCGCGTCCGTGTCCTCGATGCGGAGCACGAACCGGCCGCCGTGGTGTCGGGCCAGCGCCCAGTTGACCACGGCCGCGCGGATCAGCCCGATGCTCGGTGGCCCGATCGGTGAAGGGCTGAAAGCGGTGCGCACGGTCGCGGGTGTCCCCGTGGGCGCGACCTGCGAAAGGTGCGTCGCCATCTCATGCATCACAGTCTCATTTCCTGTTCACTACGCGCCTGAGCCAAAAAAGGTAGCAGTGGGTTCCGTGAGCAAATGCCGCTTCCGGTAATGGGCGAGCCACTCCCGAGTAACGCGGGATGCGGCCGCCGGTGGCGCGGTGCGCATTGGTACGAGCTCCTCATCGGCGACGGAACATCGCTGGAACCGGCGGATTGCCGGGAAGTTTCCCCCTAGTTCCTGATGCGGACCGGCCTGTAGTCCGGGCATGGTGAGGAACGAACTGCTACGGAATGAACTGCTGCGAAATGAACTGCCGCGGAAGGGGGCTGATCTACGCTCCCGACGGCCGCCATGACAATGCCGCCAGACCTCAAGGAGACACGTATGCCGGGCACTGAATGCATGACCACCGCGATAAAGGCGGGCTCATGACGGCCCAATTGACCTGGGAAGTCGCCGCGGACGCCGGCGAGGTGCACGACCTGCTGTGCGCGAGCGACCGCTACCAGGGGGAGCGGTTCAACTCGCCCGTGCCACAGCGCAATCCCGCCACCACCGCATCCCGGGTGCATGACGGCCTGGTGCACCTGTTGCGCATCGGAGGGGCAGCGGCCGCCATGTTCACCCTCACCCGGACACCAGCCTTCGAGGAGCCGCCGGGAGCCTTCCCGGCGGCCGCGAACCCCGCGTACCTGAGCAGGCTGGCCGTCCGGCCCGATCTCGTCGCCGCCGCCTCGCTCGCCGGGCCGCTGTGCCTGCGCCGGGCCATGGCGCTCGCGCGTGAGCGCGGCGCGGACATGCTGAGAGCCGAAGCGAACCCCGACATAGAGTCCACCGTGGAGTGCATGACGCTCTTGGGCTTCCGCCCCTGCACCACGTCAACCGGTGGTACCACCGAGCCGCGCCGCGTCCTCCTCTATCGCGTGCTGACGTGAGTCGCCTCCGTCGCAGTCGAATCGGTAGGTGCTGCGGTGCCGGTAGACACCGCCCGGGTCGAGCCGTGCGGACGGGTAGTCCGGGCGGTTCGGTGCGTCCGGCATGGCCCCGGTCTCCAGGCAGATCCCGCTGCGCGGGCGCTGGGCGAACCAGTCGCCGGTGTACACGCCGACCGCCGGCTGGTCCGTACTGAGTCGCATCACCCGGCCACTGCTCGGATGCGACAGCTCCGCGAGCACCGACCCGCCCGAGACAAGGAAGCAGTTGTCGATACTGACACCGTCGAGCGACCGCTCGGCGGTGAAGTCGCGGGCAGTGCCGCGTACCTCCTCGGGAGCACCGGGAAGAGGGATCAGGTCCTTGTCGAAGCGCACCGCCTCGGTTGCCCCGAGCCGAAGTCGGTGCCCGTCGATGGTGCCTTCACCCGCGAGGTTCCAGAAGGCGTGATTGGTCATCCCGACGACAGTGGGCGCCGTGGTGCACGCGGTGTACTCGATGATCAGCGTGCCGTCCGGCTCGATCCGGTAGGTGGCGCACGCCCTCAGTTCGCCCGGGTAGCCCTGGTCGCCGTCCGGGCTGATCGCGGACAGCCGTACCTCCAACGCGTCTCCGACCCTCGACGCCTCGGCCGACCATACGCGGCGGTCGAGCCCCTCGGAGCCGCCGTGCACATGATGCTCGCCCTCGTTGCGGTCCAACGTGTGGCGCACGCCGTCGAGAGTGAACTCCGCCCCCGACACACAGCGGCAGTAGCGGCCGAGGGTGGCCCCGACGTACGGATTCGTCCGGCGGTCCAGATAGGAGTCGAGATCGGTCAGGCGCACGCAGACATTGGCGTATCGGCCTTCCCGGTCCGGTACTTGGACGTCGACCAGAGTGGCGCCGTAACTCCACACCGTCACCGCGGGCCCGCTGCCGGTGTCCAACACGTAGGCCTCCACCGCGGCGGCGGGGTACCCGGCACGGGCGGGCGCGACACCGACGGTGGTGCGCTCGATGGTGGGACGTGATACCACAAGGTCTCCTCTCGGCACCGAGGCGCGGTGCGTGCGCTAGGCGGTCAGCGGATCCGGAGTCGGTGAAGCCCTCACCGAGGAGTCGTCCTACTACAGCGTCATCGGCCTCACTTGTGGGCCATTCCAAAGTAACTGTTCAACGGGCAGATCGATGGCCCGAAGGGTGGCGCCGGAGTTACCCGTGCGGTGATCCGGCCGCGTTACGTTCATCGCGCAGTGGCGATCCTCCCCCCCCGGAGCGGACGCAGCAACGGCCGATACCGCGAAACGGGCGCACACGTCGTCCCGTGCCGGTGGAACCTCTACACAGGACAGGTGAGACATGAATGACGGCCTTGCACTGACCGAGAGTGACGTACTCGACCATGTGCACACGCTTCTGTGCGACCTGCTGTTGAGGGAGTCCATTCCGGCCGACTACGACCTCAAGGACAGTGGCGCCCTCAACTCCCTCATGTTCCTTGAGCTGTTCGTCCGGCTGGAAACACGGTTTGGGATTCACATCACCGGTGCCGATGTGAACCAGGACAACTTCCGCACCATGGAGTCGATGACCCGGTTCGTCTGTGCGAAGCGGGCGGAAGCCTGATGGGCGCGGCGCTCACCCTCACCGGCTGCACGCCCGCCGATTACGCGGAGATATGCACCGTTCAAGAAGCGCTGTGGGCCGGCGGGCCGGACGGCAACCGCGCTTACCTGGAGTGGAAGTACCACGCCAATCCCTATCTCGACGAGCGATACACCGTGATCGCCCGCTCACCGTCCACCGAGGGCGCTGAACTGCGCGGCATGGTAGGGGTGTTCGGCTCGTGCTGGGAAAGAGACGGGCGCCGGTTCACCCTGCCCTGCCTGACGGACACGATCGTCGCAAGCGAGTACCGCAACAGCCCGCTCTTCCATGAGATGGTCGACGAGGTGCTCGCCCGGCTGCGCCGGGACGGCGTCCCGTGGCTGCTCGACTTCGGAGACCAGGGCACTGCGCCGGCGATGGTGATCCGTGGCTGGCAGCAGGTCGGTGTCTGGGGACAGTCCGTGGTGACGCGCGCCGCCGACGCCGGGCACCACGGCCCCTGGGACAAGTTGCCTGTCACGCGCGGTGTACGTTCCGGTTCGCTGATCTCGCCGACCCGCACCCCGGACCTCGACGCCATGACCGAGGTCGTGCGCGAAGTGCCCGCCGACGGTCGTCTCCGCGTCGCGCGCGACAGCGCCTACTTCGACTGGCGCGCCTCGAATCCGTTGGCACAGTACTACTACCTCGTAGCACGGTCGGAAGCAGGAAGCGCCGAGGGCTATCTCGTCGCCCATCGCTCCGGCGTGGACACCGACCAGGGTCCGACACCGACCACCGTGGTCGAGTGCGAAGCCCGCACCGCGGAGACCTGCGCCGACCTCATCCAGCTCGCCCACGAGTCGCTGCCCGGCACCCGGGTGCTCATGTGGACACGGGATCTGGCAGACGCCGGAGTCGGCGTCCTGGCCGACATGGGCGCCGAGTTCATCGAGCCGACCGGTCGGCCCACCCAGGATCGGCCGCTGCCCAGCCTCCTCATCCGCGCAACCGGTGCCCCCCCGGCCGCGGCCGGGCTCTCGGACGTGAGCAGGCTCGGTGTGTGGGACTTCCGCGGAGTCTCCGGCCGCGGATGGCGCTGAGGGGTGCCCGGCTCTCGTCTCCTGCCAGGCGAGCTCCCTGGATCAGGTACGGCCCGACAAGAGGAAGAGAGGTGTTGACATGACCGGCCATCGGGCAGGCGCGTTTCCGAACGCTGCCCTCGTGGGGGAACGTCGGGAGTTGCGGGCGTCCTCCGTGGTGGAGCTGATCGGCCGATGGGCCGAGACCGCGCCGGACGCGGTCGCGCTCGAATGCGGAAGCACCAGGACCACGTTCCGTCAGCTGTGGCGGCGCAGCATGTCCCTCGCAGCCGGGCTGCGGGACATGAATGTGCAGCCGGGGGAGGTCATCGGCATCATCGCCCACCGCAACGCGGAGTCGGTGGCGGCGATGATCGCGGTCATGGCCGTCCGCGCGGCCTACGCGCCGATCGACCCGACCAATCCCCTCGGGCGCGTGCGGCTCATCCTCGACCAGCTACGGCCGCGAGTCATGGTGTGGGACGGCACCGGCTCCGCCGCATGCGCAGCCGGCCTCCCCACGCTGAACACCTCCGACGTGCCGGATCTGCCGGCTGACGCGTCGGCCCCCGTCACATGCGGCGCGCGCCACGACGATCTGGCCTACGTGGTCTTCACATCGGGCTCGACGGGGTTGCCCAAGGGCGTATTGGTGGAACACCGATCGCTGGTCAACTACATCGGCTGGGCCGCGACCCACGTCCTGCCGAACGCGGGCGGTGCCGCCTGCCCGGTGTTCGCCAGCATGAGCTTCGACCTCGCTCTCACCACCCTGTGGGTGCCCTTGGCGCAGGGGCGCACGATCGTCATGATCGAGGACTCCTGGGACTACCCGAGCCTGTTCTCTCCACGAACCCGGCCGTATGACTTCATCAAGGCCACGCCCAGCCACTTCCGCCTGTTCGAGCGCATGCTGCGGCCGGAGTACCGATCCGTCGTCAAGCGGCTGATGATCGGCGGTGAGCCGCTGGAACCGGCCCTGCTGCGGCAGATGGGGGGCAGGCTCGACGACGTGGAAGTGGTCAACCACTACGGGCCGACCGAGGCCACGATCGGTTGCTGTGCCTTCCGTTCCACCGTGCGGGACCTGCCCGACCTGCCCACCGTGCCCATCGGCAGCCCCGCCTGGAACACCGCGGCCTACGTGGTGGACGATCGCGGCGGACCGGTGGGGGAGGGCGGCCACGGTGAACTCCTCATCAGCGGATTCGGTGTCGCCCGCGGCTACCTCGGCGGCGGGGGCCGCTTCTTCGATGAGCCCGCGTTCGGTGGCCGCGCCTACCCCACGGGCGACATCGTCGAGGTGCTGCCCGAGGGGATGCTGCTCCATCTCGGCCGAAAGGACGGCCAGTTGAAGGTGAGCGGCCACCGCTTCGAACCGGCCGAGTTGCGCCGCCACGCGCTGTCGCTGCCGCTGATCGTCGACGCCGCCTTCGACGTCATCCGCGGTGGAGTCCTGGACGCGGTCGAGGTCTTCGTGGTCTTCGACGACCAGTCGGCACAGACGCCGCCCACGGAGCGGGAGGTCCGCGTACAGCTCGCCTCCCTGCTGCCCAAGGAACTGGTGCCCAGACGGGTCTACGTCGTGCCGGAGATCAAGGTCGACGCCAACGGCAAAAGGGACGTGCGGGCCACCAGGCAACTGGCCGAGGCGAGAGCGGGGGAAACCGGCTTCCTGCACCTCTTCAGAGAGATCGAGCCGTGAGCTGCGGCAGGCCCGGTCCGTCCGATGGCTCGGACCGCTCCGGTGAACACACCTCCTGGAGGCCATGACCGGCGGCGGTCCGCATGCGGACCGCTTCCCAGCCCTCCGGCGGCTCGGGGCCCAGGTGGTACGAGATATGCGATTCCGTCGCCTGGCGCGTGACCTCACACACCCGCACCTGCCCTCGGGGCGCCATCGTCAGCAGCCGGAAGCCCCGGTCGACGGCGTCTCCCGTGACCGTCGGGACGCCGCTGTGCGCCGGCAGGTACGACAAGAAGGCATCACCGGTGACCACAGCGACGTGCAACCGGATGCAGGACGGGTGGGTACGCAGCCGGTTGCCATCGATCCGGTCCCGGAGGGCGAAGGCCGTCCGCACGGCGCGCAGGGCGTCGTCCCGGCGAGGGTTGTCGATGCCGAACACGGCGGAGAACACCGGTGCCGTCACCGGTCCCACGGTCCCCCCGTTCTGCCGGGACTGCTGCCGCAGCACCGCCTCGATGTCCGCCATGGCCCGCTGAACGCCGTCCAGATCATGGTCGTCGGACAGGTCATGCCGCACCCACACCAGGACGACGCTCACCCGTGTGCGCCGGGGCGTCGACCGAGGGCTCGTACACTGCCGATCGCCGTCCTCCACGTGGCCGGGCACCACACGGTGATCGCGTCTGTGGTCCCTTCCCACCCGCGACAGTACGCGGCTCACGGACGAGGCATCGGGGGCGTCGGGCGCGTCCGGCCGACGCGTCGCCCGCTGTTCGACGAGGGTCGGCACCATCCTCGGCTCGGGCGCCTGGTGGCGCTCCGCTACCGGCGCGGCCGGCACGTCCAGGGCGGGGGAGTGTTCGAGGATGGCCCGTTCCAGGTCCCGTAGCTCCCGCGACGGCTCAAGTCCGAACTGGTCCACAAGTTCGCTCCTGATGCGCCGGAACACCGACAGCGCGTCGGTCTGCCGACCGCATCGGTAGAACGCCAACATCAGCTGGCCGCTCAGCCGCTCGCGCAGCGGGTCCTCGGCGACGGCCGTCTGCAGCCCGCCCAGAATCTCATGGTGGTGGCCGATCGCCAGTCCGGCTTCGAAATAGTCCTCCAGGGCGCTCAGTCGCTCACTCTCCAGACCGTCCAGTTCGGGCCAGTTCAAGTCGCCGTCCGCCAGGTCGGCGAGTGCCGCACCCCGCCACAGCCCGAGCGCCCCCCGCAGCGTGCACGCCGCGGCGAGATGATCGCCGGCGCGGGCTTCGGCTCGTCCTTGTTCCACCTGCCGGCGGAACAGGAACAGATCCACGGTGTCGGGTTCGACCCGCAGCTGGTATCCGGGAGCAAGCGTGAGTAAGGCGGCACGCGTGTCCGTGGCCCCGTGGGCCAGATCGAGCCGCAGGCCCCGGACGGCGTTCCCGATCATCTTGCGCGCGGTGCGGGGCGTTTCCTCCGGCCACAGGACGTCGAGCAGCTTGTGTGTGGCCACGACCCGGTTGGCATTCAGCAGAAGGTAGGCGAGCAGCCGGCGTTTGATCACTCCGCCGAGCGGCATGGTCGCGCCGTCCACGCCTGCCTGGAGAGAGCCCAGTATGCGGAAGTTCACTTCGACCTCATTTCCCTCGGGCCCTGTCGTCTCTCGCCTCGTCCGTTGGCCGGGCCGCAAAGGTGCGTGCCGTGGCGCAGAAGGCGGCAGGGTCGGGCGCCAAACTCCTGTGGATGACGCTGACTTCCTTGGATACGGAATCAACCGGACGGAAGGTTTGTTAGATCACGCTCCGTCACATTGCAGGGCCGCCGGCTCCGGAGTCCAGCTTTCCGGAGGGCCTTTGCCCTTTTGAACAGGTCTGCGCAGACCCCGGGACACCGCAGGCGGCAACGCGCCGCCGTGGACGGCACCGGAAGGCAAGTGCGTCAGATGAGGCCGGCGCGGATGGCGTAGGAGACGGCGTGCGCGCGGTTGCGCAGCTGTAAACGCTTCATCAGGCCGTAGAGGATGTACTTCACCGTGCGCTCCGAATAACACAACTGGGCGGCGATCTCGGCGAGTTCCCTGCCCTCCGAGAGCAGGCGGAGGACATCGAGTTCGCGGGGGCTGACGCCTGAGGCGGTGAGGCCGCGCGGTGCGAGGACCTCCTGGTGGGTCCACCGGACCTGTTCCATGAGCGCCCCTTGCAGGGTGGGCGGGAAGCTGCCGCCGCCGTCCGCGACGGTGAGCAGGGTGCGGACGAAGGCGGAGGGAGTGAACGCGTCACGCCACAGCACGGCGCGCACTCCCCGGTCGATCGCCGCACACACATCCGCTCGCCAGTGTCGTCCGGCGACGAGGAGGAAACGCGTGTCGGGTCTGTCGGACAGGGCGCGCAGTCGGTCCAGTGCGGTGGCGTCGACGGTGTCGAAGGCCGCCACGACGGCGTCGGCCTCGTGGATTCTCTCGGGTGGGACTTCCTGGACGCGGTGGTCGTGCTTGAGGGAGCTGACAAGTCCCGCGTGGACCACCGCGTCGGGTGAGTGGACCGCCACACACACGGTGCCGGTGAGTGTCTGTTCAGGCATTTCGCCTCCCCATCGGAAATCGCCCATGAGGTGGATGATCGTGCCACGTATCTTTCGGCCACCGGCTTGACGCACGGCTCGATCACTTAAGGACAGGGAAACCTGGCACGAGTGCCGGGCCTGCGGACCCGGGACGTTCAGTGGTCCGGAGCGGTCAGTGGCTTGCCGGTGAGCATGGCCGAGACGACCTCGGTACGGGACCGCAGGCCGGTGCGTGCGAACAGCCGTGAGAGGCGATTGGCGATGGCGTCCTCGCTGAGCCGCAGTACGGTGGCGATCTGACGGTTCGTGAGCCCTTCGGTGATCAACGTGGCCAGCAGCCGCTCGTTCTCGGCGGTGGCCTGTCTGCGGCCGGGGACGGTCAGCCCGGCCTCGCGCATCGCGGCCCTGGTGTGGAAGCGGCACAACAAGGAGCCCGTCTGGCCGTACAGTTCGTAGGCCTCGTGCAGCAGCTCCGGGGGACCCGCGTCCCCGGCGGCCGCCGCCAGCGTGACCGCGGTCTCGAACGGCTGTCGCCGCGAGCGGGCCAGGTCCACCGCCTCGTGCAGCATCTCGCGCGCGGCACCGGAAGCCTGGCCCGGCACCCGGGCCGCCGCCAGCAGGTACAGCAGCCGGGTCCGCCCGCTGCCGGTGCGCCCGGCGAGTTCCTCAAGGCGCCACAGACAGGACGCCGCCGCTTCGGCCCGGCCCGTCTCCGCCCGGAGCGTGGCGAGGGCGGCGGCCAGCTCGTCGGTGCCGTGGACATAGCCGCGCGCGTCCGCCTCCTCCAGCCCGCGACGCAAGATGCGCTCGGCCTCGTCGGTACGTCCCATCGTCCGCAGCACCGCGGCCTCGGCGACGTCCAGGAAGATCTCCACATGGCCCTCGTGGGACCCACGCTCACCGGCGATCAGACGGGCGGCGCCGACCGGCTTGCCCCTGGCCAGCAGGATGCCGGCCGTCCCCGCGGTGAGCAGATGGTGCTGGGGCGCCGCGATGAACGTCTGGTCCTTTGCGACCAGGCCGCGCGCCAGCGCCAGCGCGTCGTCCCACCGGCCCTGGAGGTGGAGCAGGAGGAAGTGTGTGGTCGGGGGAAGCGCCTCGGGCGGCATTCCGCGGTCCTTCAACAGCTCCAAGGCGCCGCACAGGTCGGCGTTGCCGAGCAACTGCTGGGTGTACCCGGCCGCTATCGAGTACAGCACCTCCGGGGGGAGGCCGGGATCCGGCGGCGTCTCCAGGGCCCGGGCGAGCACGTCGGTCCGGCCCTGCACCAGGTTTCCGGCGACCTGCGCCAGCTCGGGCACCAGCCGGATCTGCGGGTGCGGGCGCCACACCGTCTCCGTCCGCGAGAGCAGGTCCAGACCCTCCGACCACCGCCCGCTCATGCACAACGCCAGCGCCCGCGCCGACGATGCGGCCCCCGGGGGCAGCGGCAGACGGTCCCACCACTCGGCCGCCCCCATCCGGGACAGCTGCGGCCAGTCCTTCACGGAGGTGGCCGCGACGACCTGGAGGACGGCGAGCTCGTGGAGATCCGGGCCGCTGACGACATCGGAGGGGTCGCGCAGAATCGTCTCCGCCGCCCGGCCCGCCGCCGGGTGGTCGCCCACGATCCAGGCGGCCTTCACACACCGCAGCAACGCCAGTTCGCGGGCCTCCGGCTCCTCGATCAGGCGCAGCGCCGCTCGGAACCACCGCAGCATGCCGCGGTCCTCGGGGTCGGGGTGCAACGCCTCGGCGGCAGCCGTCAGTTCCGCCGCCGCACGCTCGCGGTCGATCAGCACCCCCGCGTCGGCGATCCGGTCGGGCAGGTAGGTCTCGGCATCCGCCTCATCCAGGAGCACGACCGGGCACTGCGGGTCCGTCGCGGCGCCCGCGCCGTCCCGCGCCGCCCAGAGAGCCTCCACCGCGGCGGCGGACATCCGGGCGCGTTCCAGGGGCCCGAGCCGCTCCCGGGCGGCGTGCTCCATCAGGGGTGACCGGAAGGCCCAGCCCCGGGGGCCGTCACCGTCCTCGCCGGGCAGTTCGTCGAGGAGTCCCGCGGCGATCAGGCGGCGCACGCCGTCGCCGACCTCCCGGTCGGACAGACCGGTGGTCTCGGCCACCAGCGTCGCCGCCGTCCGACCGAGCGGCCACAGGACGCTCAATGCCGCCGCAGTCGTCCAGCAGGTCTCGCCGAGTTCGTGCAGCGCCCTCATGAACCGGTCCTCATCGGGCAGTACCGGCACCGGCGCGCCCGCGGCGAGGAAGGCGTGCCCGTCGGCGATCCGCACCGCGTCCCGCCGCGACCACTCGGTGAGCAGCGCGTCGGCGACTGCGGGAATCCCTCGGGTCAGCCCGAGGATGCCCGCCACCAGGGCCGGGTCGGGCACCGCCTGCGACCGCCGCGCCACCATGTCGGCGAGCTGCGGCCGGGTCAGGCGCGGCAGGGCGATCGTTCGCGCCGTGCCCGCCTCCGCCGCCAGTCCGACGGCCTGGTCCAGCCGGACGGACCAGGCGTCACCGGCCCCGCCGGTGTGCCGTACCGACGTGATCACCAGCCGGACCTCCGGGGGGCGCCGAGCGGCGACGACTCCCAGTACGTCGAGGGATGCCGCATCGGCGTACTGCGCGTCGTCCACCACCACGGCCACGGGCGCCGCATGCGTCAGCGCGGACAGCAGCGCGTCGGCAAGGGCCGCCCGATCGCCCCTCTCCGTGGCGGGCAGCACCTCGGCGTCCAGGTCCGCCCGGCCGGCCGCGGGCTGCCTCCCGGTGACCGACCGGCGCTCCCGCACGGCGGTGACCACCCGCAGCGCCAGCAGGAGCGGACGGTCCTGGTCCCCGCGCACGCAGACCAGCGGCAGAACTGTATGGCCCCGCGCAGCCAGCCGTTCGGCGGCCGCATGCGCGAACGCGCTGCGCCCCGCTCCCCGTTCTCCGTGGACGAGCACCAGGCCGGGACCGTCCGGGTCGTCCAGGCAGCGCTCGAACTCGGTCAACTCCCGTTCCCGGCCCACCAGGTGCACGCTCGCGCCCGTCGCCCACGTCGCCGTGGCACCGCGCACCGCCCCGGTTTCCGCCGGCCGGCCACTGTCCACGGAACCTCCTCGACGACGTGCCACCGGCGGGCGTTCCGCCTGGTGCAACACGCGACGGGACCGGTGCACGGTCCCGTCGGAGCCTGCATTATGGCCGTCTCCCGCGACGACGTCACGGTCGGCGGGACGGCCCCGGTCGACGCGGGCCGAAAGCGAGTGAGGAGTCCCAGTGGAACGCCGTGCACCTCTCGTCGGCAGGGACCACCACGTCGGCGTGGTCGCCGACGCCCTGCGTCCGGCCGGTACGGCGCGGACCCTGCTCGTGACCGGCGAGGCCGGAGCGGGCAAGACCGCCGTGCTGGACGAGGCGCGGCACGCGGTGGTCCAGGAGGGGGCCAGGGTGTTGCGGTTGTCCTGGGAGACCGCCACCGGGCCGACCGGGGCCGCCACCCTTGCCGACGCCGTCTGCGGCGTGCTCGCCGAGGCCCGGCACGGCCGGCTCGCGGCCCACATCACCGCGGTGCGCCGGGCGCAGTCGCGTTCCGGTGACGGCGGCGAACTGACACTGCTGTCCACGCTGGGCGAGACCCTCGCGGACGCGGTGCGCCACGTGCCGTTCGCCCTCGTCCTCGACGGCGCCGAGCGCATCCCCCCGCCGACAGCGTCCGCGCTCCAGTTGATGCTGCGCGTGTTCCGGCCCGCGGGCCTGCCGGTGGTGATGGCCGGGCGCCCGGTGCCCCGGCGCCCGGCAGTCGCGCCCGATCTGGCGACGGCGGCCGACCGGGTGCTCGACCTGCCGCCGCTGCGGCCGGCGGACGTCGGCGAGCTCGTCGGACAGCGCCTCGGCCGTCCCGCCGAATCCGCGCTGCTCGCGGCGGTGCGGCGTTCCCTCGGCCCCCTGGCCGGCAACCCCGCGGCCGTGCTGTCGATGCTCACCGCGCTGGATGAGGACGACCGCCTCGTCGATCTCGACGGCCGTACCTGCCTGACCGGAGCGGAGGACGACCTGCGGCTCACCGTGGACGCGGAACCGCTGCGCCGGGTCACCGCCGACGGCACGGACGCCGCCGTCGCCCTGGCCTGCCTCCTGCACCGCGCCGAACTGCGGCTGGAGGACCTGCACAGGCTGATCCCGGCGTGCCCGGTGCTCGCAGCGGACCTCGGCCCGACGGTGGACCGGCTGGTGCGGGAGCGGGCGTTGACCATCGACGGGGACGGCCGGCTGGCCTTCGCCGTCCCCGCGCTGGCGGCGGCGCTGCGGACCCTGTCGCCCCGCCGCGACGTCCGCTCGATGCACGCCGCCGTCGTGCAGACGGTCGCCGAGCGGCTGGGCCCCGCCACCACGGGCGCCTGCCATCCGCTGCTGGCCGACCACGTCGCGGCCGCGGGTTTCGCGTTGAACGACGGCGTGGCGGTGCCCCTGCTGCTGGCGGCCGCCGCCAAGGACGCCCGGTCCTACCACCCGCGGGCGGCCCGAGCCTACTTGTCCGCGCTGCGCCGCCTGCCGCCCAACTACCCCGCGACGCTGGGCGTACTGCGCGAAGCCGCCGAACTGGGGCTGCGATGCGGCGACCACGTCGGCGTCCTCGCGCTGGCCGAACCGATCCTCGCCGGCCTGCGGGACCCCGGCCCCACCGACGGCGGCGGGCTGGAGTTCGCCTCCCTCGCCTGGGGGCTGTCCGCGCTGCACGAGCACCGGTCGCCCTACGACGACGGCGCCGTGCCCCGGGAGGTGTTCGCGCGGATGCCGCGGGCGGCGATGCTGGCGGCGCTCGGCGGCCGGTACGGGATCGGCCTGCTCACCCCATGGCCGCCGTCCGCGGAACCCGCCTCGGACAGCGGCCGGCTGCGCGACGGGCACGGTCCGCTGCCGTCCCAGACCGAGCTGCGGACGCTGGCCGCCGCCGTGGGCGGCCACGAGGAGCTGGCGAGGGCCGTCCACGGCCTCCAGCGGGAGGAGGTCTGCGATGCGGTCATCGGGCGGCTGCGTGACGCCGCGGCCTACGGCGACCTGGCGGGCGCCCTCGAATCCGTGCTGGGCGAACGCTACGTACGCGCGGACCACAGCGCCGCCGGCCGCTACCACGCCATGGTCACCGACTACCTGGCCGGACGCTGGGACGACGCCCTGTCGGCGGCCCGCGGCATCGAGCAGCGCGGCGGGGCCCGCGGCGGGCCCGGCGGCCAGTTGGCCCGGGCGCTGGCGGCCGAGATCCACTGCTTCCGCGGTGACCTCGTACGCGCCCGCGAGTGGCTCGACCGCATTCCCGGCACGGTCGTCCACCCGTTGGTGGCCCGCGCCCGGCTGGCGGTGCGGTACTGGTCGGGACAGCAGGACGCGGCGCTGGAGGAGGCATGGCACGCCGTGCGGCGGGCGCGCGACAGCGGCCTGCTCACGGGGGCCGAGCGGGTGCTGCTGCGCATCCTGGCGTTCGCCGAGGAGACCCGGCCGCGACAGGCGCGGCAGGCCCTGGAGCAGCTCGCGGCACTGCACGCGGAGGCGGACACGGCCATGACCCGGGAAGCGCTGCTCGTCGCCCGCGGGGTGCTGGACCGCGACGTGGACGGCGCCCACGACGCCTACCGCTCGGCCGAGCGGCGGGGCGACCGGCACATGATGCTGTACTGCTGCCAGGTCCTCGCCGAGGTCGGCGACGATCCCCAGCCGTGGCTGGCCGAGGCGGCGCGGCACACCCACCTGCTGTCGCTGGGGCGCCAGGGGCGCGCCCTGCTCGGCCGGTCGGCGCAACGCCGCAACATGCCGCTGCCGAGGGGCCGTTCGGCCCGCGAGGGCCTGAGCGAGGCGGACGTGCGGCTGATCCGCATGGTCGGCGAAGGCGGCACCAACCGGCAGATCGCGGCCCGTCTGGCGTGCAGTGAGAAAACGGTCGAACAACGGCTGGCCCGGCTGTTCCAGCGCACCGGCCGACGCTCGCGGGTGGAGCTGGTCGCAGCGTGGCTGGACGGGAGCCTGGCCGGGCGCGGCCCGGTGCCGGACGTCTCGCCGGGCGGTGCGGCGAGCCCGGGAGCGGGGTCCGGCCCGGCCGGCGGCTGAACGCGCGGGCGGAACAAGAGGCGTTCGGTCCGTCGGCCTTCATGGCGTGAGCAGCGAGCAACCGGCCAGTGCAGCGGCCAAGGCCCGGGTGTGTCCGGGAAAGGCGAGCTCCACCGCTTCGCCCAGCACACAACAGCCCTGGGTCTCGGTCGTGCGCGCCGTCTCGGGTAATCCCGCAGCCGCACGCGTCGGCAAAAGCGCGAAAACCTCCAGGGTGTCCAGTGTGCTGTGCGCTCCAAAAAGGCGCACATCTTGCGCAGAGGCCATGAGCCCCGTTTCCTCGCGGAGTTCGCGCACGGCCGCCTCCCGCCAGCTTTCCCCGACTTCCAGGTATCCACCGGGCAGAACCAATCGGCCACGCCCCGGGGGGAGAGCACGGCGGATCACGACGATGCCCCGAGAGCCGTCCTCCTGTGTCACGGGCTGTAGTGCGACCGCGGCGGGCAGCGGGTTGCGCCAGAGCGTCTCCTCACACGCAGGGCAGGTCAACGGCCAGTTCGTGCTGTCCGTGTAGGCGTGGCCGCAATACGGGCAGTGGGTGATGCGGCGCCCGTGCGTGAATCCCATGCACGCCTCGTTTCATGCCAGGGGTTCTCGGACGGCTCGAACCGTAACAACGCCCGGAGAATTCCCGGATAATCGGTCGGCTATCGCCCGCGGTCCACTGCGACTCTTCGTGATTCCCCGGTGATTCCGACACCGCCTCTAGAGTGCACCGCACACCGCACCACCCATGGCCGAGGCCGGCATCACGGTTTCTTCTTCCCCGTACGCCTTGGCCGTCAATGGTGCGCCCCTTTTCCGAGCGTCAGCGTCGTCGAGGGGGACCGAATACCACCGCTCCACAGTTTCTTGGCGTCCGGTAGCTGATGGGTCCGAGCAAAGGAACAATGCATGGAACAGCCCGCCTTCGCATCCTCCGAAGCCATATGCGCGGCAGAGCGCGAGGTCACCCGCGGAAGTTTCCGGGCGTCGCAGTCCGACCCGCACCTCGCGCCCAGACAACGGCTGCTGGGCAACGCAACGCCGCTGCACAGTCCGACAGCAGCCACCTTGGCGGGGCCGGCGGCCGACGCCGATGGCCTGCACCAGGAGATCACCGAGCAACTGTGGCGTCAGGGCCTGGCCGTCGTTCAGCTCGACCAGCCGCTGTCACCTGGCCGATTCATGTCCATCGGCTACCACTTGGGCACCGCGATACCGGAAACCGATCCCGTGGTACAGCCCTACGTACAGGACGGAGTCATCCTCAACCTCCGCAGCCGGCACGCGCCCACAGTGGCGGTGTCGTTGCAGCCCTTCGCCCGCAACTCGCTCTCCCTGCACTCCGAAAGCAGCGGTGCCGGCGCGTCGAGGCAGCCCCGGTACATCGTGCTCATGTGTGTCAATCCCGGCGACGAGACCCCGCACGCCCGGACCGTGCTGGTGCCCATGCGGGAGGTGGCACGTCGGCTGTCGCCCAGCACGCTGGAGCTGCTGTCCCGTACCCGTTACCGGGACAGTCCAGGGGCGCCGACCATCGCGCGCCAGATGGACGGCCGTTGGGTGTTCTCCTTCCGCGACTTTCTCGATCAAGAGCTGTGGTGGAAGCACGACCGACCGGACACCGACCCCGAGGCGGTCAACGCGGCCCTGCGCGAGCTGCTGACCGCCATGTACGCCCCCGAAGAGGCGAGCGCCGTGCGCTGGCGCCGGGGACTGCTCGTCGTGATCGACAACACCTACTACTTCCACGGCCGTACCGCGGGTGCGGGGGCACCTCCGCGGCAGCAACGGCACTTGCAGCGCCTCCGTATCCGCTAGGGCCTGCCCGATGGGTCATGGCCGGACCCCCCACCCAAGGCCCCCACCACTCCATGCGAGAAGCCGATGACACTCTTCGACTCCCCTCTGGTCCCGCGTCCTTCGCACGCGTCGCAGGACGCCCTTGCGATGTCGCGGCGGGCACCCCGACACGCCGGGATATCCGACACGTTCGTCACCCACGTCGACGAGCGGGCGCTCGACCTCTTTGCCCGAGCCCGCCGCCCCGACGATCCGCTGGAACTGCGCAACCTGTGGCTGGGCCGCGTGGAAAACGAACTGGGCACCCACGCGCACCATCCGGCACTGGCCGAGCAGTGGCGGAACAGCCGCCGGCTCCGCTCGGTCGAACCGGAGCAGGTGCTCAGCTCCCGGGCAACCGTCCGGTTCGTCAAGGAGCTGTTCAACTGGTACTTCCGCGACGACCTGTACGGCGATCTCAGGGACAACGCGCAGTACATCCTCTCCGGCGGAGCGGTGGACGAGGAACGGTGGGGGCTTCCGCAAAGCCTGAAGGAATGCATCCGCTTCGCTCTGGACCGCGACTGGTACGGCTACTCCGACTCGCGCGGGCGCTACCCGGCACGCGAAGCGATCGCCGCCTACGAGACCGCCCGGATCGACGGCGTGTGCTACGGGCCCGAACACGTCGCCATGACCATGGGCGGGACCTTCGCCGTGAGCACGCTCGCGGACTTCGTACTCCACCACATCTCCCCGTCCGCGCCCCCGGCGCTGTGCGCGATCCCCAACTACCCACCCCTGGTCGAGACGATCGCCCGTCGTCACGACATCCGGCTCGTTCCCCTGGGCAGCGAGCACGGGCAGACCTCGATCGAGCCGCTCCTCGCAGCGCTCACGCCCGACACCCCTCTGGTACTGCTACAGACTGTGGGCAACCCCACCGGGGCGGCCGTCCCGGAGGAGGGCCTGCGACGGCTGATCCAAGCGGCCTCCCCCTCCACCGTCATCGTCCTCGACGAGTGCCATGAGTGGCTGGGCGCCTACGAGGAGCGCTCCGCCGCGCGCGGCGCGCCCCACGTCGTCCGTGTCTCCAGCCTGTCCAAGACATGGTCGGCTCCGGGGCTCAAGGCGGGCTGGTTCCTCGCCGACCCCGGCTTCATCGCCGAGTACTACGAGTACGCCTCCTCCTCCTTCGGAGGACCGCCTTCCTTCTTCTACACGATCGTGGAAGTACTGGCCCGCATGGAGCGATGGCTGATCACCGGCCTGGAGGATCCCGGGCCCGGCGAACTCAAGGAGTTCGAGGCGTCCTACGGACTCGACATGGGGCAGCTACGACACGCTTACCGCACCTACCGGACGGAGCGGCTGCGAAGGGCGGAGGAACTCACCGTGCTCCGCGACGCCGCCACCGTCCGCCTGGCGGGGACACCCGCACGGGTGCTTGCGCCGCGCTTCTCCATCAACACCACCGTGGAGCTGCCCGGCTGGGACGACTCCTACCGATGTTTCCGGGACGTTCTGCGAGCGACGGGTGTGTCCCTCTTCCCCGGCATCCTCACCTTCTGCTTCTCCGGTGCCGTCATGCGGATCACCACCGCCCGTCCCTGGGAGCAACTCGCCCCCGCTCTCGACCGGTTGGAATCCCATCTCCTCGCCGGAGCGGCCCCGTGACGTCTTCCCCCCATCACGAAAGGCGAGGGGCCGTATGAACTCCTGGGCCGTACCGGACGGCAGGCACAAACTCGTCCTCGGCATGGTGCACTTGGCGCCCCTGCCCGGCACTCCCTTCCACCGACCCCACACCTTCTCGGAGATCCTCGACACGGCGGTGGCGTCCGCGCGGGCCCTGTACGACGGCGGGGCGGACGGATGCCTCATCCAGACGGTCGACCGTGTCTACAGCGTCGCCGACGAGTCGGACCCGGCACGCACCGTGGCAATGGGCCTGATCGCGCGTGCCGTCGTCGAGGCGACCGGCGGGGCGTTCCGCGTCGGTGTCCAGATGATGCGCAACGCCACCAGGGCCTCGCTCGCCGTGGCCCAGGTGGCCGGGGGCGACTACGTCCGTGCCGGCGCCTTGGTGGGACAGACCCTCACCGCTCACGGCATGGTGCGGCCCGATCCGCTGGAGGTCATGAGCTATCGCCGCTCGATCGACGCGGAGCGCGTGGGCATCGTGGCGGACATCGACTCCATGCACTTCACCTGGCACGGAGGGGAGAAGACCACGGCGGAGGTGGCTCGCGCGGCCCGTACCGCCGGCGCGGACGCGGTGTCGCTCTCGCACCCTGACGAGCGCACGGCACTGCACATGATCGCGTCCGTCCGCGAGGCCGTGCCCCACCTGCCCATCATCCTGGCCGGACACACGAACCACGACAACGCGGGGCGCCTGCTCGCCGACGCGGATGGGGCGTTCGTGGGCACGTGCCTGGAAAGCGAGGGGTGGGGTGGCAAGGTCGATATCGACCTTGTGCGGCGTTACGTCGACATCGTCAGGGAGGTCGAGCGATGACGCCCGCTCACAGCCCGGTTGCCGGCCCGTCCGGATCGCCGCCGCTGGAAGCAGATGTGATGCTCCGTCAAGTCCATTGCCTCGCCGACGACATACGGGCCCACGCCGCACCCTTTGCCGAACAGGTGCGAGCCCTACCGGGCGCCTTGGGCCTGGCAGGCATCGAGTCGGTGCTCATCGTGGGCAATGGAGACAGCGACCATGCCGCCCGGGCCGTCGAGATGGCTTTCCGCTCGCTCGCCGGTGTGGACTGCCGGCCGGTGAGCGCGCTGCCCTTCACCCACTACCGGAAGTCTGCCGCCCCCTCCTCGCCTGCCCGCATGCTCACCCTGGCGATCTCCGCTTCGGGCAGCAGCCCGCTCGTCGTCCGGGCGGCCGAGCAGGCGCGAGCGGAGGGGGGAGCGGTCGTCGCTCTCACCGGAAGAGCGGCGAGCCCGCTCGCCCGGTCCGCGCACGGCACCGTCCTGCTCGCGCTGCCCGACCAGGAGCCGTCTCCGGGCGTACGCACCTACCAGGCCAGTCTCCTCGGCGCGCTGCTGCTGGCGATAGCCCTGGGGCAGGCACGTGGACACCTGGACCGCGCGGCAGCCGACATCCTGCGGGACGAACTCGGCACACTGGCCGACGCGGTCGAAGCCACCGTGGGCGAGAACACCGTGCGGACTCGGCAGATCGCCGACCGGATCGCCCACGCGCCGGTGCTGACCATGCTCGGGAGCGGACCGTCCCATGGCAGCGCCCTGTACAGCGCGGCGAAAGCAATCGAGACCGCCGCCGTCTTCGCCGTCGGCCAGGACCTGGAAGAGTGGTGCCACGTCGAGCGGTTCGCAGGCCCGCCCGACCTGCCGGTCTTCGTGCTGGCCCCCGTCGGCCGCAGCTCCCGGCACGCCCGCCGGGTCGCCCAACGCGCCACCGAGCTGGGGCGACGGCTCGTCGTTGTCGCTCCTGCGGACCGACTCGACGGCTTCCACGCCTGGGCGGAGCTGCCCGTCCACGGGCAGGTGCGCGAGGAGTTCTCCCCGCTGCTCTTTCACTTGTTCGCTGCCCCTCTTGCCTGCCACCTCGCCCAGCGCCTGAACCGTGTCCCGTTCGCCGCCGGCCGAGCCCCGCACGCCCCGCCGGCCCTCGGCTCCGGCCGGTTCATCCCGACAACTGCCACAACTGCGAAGGAAGAAAAACATGACTGAGACCGCACACAGCCTGCCCGTCGAAGAAACCATCGACGTCCTGCGTGAGGAGCTGCGCCAGCTCGCCCCGGCCGAACGAGAGGCCAAGGCGGTGCAGCTGCTGTCGGTCCTCGGCCGCGCGAAAGCCACCCAGGCTTCGGTGCTGGCGTCCCTCGAAGAGCCCGGCATCCGCCGCTCGCCCCTGCTGATCTGCGACTGGGCGGCCGATCTCGGGCTGGACGGTACGACCCAGCAGCTCGGCATCACGATGGCCCCCGGCCCCACCCGCGTGTCGAAGACCGCCGATGCCACGGGACGCTCGCTGCTCTCCAGCGGTCATGTCGGTGCCGACATCCTGCACGTGCCCGCCGGCAGCGGCTTCGCCCCGCACACCCACCCCGGGGACCATCTGCTGTTCGTCCTGGCAGGCACCGGCACCATCGCCGTCGCCGGAGAGATCGTGGAGACCCGTCCCGGACAGGTGTACATGGTGGAGGGCGCCGTTACCCATGCGGTGGGCGCGGTGACCGACCACATGATTCTCGCCGTGGGCGCTCCGCACCGTCACCTGGACAGCCCCGAACGGCAGGAACTCACCGCGTATACCGCGCTCCTGGGCGACCTCGGCCGGATCACCTGCCGTCTCTGCGACATCGCGGCCTCCAGCGGTGAGGAGCTCGCGGCGAACGGCTGTCCGCACTCCCCGCACCGCTTCGGGTGAACCAGCAGGTCGCCGAACGACCTGCCATGTCCTGACCTGAAACCACCTGGAAGGAGGTCCCACGATGTCGCAGCACCCTCTCACTCTGCCCTTGACCGACCCGCGCACCGGCCGGCAGCGATCCTCCCTTGCCGTCGGCCGGGACACCGACACCCGTACGGCGGTGGCGGCCGCCCGCGGAGCCCAGCCCGTCTGGGCCGGCCTTACTCCCCGGGAACGGGCGCGACGCCTGCTGCGGTTCGCGGACCTCATAGAGGAGAACTCCGCCTCGTATGTGGCGGCCGAGCAGGCCGGTACCGGGAAGCCCGACGCCGAGGCACAGGGCGAGGTCGAGAACTGCGCCGATCTGTTGCGGTTCTACGCCGGCGCCCACCGTGCCGACACCGCACCCGCGGGCGGTCGGCGGATACGCGGCCGCGAGAGCTGGGTCCGTTGGGAGCCCGTGGGCGTCGTCGCTGCGATCGTCCCCTGGAACTACCCGCTCATGATGGCCGCCTGGCGCATCGGGCCGGCGCTCGCCGCCGGCAACACCGTCGTGCTCAAGCCCGCTCTGACCACGCCGGACACCGCCATGTTGCTCGCCCGGGACGCGGCCACAGCCCTGGTCCCCGACGCGTTGGTGACGGTACCGGGCGACCGTGACACCGGGCGGCTGCTCGTCGCCGAGGACATCGACATGGTGGCCTTCACCGGCAGCGAGGCAGGGGGCCGGGATGTCGCCGCCCGTGCGGCACGGCACCGGATCAGTCTGGAGCTCGGCGGCAACTGCCCCGCCCTGGTGCTCCCGGACGCGCCCGAAGACACCTGCGAGGAGCTGGTGCGGGCCGTCACGTACAACGCCGGTCAGAGCTGTGCCGCTCCGGCACGGGTGATCACCCTGCGAGAGAACTACGACCGGACCATCGCCGGGTTGGCCGAGGCGATGAGCAACCGGCGCGCCGGAGCCGACTTCGGACCGCTCAACAACGCCGATCAGGCGGCGCGTTACGACCGCATCGTGGAACGCAGCGCGGCGGGCAGGGAACATGTCGCCGACCTCGCGTCGCAGCCGGGACAGCAGAACGGCTTCTGGCGGCCCGGACGGATCCTCGCCGATCTGGCGCCCGATGACCCGGCGGTGGTGGAGGAGGTGTTCGGCCCGGTGCTGACGGTCCAGGCAGTGGACGACGTCGAGGAGGCGTCGGCATTGGCCAACTCCGTACGGCAGGCCCTCGCCGCGAGCGTCTGGGGATCCGACACGGCCACCACGCTCGCCCTGGCCCACGAGTTGAACGCCGGGGAGGTCTGGGTCAACTGCCACCTGGACCAGAGCCCCGAGCTGCCCCACGGCGGCCGCGGCAGCTCAGGACACGGCACGGACATGAGCGTCCTCGCCCTCACGGAGTACCAGCGCCCCAAGACCGTCACCGTGCGCCTCAACACCCGCTGACGCCCTCGGCCGGGCCCCTTACCCCCAAGCCCGAGTCCGCTGTGCCGACCGGGCCGACGAAGGAGAAGAGAAACATGAGTGATAGGGCCGGTCGAACCGGTGACGCTCTGCGCGAGACGGTCCGCGATCTCGTCGCTCGCCAGTTGCCCGACGCAGTCGGCACCGATCTGACGCCCGACCTCCCGTTGCGTGAAGCCGGGTTGAACTCCCTGGGCACCGTCGCGACGCTGGTGGCGATCGAGAACGAGTTCGGTCTCAGCCTCCCCGACGAGCTGATGACCCCTGAGACCTTCCACAGCATCCGGACGCTGGCCGCTGCTCTCGCGTCAGTGGTGGATGCGGGCAGGGACGTGACGGGCGCTGCGAGGGGCGAAGATGCCGTCGCCTGAACCGGACATGAGGTTCGGAGTCCACTCCGGGCAACAGTATGAGACGTACGACGAGATCCTGGCATTGTGGCGCAGGGCCGAGGAACTCGGCTACGACTGGTGCTCGATCTTCGACCACTTGCGACCACCCATGGGTGGGCCCCAAGGCCCGTGCTTCGAGGGGACCACGCTGCTCTCCGCACTGGTCGCGCAGACGGAACGGATCCGCGGTGCACTCATGGTCGCGCCGGTGGCCTGGCGTCATCCGGCGATGCTGGCCGCGCTCGCCGCGACCATCGACCACGTCGGCGCCGGGCGGGTGGAACTCGGCATAGGAGTCGGTGGAGCCGATCTGGCGTACCAGCAGTACGGCTTCGACCTGCCTGAACGCACCGAGCGACAGGAAATGCTGGAGGAGACCGCCGCGGTCCTGCGGGGCCTGTGGTCGGGCGAGAGGTTCTCGTACACCGGCAAGCACTTCCGCATCACCGAGGGCCACCTCCGCCCCGCGCCGGTGCAGCCGCGGTTGCCCCTGGTCATCGGCGGTGCGAGCAAGCCCGTACTGCGAGTGGTCGCACGGCACGGCGATGTGTGGAACAGCCTGCTCACGGACACCGCCCGATATCGTCGACGCGTTGAGCAGTTGGACCGCGCATGCGAGCGGGCCGGCCGGGACCGGGCGGAGATCCGTCATTCGATGACCTTCCGTGTCCTGCTCGTCGACGACCCGGCGGATCTGCCGGGCAGACTCGATCGATTGCGGCACACCTTCCCGCCCGATTCGCCGGTCTGGCCGGAGTATCTGGTCTTCGGTACGCCGGAGCAGTGCGTCGAAGCGCTGCTGCCCTACCGCGAACTGGGCGTCACCGACTTCGTGTTGGGGATCCGTCCACCGGTGGACTGGGACAGCATCACGCTCTTCGCCGAGCGCGTCATCCCGCTTCTGCGCCCCGCCTCCGCCCCGGCCTAAGCCCGACAGGAAAGGAAACTCGTATGGACAATTACTACTCCAAAGGATTCGCCGCATTCTTCGACAGCAGTTACACCGGCTGGGTGGACCGCTTCTCGCCGAAGCTGGCCCAGCACCTGGCACAAGCGGCCGGCGGCAACCTCACCGCTGCGGACATCTGCTGCGGCACCGGCGTGACCGCCGCGCACTTCCTTGAGGGCGGATGGACCCTGTACGGGGTGGACGGTTCCAAGGCCATGCTCGACCTCGCGCGTACCCGACACACCGGGCGGATCGAGGAGGGCCGGTTCCGCCTGATACAGGCCGATGCGCGCTCGTTCGACCTGCCCACCAACGTCGCCGCGTGCGTCAGCCTGGACGGCGCACTCAACCACCTTCCCTCCCTCGACGATCTGCGGCAGTGCTTCACCGCGGTGGCCTCTGCGCTCGCACCGGCCGGCGAATTCGTCTTCGACCTCTATGAGCAGTCGCACTTCCTGCACTGGAACCACGTCACGCTCACGGACAGCCTGGAGGCGGTCGTGGTCAAGCGTGGGGTATGGGACACCGGCCGCCGCAGCGGAATGCTGCGCGTCTCGGGGGTGTTCGACGCCGGGGACCGGGCCCAGAGGGTCGACCAGACACTGACGAGCTGGTACTACGACACCGCCGATGTGACCGATGCGTTGCACGCGGCGGGGCTGGAGCCGCTCTCCCACGGATTCGGTGGCATCGATCTCAAATGCGACTCGGGTTCCTGCTCGCGGACCGACGTGCCGTGCCGCACGATCTACCGCGCTCGAAAGGCGTGATCCGGCGACGGACGGTCGACTCCGCGTGGCTCAGGCCGCCGTGGCGAGTGCCCGGGCGGGCTGCGTCTGCTCGTAGGCGTGGCCGACCCGCAGGAGTGTGGGCTCGCCGAGGGGCCGGCCGAGCAGCTGCATGCCGATCGGCAGGCCCGCCGAGTCGTGGCCGACCGGAACGGTCAGGGCGGGTACTCCGGTGATGTTGGCGGGGGCGGAGAGGCGCACGTAGGCGTCGGAGACGCCCTCGACCGTGCCGTCGGGCCAGGTGACCGTCTCCTCGTCGGCCCCGACCGCCGGCATCGGGACGCTCGGGGCGGCGATCACGTCGACCTCCTCCAGCATGCGGGCCCACTCGGCGCGCATGAGCGTGCGGGAGCGTTGAGCGCGTACGTAGTCGCCGGCGCTCATCAACTCGCTTGCCTCCAGCAGGATGCGGACGTCCTCCTGGTACAACTCGGGGACCGTGCGCAGGCTGCCCTCGTGGTAGGCGCCGGCCTCCGGCACCATCAGGCCCCACTGGGTGGCCTGGATGTAGCGGGTCATCGGGATGTCGACCTCGACGAGCTGTGCGCCCAGGGCTTCCAGCTGCCCGATGGCGTGCCGGACGGCGGTCTCCACCTGCGGATGGACGGTGTCGAAGTAGTAGGTGCGCGGCAGGCCGATGCGCAGCCCCGTCAGGTCCGTGCCGGCAACGGGCCGGTAGTCCGCGGCGGGCACGGACAGCGAGGCGGGGTCGCGCGGATCGTGCCCGGCCAGCGCGGTCAGGACCAGGGCCGCGTCCTCGACGGTGCGGGTGAGCGGACCGACGTGGTCCAGCGACCAGGACAGGGAGGTGACGCCGTGACGGGGGACGAGACCGTAGGTCGGTTTGAGGCCGACGACCCCGTTGAGCGCGGCGGGCACCCGGATCGACCCGCCGGTGTCGGTGCCCAGGGCGAAGGTCGCGGCGCCCGACGCGACGGCGACCGCGGAGCCGCCGCTGGAGCCGCCGGCGACCCGACCGTGGTCCCAGGCGTTGCGGGTCTGCGGGGTGGTCAGGCCGAACGCGAATTCGTGGGTGTGGGTCTTGCCGAGCAGGATCGCGCCGGCTGCGCTCAGACGCGCGGCGACCGTGCTGTCCGCGGTCGCGCGATGGCCGGCGCGGACCCGTGAGCTGGCCGTGGTGGCCATCCCGCTGACATCGATCAGGTCCTTGAGCCCCATCGGGATGCCGTGCAGCGGTCCCCGGTAACGGCCTTGCGCCGCTTCGTGTTCGGCTTCGCTCGCCGCCCGGCGCGCCTGCTCCGCGGCGACCGTGACGTAGGCGCCGAGGTGCGGCTCCACCTTCTCGATGCGATCGAGGACGGAGTCGACCAGTTCGACGGGGGACAGCCGCCGGGCACGTATCGCGTCCGCGGCGGCGGCGAGGGACAGCTCATACGGCTGCATCGTGCTTCTCCTCCCCGGCGCGGTAGGCGGCGGCGGGCGGGACGTCCGCGAAGTCCAGCTCGCGCAGGACCGCGACGACGCTGTGGATGTGGTTGGCGACCGCGGCGACCGCGGCGTGGCGCTCGGCGGGCAGCACAAGTCCGGCGCGGGCGGCCCAGCGGGCGGCCTCCGGCGGTGTGAGTTCGACGGCGGACATGGACGTTCTTCCTCTCGGTCAGGCGGGAGCGGCGGAGTAACCGATATACCGACGCCCTAAAGGCCAAGGATTCGCTTTATGTGACGGCAGGCGTCACGGCCGCTCGGCGGCGCCCCTGCGGGGCGGCCGAGCGTGGTCGGTCGCCTGGTCAGGCCGCGGTGGTCGGGATCTCGCTGCCGTGCTCGGCGAGCAGCCGGTAGCGGTCGTTCTCCCGGCGGACGGTGCCGGCTGTGGGCTGCGGGAAGTGGGTGCCCAGGAGCAGCGCGTCGGTGTCCGCCAGGGCGTCGAGCAGTCGGCGGCGGGTGCGCACCGCCTGGGCGGCGTCGATGTCGACGCAGCTGTTCACGTGGGGGTGGGACAGCTGCACGGGGTGGTGGATGCTGTCCCCGGTGATCAGCGCCCGGCGGTCGTTGCCGCGCAGCTCCACGGCGACCTGCCCCGGGGTGTGGCCCGGGGCAGGGACCAGGAAGACGCCCGCCGCCACCTCGTGCCCCCGCTCCGGCACGTCCACGAGGCCGTACTGTCCGGCGTCGCGGACGGGGGTGACGGAGTCGCGGAACATCTGGCGGCGGGCCTCGTCCAGGTCGGTGGCGGCCCAGTGGTCCCATTCGGTGCGGCTGGTGAGGTAGCGGGCGTTGGGGAAGGTGGGGACCCAGTCCTCGCCGACGAGGCGGGTGTTCCAGCCGACGTGGTCGGTGTGCAGGTGCGTGGTGATCACCAGGTCCACGGACTCGGGCGGGAAGCCTGCCGCCGCCAGCCGCTCCGCGAAGTCGGTGTCGAGACCGTTCCAGGCCGGGTTGGCGCGGCTCTTGTCGTTGCCGATGCCGGTGTCCACGACGATCCGCAGCCCGCCGGCCTCCACCGCGAAGCTGTGGCTCGCCAGCCGCGGGACGTCGGCGTCGGCGAAGTCGGGTCGCAGCCACGGCGCCTCGTCCAGCACCTCCTTGGTGGCGTCCGGCAGCAACCAGGGCCCGGTCTGCCGCGGCAGTTCGATCTCGTCGACGCGGCGTACGACGATGTCGCCGAGGCTCCATCCCGTGCTCGTGAAGGGGGTGGCCTGACGGGGCGGGGTGGTGCTCATCGGGGGGTCCCTTTCGGTGGTGCCGGGCAGTGGGGGGTGGGGTGATGCGAGTGGCGCTGTGCGGAGGAAGGCGGGCCCTGGCTCTCCGAGCCTTAAGGCGAATGCTTTGCGTTAAGCAGTCTAGATCGACGCCTCCCGAAAACGCAAACATTTAGCTTTTAGGGGCCCGGAGGGGGCGCGACGCGACCGAGCGCCGCCGCCACCAGGCGGCCGGCGTACGCCTCGGACAGGTCCGAGGGGCGGAACAGGATCCGATACATCAGCGGGGCGACAACGACGTCCAGCAGCGTCTCCACGTCCGGCACGGCCTCCCCACGACCGGCCGCGCGCACGCCGATGGCCTTCAGCTGCTCGACGGCGTAGTCGGAGCAGCGGCCCGCGTTGCCCTGCTCGGGGTCGCCCAGCAGGGCGTCGCGGATATACGTACGACCCGCTGTCGAGGACATCTCCTCGGCGAACTGCACGGTCCACGCCTCCAGGTCCGCCCGCAGGCCGCCATGGTCGGCCGGCGGGGCATCCGGGCGCAGGCGCTCGACGGCCACGTCGGACAGCAGTTCCCGCAGGTCTCCCCAGCGCCGGTAGACGGTGGACGGTGTGACCCCCGCACGGGCCGCGATCAGGGGCACGGTCAGCGCGTCCCGCCCTATCTCCGCCTCCAGATCGCGGACGGCCTGGTGCACGGACTGCTGGACGCGGGCGCTGCGCCCGCCGGGGCGTGTGGTCGCTCGTGCGCTCATGGGGACAGCCTAATGCGAAAAAGTTGCGTCTGGCTGGACGGTGGCCCGGGTCCGAGGACAGGGCCTACGCGAGAGGTGTAGAGAGGAGGTATGCACCTCGGGCGGCGCATCGTTGCTCTTTGCCGGTCACTGCGTGCGCGCGACGCGATGGTGGCAGTCCCGCTCGCGTGGATAGCTGCGGTCGTCGTCATCGACGTCCTCGCGCCGCCGGACATCCACCTCGGTCCGCTGCTGGTCGCTGCCCCCGCGATCACGGTTGCCTTCGGCGGCCCCTGGATGGCCGGACTCGTCGCCGCTGTCGCCGTTTCGGCCCAGGTGATCATCGCGGTGGTGCGCGACCGCGACCGGCTGATCTCGGCGAACCACTGGGCGCAGATTGCCGCCCTCGTCATCGTCGGCTTGAGCGTGGTGATCTTCTCCGCGCTGCGAGAACGCCGCGCCAGAGAGCTGAACCAGGTCCGGTACGTGTCGGAGACCGCCCAGCGGGTTGTGCTGCGGCCGCTGCCCAAGCACGTCGGACCGCTGCGCGTCGCCTCCCTCTATCTCGCTGCCGAGGCCGAGGCCAAGATCGGTGGCGATCTGTATGCGGCCGTGCGCACCGATTCCGGCACCCGGCTGCTCGTCGGTGACGTGCGCGGCAAGGGCATGACCTCCGTTGGTGACGCCGCCCTGCTGCTCGGCGCGTTCCGCGCCGCGGCTCACCGCCAGGCGACCCTCGCCGAACTGGCGGCGTTTCTCGACGGAAGCGTCTGCTGGAACCTGACCGAGCCTGGTGAAAACGAACAGGCCGGGGAGACCTTCATCACCGCCGCGCTCCTCGACATCCCCGACGAGGGCAGCAAGGCGACCATGATCGACTGCGGGCACCCACCGCCGATCGTGGTGCGAGACGGCCGCGTCTCGAAGATCGACGCATACCAGCCTGCGCCCCCTCTGGGCCTCGGCGATCTGGTGCACGCGCGCTACCACGTCGACACGTTCACCTTCGGCATCGGAGACCTCCTGCTGCTCTACACCGACGGCGTCATCGAGGCCCGCGATTCCACCGGCGCCTTCTATCCGCTCGCCAAGCGGATAGAAGCCTGGTCCGAGCGTCACCCCGACCCGTTCCTGCACCGACTCCGGCGTGATCTCCTCGACCACGTCGGCGGATGGCTGGACGACGACGCCGCCATGATCGCAATCGAGCGCCTTCCCCCGTGACCGGCGGAAGGCGCCGTCGCGCCGAGCACGGGCCCCTGGATGCTCGCCAACCGGCCCGCGAGAACAGCGAAGCGCACAGGGACACCTCTCCCCGGCGAGAGCCCTCAGCCGCAGGCCGGTTACAGCACTCCCGCGTCCCGCGCCACCCACACCGACGGGATCAGCGGGTGGTAGCCCAGTTCGTGACGGATGCGGGTCGTCGACATCACGCCGTACCACTGGTCCGGGGCGTCCTTGTCGTACGCCTCCTGCGGCACCGGCAGGCCGTGGAACTGGAAGAGGTCGACTGTGGTGACCGGGGCATCGTCGGCGATGTTGTAGACGCCGTGCGCTCCCGGCGCGTACAGCAACCGCCGCAGGCCCTGCGCCACATCCACGTGGTGGCCCATGTGCAGGCGCTGCATGGCGGGCCAGTTCGCCGCCCACTCCAGCGCGTTGGCCAGATGCGGGTCCCCCTCGCCGTACACGAACGGCAACCGTCCGATGCGCAGGTCGTCGAGGCCGTCCAACGCCCCGAGTGCACGTTCCGCCTCCCCCTTGGACTCGGGGTAGGCGCCCCAGAGATGCCCGCCCGGCACCGTCTCGTCGCCCTCGACCAGCGCCCTGCCGCGCCCCATGCCATACACGAGTGCGGTGCTGACCTGCACGAATCGCCGCACGCCCGAGGCGACTGCGGCCCGGCCCAGCTCGACGGCCGCGTCCCGGTTGACCGCCCGCGCCTCCTCGTCGGGCACCCCGCGGAAGGCGGCGGCGACGTTCACCACCGCGTCCACGCCGGCCGTCGCCTTGCCGAGCACCTCCACATCGCGCAGATCGCCGACCAGCACCTGGGCGCCGAGCTCGGCGAACTGCGCGCCGCGCGCCGCGTCCCGCACCAGGACCCGCACCTCGTCGCCGGACACCCCGCCCTGTAGCAGCCGCGGCACGAACCGCCGCCCGACCTGGCCCGTCGCTCCTGTCACCAACGTCAGCATGGCCGCCTCCTCGTTGTCGTAGCCATGCCCACAGCCTGCGGGGACGGCGCGAGCGGCGGGAGAGACGCGGTTGTCCAGGGACCGGCACTCCCTGGATAAGCGTCCGGGGCCGGGGGATCCTGACACCGTGAACCGCACCGAACTCGCCGACTTCCTGCGCCGC
This sequence comes from Streptomyces gilvosporeus, assembly GCF_002082195.1. Taxonomy (GTDB): domain Bacteria; phylum Actinomycetota; class Actinomycetes; order Streptomycetales; family Streptomycetaceae; genus Streptomyces; species Streptomyces gilvosporeus. Next base: position 863,415 of record NZ_CP020569.1, on the reverse strand, counting down.
GCCCGCACCCGCCTGGACCCCTCCGACGTGGGTCTGAGCGCGGGGCCGCGGCGCCGCACCCCGGGCCTGCGCCGCGAGGAGGTGGCGCAGCTCGCCGGGATGTCCACGGACTACTACACGCGCCTGGAACAGCGTCGCGGCTCCCACCCGTCGCGGCAGATGCTCACCGCCCTCGCCCGCGCCCTGCGGCTCACCAAGGCCGAGCGCGACCACCTGTTCCATCTGGCGGGCCAGGAGCCCCCGCGGCCCGGCGGCTCCTCAGGCCACGTCCGCCCGGGGCTGCTCCTGATCCTGGACCGGCTGCACGACCTCCCGGCGTCGGTGCTGAGCGACTGGGGCGAGGTGCTCGCGCAGAACACGATGTCGGTGGCCCTGACCGGCGGTCACACCGGGACCAATCTCATTCGCCGCTGGTTCATGGTGCCGGGCGCACGGGACCTGTTCCCGCCCGAGAACCACGAGCAGCATGCCCGCGCGCACGTGGCGAGCCTGCGGGCGGTCACCGCGGCCCGCCCCGACGACCCGGGCCCGGCCGCGCTCGTGGCCGAACTCCGCGCCGCATCAGGGGAGTTCGAGCGGCTCTGGGAGTCGCACGACGTCGTGGTGCGCCGCCCGTCGCCGAAACGCTTCCTGCACCTCGTGGTCGGCGTCCTCGACCTCGACTGCGAAGTGCTGCTCGGCGACGGCGACGGCCACGGCCAGGTGCTCGTCGTCCACTCGGCGCAGCCGGGCACGCAGACGTACCAGCGGCTCGAACTACTGCGGGTCGTCGGCCTCCAGGACCTGACCCCCAGCTCGTAGGAGAGGCATGTGCCGCATCACATGTCGGCTGCGGCACTACGATCGCGGGCACTGCGATCGCGCGCTTCACGGTGCCCCGACGGCCGGATCCGAGCTCCGCCGACTCCCGGAACGTCGCTCACCTTCCGGAGGAGCGTGATGGAGCGCGTCCTCGCCCTGCCGATATCGAACCGGGGCGCCTCAGCTCCGAGTTGATCAGGGTTGGGGCATCGCCGCATTCGGAGGGTCCGGGTGCCTGCCGGTCAGTGCTGGGCCCGAGCAAGGAAGGAGCGGTACCAGGCGAGGGTGTCGTCCAGGGTCGTGTCGAGGGCGATCGGCTTGATGCCGAAGGCGTCCTGGATCGCGGTGGAGTCCATGACCTGTGCTTCCGTGTGCTGGTAGAACAGCTCGGCGTAGGAGCCCATGAACACCTCGTCGAACGGCCCGAAGGGGCGCGGCTCGCTCATGACGGTGGTCTTCAGGGGCTGCCCGATCTTCCGCTCGATCTGCTGGAAGATCTCGCGGGTGGTCCGGGCCGCATCGGTCGGCAGGTGCCAGACGCGGCCGTCGCCGTCGGGGTGTTCCCCCAGGGTGGCCAGGCCGGCGGCAACGTTGCGGATGTCGGTGTAGCTGTGCAGCAGGTCTATGTCGCCCAGCGCCAGCACCTCGGTTCCGGTCAGGGCGCCGGGGAAGACGGCGCCGCCCAGGGTGGAGTTGAGCACTCCGGGGCCGACGAAGTCCGCCGAGCGGCCGAGAACCACGCGGGCGCGGCCCTCGCGGTGCGCCGCCAGGTACTCCTCGTCGAGGGCGGCCCGCATCCTGCCCTTGGCGCTGGTCGCGCTCCACGGGGTGTCCTCGGTCATGACCCGGCCGTGGGTCTCGCCGTAGGGGTAGAGGGTGTCGAGTACGACCAGGCGGGCGCCTTCGGTCTCGACCGCGCCGAGCACGGCCTGCTGGATGCCCGGCATCGCGTCTATCTGCAGGTGGTAGGCGACGTTGACGCAGTGGTACACGACGACGGCGCCCTTGATGGCGGCCCGGGCGCCCTCGACGGTGCCGACGTCGCCCTTGACGCGGGTGACTCCGTCGGGGGTCGCGCCGGTCCCGGAGCGGTCGACGAGACGGACCGCGTGTCCCCGGCGGGCCAGCTCACCGGCGAGAGTCGAGCCGGCCGGCCCGGAGCCCAGGACGACGTGGAGATCAGCGGCGTTCATGAGGAGTCCCCTTCTGCTGCTTCGTACGGCCCGTCGCCCGTACGGCGACGTCCGTGCGTTACGATGATTCGCAACAGTTAGAGACTGTAACGCTTTCTCACGTAGGTTGTAAGACGGCATCAGGTGCAGTTCCAGAAAAGACCCACGGAGTGCACCAGCCCCGTGGCCCCGACAGCACAGGAGGAACGTCATGGCCGCTGCGGCATCCAGCCCCCGGGCCCGGTACCGGGAGCAGACCCGCAACGAGATCAAGAAGATCGCCCTGACGCAGCTGGCCGAAGGCGGGGCCTCCGCCGTGGCCTTCACCCGTATCGCCAAGGAGGCCGGGCTGTCCGGTCCCGCGCTGTACCGGTACTTCGCCAGCCGCGACGACCTTCTCCACAGCCTGGTCCGGGATGCCTACGACGACATCGCCGCCGCTGTCGGGCACGTAGCCGCCGACCTGCCCGACAGCCCTGCCGCAGCGCTGCACCGCCTGGCCGACGCCTACCTCGACTGGGCCACCGCCGAACCCCACCGCTACCTGCTGATCCAGGGAACCCCGATCCCCGGCTATGCGGCCCCGCCCGACACGGTGCGCCGCGCCCGCGCCACCATGGGCCCCTTCGTGAAAGTCTTCGCCACCGGCCGGCCCACCGATGCAGTCCAGCCGGTTGTCGACGAAATGACCGCCTGGGTGCGCCAGGACGAAACGGTCGCCGACTGGCTGCGCGAATACGCGGGCCTCACCTCCGACGACCCGAACGCGGGCTGCGCCCTTGCCGGCCCGGTGCTGGCCTGGTCCCACCTGCACGGCACCGTGAGCCTGGAAGTTTCCGGCCAATACGCAGGCATGGGCCACCATGCCCGAACGCTCTTGACGGCCCAGATGGCCATGCTGGCCACCGCCTTCCGCCTCCCCTGACCCACCTTCGCCCGTGCCCGGCCGCACTCGGCGCAACCGGGCGAAGGTCAGGCTCCGCGAGCCATGTCCACAAGCGGGGAAGCATGGTGACCGCACCGATTTCCTGCCAGGGGACTCTCACTGTCCGCCGTCCATCAGCCCAGCGAGCGCAACTCCGCTGCCGCGGCCCGGGCCCCTCGGGAGGGCGAGCAACTCGCGCACAGTGTCCGAGCAGGCCGTGGGGTCAGGCGGTGGTAGGAGCGCCCCACGCGTTCTGGAGAGCCGACTGCACGTCTTCCCCGAGAACGCCGTGCGTCGTCCCGCCTGGCAGGGTGGGCAACTCAGCCCAGTGCGTCACGGTTTCCTCGCTGGTGAGGCCGTAAGGCAAACGGACGACGCCGTCGGAGTCGACGAAGCAGTCCCGGTGCTCCGCCCCGTCCTCACTCCAGTGCAGAGTCGTGAAGACCATCGGCCTCACCAGCCAAAATTCCTCACCCAACGCCGTACCGGCCTCGGATTCGGCGGCGCTGTCGGCCGGATACCGGCCCGTGATCGCTGCCGCCACCGGCGCACCGCACCGAGGCAGCCTCTCGCGTGCGTCCACCCACGTCACCACGGTGTTCAGATTCGTCATCTCCACCCTCACTCAGGCACTCGGCGCATCGTCCTCTGCCCCCAATTCCGGCGGTCGGCAAGGGAACTGTCCCGACCTCGGCATCTGCCGAGACTGCCCCGCGCCCGCGAGGGTTGCCTGCACCGGAACCGGCGCCGCCTGCTGCCTGCATGTGCACCACATGGCCCGGGGGGCAAGCGCGATTCCGGTACGACGGAACGGACGAGTGAGCTGCGACTTACGATCGACCAGCTTGCCCGCTTTGTCGCGGCTGGGTAAGACTGGCGTCTTTCGGATGTGTGTGAGGAATGGCGGGGGAGACGAGCGATGACCATGATGAGAACGGGCACCGTCCACGGGGCAGACGGACCGTCGCCGCTCCCCCCGAGGGCCGGCCGGAACCGGCTGGTGGGTACGGCGCTCATCGTGCTGTCCCTGGCCGCCGCACTGGCCTGCCATTTCGCCTTCACCACCTGGCTGCCCACCGAACGGACCCTGTACCGGGATTACATGAGGGCCCGGGTGTGCCCCGACCGCACGGTGATCCCCAGGTCGGAGGACTGCCTGCGGAAGCTCACCTTCACCGTCGAGAACACCCGGGATACCGTCAAACACAAGCGAGCGACCCTGCTCGGCGCGCAGCCCTTTCCGAGAGCGGTCGTATCGTTCGGCGACTCGGAGCCGGTGCTGAGTGGGCTCCAGCGGGGGGACCGGGTCACCGGCACCGTCTGGCGCGGCGTCGTCGTCGTGGTCGCCGAGGGGGCCGTCCAGCAGAATTCCGCCAACGCGCCGCGCGACGAACTCCAGATGCCAGCCGCTGTTGGCACATTCGCGGGGCTGCTGGCGGCGCTGGCGCTGATGTTCGGTGCGGTGCATCTCGCCAGACCGCGCGACCGCGGACTGTTCACCTGGCGCCCGTACGGCAAGTGGCTGCTCATCGTCACGGCGGCCACTTGCGCCGTCGTGGGTCTGTCCAGCGTATGGGCGGGCCTCCCGTGGTTGCTCGTGCCCCCGGTCTGCGGGGTGGTCGTCGCAGGTACGGCGTGGTTCCTCCACCGCGACCTGTGGCTCGGACGGGTCGGCCGGTAGAACCGGCATGACACTGGTCGTCAATGAGCGTTGGGCGGCGCCGACGTCGAGTCGGGAAAGGAGTGCCCTGCCGGGGGCGAGCGGAGCGCCGGTGGTGGGTGCGAGGCCGTGGCCGCCAGGAGATCGTGGAACCCTGTGCCCGGGCGATCTTCTGAGGACTCCAGTCACCGCACTCGCCCCAAGGCAGTCCGACGACTGGTTCCGCTGCCCGAACCGCTGACCGCGATGCTGCTCGACGCGGTGCCGTAGACCGGGCAGGCACCGCGTCCGCCGTGCTCAACAACGGCCGCCAGGTCGACGGAGCGATCGCGGTGGCGGTCTTCGGGGCGCTGCTGGCGGGAACGGACACGTTCCTGACCGGCATGCGATCGAGCATGCTGATCGCAGCGGCCGGGCACGTACTGACCGCTGACGCGACGCTCACGCTGCCGCGGGACGGGCGCCGGAACGAGGAGGCGCGAGGGCTTGCTGCGGGCCTGGATGCCGCGACGGACGGCAATCTGCCGCGCTGCTCTCACCCAAGCCCGCGCCCCGGCCTGCACCGGACCGGACACAGCACCTGTCCGAGCCTCCCCCCCCGGCCCGGTCTCCGCCTCCGGCGCCCCGCGAGGATCCAGCACCGCAGCCTGCGCCACGTCGCTACACGCACCATGGCCACCAGCGATATTTCATCGCGATTTGATCAGCCATGGTTAGCGTCAGCACCGTCCGGGGGTTCCCAGTGCGCCACGCATTGCGACCCACCATTACCGAGGAAGGACGCTCAACAGCATGAGCAACACGCCCCGCATTGAGACCCGTGAGATAGCCGACGACGACCTCGACAGCGTCGCGGGTGGTCTCTCCGTCAGTGGCTCCGTGGACGGCCTGACCGCCACGTTCGCCCCGGGCCCCAATGGCATCCCGATCCTGACCGGCGGCTCCGTCAAGTCCGTCAGCCTCAAGGTCTCCGACATCCCCCTGGGCCCGCTCCACGGCTGAGATACAGCTATAGCACGGTGCTCATCCACCGGGCCCTGGAACCACTCCCAGCCGTCGTGGGGTGATGCAGAGTCCTGTGTGACGTCGGCCTTCAAGACCCGGTTGCGGTCGTGGAGGCCGACATTGCCGTATACGGCGGCTGACGATGTCTGCGCGGCAAAGGGGAGCGCAAGACGCCGCACAGCTCGGCCCGTTGTGATGGCCGATCGCGGCGCGTGGCGGAGCCGGCCGGATCAGCCGGTGCGCACTCGGGAAGGGCCCCTCTTCTCCATTGAGCCCGACCAGCGGCGCAACGGGGGTCGGCCGACGAACCTTCCGAAGAGCAGCGCCGCCGCTGTGGCTGCGAGCACGCCCGGCACCATCTCGTAGACGCCCGACCGAAGCGGCCCGAGGAGCGGGTCGATGTGCTTCCACATGACGACGGTGACGGCCCCTGTCACGATGCCGGCCATGGCCCCGGCCCGCGTCACGCGTGGCCAGTACAGCGACAGCAGAATCACCGGACCGAAGGCGGCACCGAAGCCCGCCCAGGCATACGCGACGATGTCGAGTACGGCGCCGCCGCTGAGCGCGATGACATACGCGACCATCGCGACGGCCACCACCGCCACGCGAGCCGCCAGCACCATCGACGCGTCCGAGGCTTGCCGTTTGACGAACGCACGGTAGAAGTCTTCGGTGAGGGCCATCGCCGAGACCAACAACTGGCTGTCCGTCGTGGACTTGATCGCAGCCAGCACGCCGACCAGGAGGACTCCGGCGACCCACGGATTGACCAACTGGGCGCAGAGCGCGATGAATACGGTCTCCGGTTTGTCCAGCGGATGGTCGAGCGCGGCGATCCCCACCAGTCCAACGAGCGAAGCGCCTGCCAACACGGCAGCCACCCAGCCCACACCGATACGGCGGGCCGCGGGGATCTCGCACGTGCTGCGGATGCTCATGAAGCGGACCAGAATGTGCGGCTGGCCGAAATAGCCCAGCCCCCACGCGAGCAGGGAGATCACCGTCACGGCGGTGAGCGGCTCACCAGAGCCCCACCGGCTGCCGTCGAAGCCGGCCTTTGCGCCCATGTCCAACAGGGACGGGGTCTTGTGGACGAGCACACCGTGCAGCGCGCCGAAGCCGCCCAGCAGCCCGATGCCGATCGTCGGGAGAGCCACGGCGGCGCAGAACATCAGCGCAGCCTGCACCGAGTGCGTCACACTCACGGCACGGAAACCGCCCAGGACCGTGTAGACGACGATCACCACGGCGAAGACCGTGAGCGCGAACTCGAAACCGCCTCCGAAGATCCCCTCGAACAGCACGCCCCCGGCCAGGAGGCCGCTGGCAACGTAGACGGTGAAGAACACGACGGTGACGGTCGCCGAGACCAGACGCAACATCCTGCTGCCGTCCTCGAACCGCTCCTCCAGATACGCCGACAGCGTCTTGGCGTCACCTGCCAGCTCGGTGTACGTACGCAAACGCGGGGCGATCAGACGCCAGTTGAGGTACGTGCCGATGACCAGGCCGACAGCAATCCACGTGGCGCCGATCCCGCCTGCATAGACGGCCCCGGGCAGCCCCAGGAACAGCCACCCGGACATATCGCTGGCCCCTGCGGACAAGGCCGCCACCGGTGCGCTGAGTCGGCGCCCGCCCAGAGCAAAGTCGGAGAACGTCAAATCATCCTGGTAGGTCCAGATACCCGCAGTCACCATGGCGAGCAGGAATATCCCGAATATGATCATGACCGGTACGATCAGGGATGTCACCACTGCTCCTCGGTGCAGGCACTTCCACGCGTTGCGGGAGCCCCCGGGAGAGCCCACGGTCGGCTTCCCGGAGCTGGAAGGCTCCGGCGCGAGCTGACAATACGGATCCGCCTTCGGTAGCAACACCCCCTTTTTCAAAGGTTCTTGACAAAGTCGTCCCTCGTCCGTCGTCGCGCCCTGAGGCAGGACCAGTCACCGGGACCGCACGCGCTGGTCCGCGCGGAGAAGCCGGAGGCGGTCTCCGGGCAGGTGCGAGCCGACAGAACCTTTCACGGGGGCAGTGGTGCCCCGCGGTCGCGGCCCTCCAAGATTCCGCTGCCGCCGCCACAGCCATTGATCATTGCTGCCCGGCGGACGGAAGCTGTACGGGATCACTCTTGAGAACCCCGTAAGGAGCCGTCCATGACGAGCGGTTGGGCAGCCGATCTCTTGCTGGGCGGCATCGTCTTGTCGGGCGCGTCGGTGCAGTGGCTCACGGGTATGGGGTTCGCGCTCGTCTCAGTTCCTGCACTGGTGCTGGTTCTTGGCCCGGCCGAGGGGGTGGTGCTGGCCAACTGTGCTGCCGGTGCCATCAGTTTGGCGGGGCTTGCCGGAGGCTGGCGCAGGGTGCGGCTGAGTGCGATGGTTCCCCTGGTCGTCGCGTCCGCATGCACGGTCCCTGCCGGCTCATGGGTGGCCGCTTGTCTGCCCGAGCCCGTGTTGTTGATGGTGATGGGCGGTCTGGTGAGCGCGGCCGTGCTGCTGGTGATGCGGGGCGCCCGGGTGCCGGCTCTGCGTGGAGTCCGCGGCGCACTGGCTGCCGGGGCAGCGGGTGGATTCATGAACTCTGCGGCCGGGGTGGGCGGGCCGCCGGTGTCTCTGTACGCCCTGAACGCGGGCTGGACGGTTCGGGATTTCGTACCGAACGCGCAGTTCTACGGGGTGGTGGTGAACGTATTCTCCGTTGCGGCCAACGGCGTTCCGCACTTCCGCGCTCCGATCTGGGTCCTGGTCATCGTCGCGATGGCGGCCGGTGCGGCGATCGGGAACGCGCTCGCGAAGCGCGTGCCGGAGCGACGGGCTCGGCTGCTGGTGCTGGGGCTCGCACTGGCTGGCGGTCTGACCACGGTGGCAAAAGGAGTGCACGGACTGTGAACTGCTCGATGCGTTCGGCGATGCGTGCCGCGTCCGGGCCGGGGCCGGGCCGACGCCGAGGTCGGGATCCGCTGCCACAGCTCCTGGATCCACCAGTTGCCGGGCAGGGGGGTGTCTCTCGGTGTTGCCGACGCTGAGCGGTCACGGCACTCGTGGGGAGCCGGGCCCGTCCCGCTCATTTCCCGTTGCCGCGTGCGCCTCGTGGTGGTGAAGTGAGCGGATGGATCAAGACAGGGTGCTGGCGATCTTCGATCGTGATCTGCGGCAGGGTATCCGGGCCGATGGGCCCGGAGCCCGGGTCGACCGGGTGGGCGGCGTGGTACGTCATGTGGGCGCGAACGCCGACGGCTGGAACGGGGTGGTTTGGTCGGACCTGGACGACGGCACGGCGGACGTCGCGATCGCGGAACAGGTGGAGTACTTCGCCTCGCTCGGGCACGGATTCGAGTGGAAGCTGTACGGGTATGACCGGCCGGCCGACCTGTCCGGTCGGCTGCGGGCGGCGGGTTTTGTACCCGAGCCCGAGGAAACGGTGATGGTCGCCGACATCGAAGAGCTGCCCACGAGCGTGGAGCTGCCGGAGGGTGTCCGTCTGCTCCCGGTGACTGATGCTGCCGGGGTCGAGCTTGCGGTGGCCGCTCAGGAGCGGGCGTTCGGCGAGGCGCGGCCTTACCACCGGCAGCTTCTGCTCGGTCAGCTGGCCACGGGTATGCCGCCCGCGGTCGTCGCCATGGCCGGTGAGGTGCCGGTGAGCGCGGCGCGGATGGAGCTGCACCCGGCGACGTCCTTCGCGAGCCTGTGGGGCGGGGGCACCGTGCCGGAGTGGCGCGGCCGTGGCGTCTACCGGGCCCTGGTCGCCTTCCGCACGCGCATTGCCGCCGAACACGGCTACCGCTACCTCCAGGTCGACGCATCCGACCGGAGCCGTCCGATCCTGCGGCGGCTCGGGTTCGTACCACTTGCCGTCACCACCCCGTACGTGCTCACCCTCGAATGACAGGCCCGGAACCCGGAGCCGGCCGGCGGAACCTCGGATCCGGGAGCGGCGGTACGGCGAGCGCCGATTACCGATGAGGTGGGTGCGTTCGGCAGGATGGGTGCCATGACCGAGATCCGCACCCCCCGCCTGCTGCTCCGTCGCTGGCATGACGACGACCTCGCGCCCATGGCCGACATCAACGCGGACCCGCGGGTCATGCGTTGGGTCGATGACGGTTCGGTGCGCGACCTGGACCACACGGCAGAGGACATCGAGCGGTGGGAGGAGGAGTGGGAGGAGGAGGGCTTCGGCCTCTTCGCCATCGAACTGCTGGCCTCGGGTGAGCTGGCCGGATTCACGGGACTGTCCGTGCCTGAGTCCCTGCCGGAGCTTGGGCACGCCGTGGCGATCAGCTGGCGGCTCGGCTCACAGTTCTGGGGTCAGGGATACGGGTCCGAGGCAGCCCAAGCCACGCTGGAGTTCGCGCTCCAGGACCGTGGCCTCGACCGCGTCATCAGCATCAGCCGGTCGGGCAACCGTGCTTCCGAGAACGTCATTCGCAAGCTCGGCATGGTGCTGGAGCGTGAGACGGCACACCCGGTCTACGGATTTCCGCTGCGCGTTCACACCATCGACCTCACCGAGTACCAGGCCTGAACAGCCCAGCCGTCGGATCATGACGAGACAGCCGATCGCTGCGGTCGGTGCCGTGCATGAGGCCGCCGGGTGGCGGGACGCGGTCAGCCGCGCCAGCGCACGCGATAAACCCGGCGACGATCGAAGGTCATCCCGGGATACTGGCTGCCATGGATGAGGTCAAGGTCGTCGTCGCCCATTCCGAGCGCGCGACCCTGCGCGTCGGCGACATGTTCCTGAAGGTGGACGCCGATCAGGTGCGCATCGACGTCGAGGTCGAGTCGATGGCCCTGGTGCCGGTCCCGACCCCGCAGGTCCTGTGGCGCCAGCCGCCGGTGCTCGCGATCGCCGCGGTCCCGGGGACGGCGCTCGGCCGCCTCGGCGAGCCGTCGACCGCATCCCCGGCGGCGTGGGCCGCGGCGGGTGCCGCCATCCGGAAGCTGCACGACGCGCCGTTGCCGCCGTGGCCCGGCCGGGGCGGCCGGGGCCGCGACGAGTTGGCGGCGGATCTCGACGGCGAGTGCGAGCGGCTCGTGACGAGCGGCGTCCTGCCCGCCGACTTGGTCACCCGCAATCGTCACGTCGCCGAGGCCGCGCTCCGGCCGTGGACTCCGGTGTTCGCGCACGGCGACCTGCAGATCACTCACGTGTTCGTTGACGGCGACGAGATCACGGGCATCATCGACTGGTCCGAGGCGGGCCAGGGTGATGCCCTCTTCGACCTCGCCACCTTGACGCTCGGACACGAGGAGCACCTCGGCGACGTCGTCGCCGGCTATGGCACCGACGTCGACCTCGACGTGATCCGCGCATGGTGGTCGTTGCGCAGCCTGCTGGCGGTTCGCTGGCTGGTCGAGCACGGCTTCGACCCGTTCGCGCCGGGCTGTGAGGTCGACGTGCTGAGATCCCAGATGTGAGGCTGCGCGGGCCGACTGCCGCGAGTGCGTCCTGACGCATCGAGCAGGCCATCTCCTGGGGCGCATTGCCTGCCCTCACTCACTGTCGACACAGTGTGGTGCGGAGTCGTCGCCAGCCCCTCGACTGCCCCAGCCGAGCGCGTGACACGATTGTGCGCGGCCTTCCAAAGGACGGCGGCGGGGTCGAGCAGCCGGCAGACGACGGATTTCGGCTGCTGTGAGGTCCACGAGGTCGGGTGTGTCGGCCTCGACACCCTCTTTTCCGGATTCCGACGGGTCCGGGGCGAGTTCGCCCCGGACCCCTCGTGCGTCACACGGGGAGCAGGTGCCACTGCCGGTCCCGGTGGTCGCCCTCCGCCCGGTGCTGCTTGATTGCTGTGCGGGCGTTGGTGTCGACGCGCAGGAGCAGACCGCTGTTCCGGTTCGCGATCTCGTACACCGGCGGGGTGTCGGTCGCGGAGCTCACCGGGATCAGCCTCCACTGCTGGTGGTGGGCGTCGTCACCCTCGTAGGAGCGTTGCGCGACCACCGCCCCGGCCGTCTCGTGCGCTCCGGCGATCTCCAGGACCTTGCCGCTGCGCACGTTCTCGATCGTGTACAGGACGTCGCCGTTCTCCTGGCCCGCGACGATCAGCCGCCACCGCTGGTGGTCCCTGGGGGTGGCGAGGGACTGGTGGATCTCGACCCCGTCCTTGGTGGACTCACGCTGGACCGCCATCCGCAGCCTGCTGCGGACGTTGGCCCAGGAGACCACCGTGCCCGAATCGGGCAGCCCGGCCCTCTTCGGCAACGCGACCTTCCGGACCCGGTGGTTGGCGTGGTCGGCGATGTAGAGGGTGTTGGCGCGGTCCACAGCGAGCCCGATCGGTTTGTTCAGCTGGGCCGAAGTGGCCGGGCCGTCGTCACCGTCGGAGCCCGCGGTGCCCGTGCCGGCGACCGTGCTGATCTTCCCGTCGGCGGCGACCTTCCGGACCCGGTGGTTGGCGTAGTCGGCGATGTAGAGGGTGCCGATGCTGTCCATCGCCACCTCGAACGGTGTGGCCAGCTGGGCCGAAGCGGCTGGGCCGTCGTCACCGTCGGAGCCCGCGGTGCCCGTGCCGGCGACTGTGCTGATCTTCCCGTCGGCGGCGACCTTCCGGACTCGGTGGTCTTCGGCATCGACGATGTAGAGCTCGCCCGCGCGGCCCACCGCCACTCCGCGCGGGCGGTTCAGCTGGGCCGAAACCGCTGGACCGCCGTCTCCGTCGGATCCCGCGATCCCGGTCCCCGCGACCGTGCTGATCGTCCCGTCCGTCGTGATCTTCCGAACTCGGCGGTTGTTGTACTCGGAGACGTAGAGGGTGCCGGTGCTGTCCACCGCCACCCCGCGCGGGTCGTCCAACTGGGCGGCGGTGGCGGGGCCGCAGTCACCGCTGAAGCCCTTGGTCCCGGTGCCCGCGACCGTGCAGATCTTCCCGTCGGCTGCGACCTTCCGGACCCGGTGGTTCTCGGAATCGGCGATGTAGACGGCGCCTGCGCTGTCCACCGCCACCCCGCGCGGGAAGTTCAGTTGGGCCGAGACGGCGGGGCCGCAGTCACCGCTGAAGCCCTTGGTGCCCGTGCCGGCTACCGTGCTGATCGTCCCGTCCGTCGTGATCTTCCGAACCCGGTGGTTGTTGAACTCGGAGACGTAGAGGGATCCGGTGGAGTCCACCACAACCCCGAACGGGCGTTGCAACTGAGCCGAAACAGCAGGCCCGTTGTCCCCTGCGAACCCAGCGACCCCGGTCCCCGCGACCGTGCTGATCGGAGGGGCACAGTCCTCGCTACCTGTGGTCGCCTCGTGGGCAGTGCTCATCGTCATCCCTTCAGCGTTCACTGACCGCCTGCTACGAGCGGTTGTCGTTGGAGGCGGACGGTTTCTCGGCGGTCGCCGTGGGCGCCTTGGGGGGCTCCGCCTTGGGGCTCTCCGGGGCCTTGGGGGCCTTGGTGAAATCGCTCTTCTTCGGCTTGCTCTCCAGGTCCTCGTCCTTCTGGAGGCCGCTGTGCTCCGTCACCGTGGAGCTCGACTCCTGCATGCCGGCGGACGCCGCATGGGACACCGAGCCGGGGTTCTGGGCGTACTGGGCCTGCGTGCCGGCCGATTCCTGGGTGGTCTGGATGAAGGAGCCGAGGAAGCCCAGGATGGCCCGTGCTTCGGGCGACGTCTCCTGCACGACCTTCGCGCGGGCGTTGGCCCCGTGGATCGAGTTGTTGAACAGGCTCGCGCTCGTGTCGTCGTATGTGTCGTCGTCGGCGTCCTCGAAGTCGACGTCCGCGCCCGGCTGCGGCTTGGCGCCGTCGGTGGTTACGGAGAACAGCCCCGCGCTCCTGCTCGCGGAGCCGAAGATGTTGTCGAACACCATGGTGGTTACCTCTGGTTGTCGTCGTGGCGGCGTCGTGGTGGTGTCGCCCGCCCGGTCATGGCTTCTTGTACAGCTCTCGTTCGCTGCCGGTCAGGCTCTCGCCGTCGAACATCGTGTGGTGGACCTCCAGGGCGGAGACGACCTCGGCCAGTCCCTTCATCCGGAAGCCGCCGCCCGCCAGGTCGATGTCGCCGATGTCGCGGGCGACCAACTGGTCGAGGCCGGGGTAGTCCCCGGGCTGCGGGGGAGACTGGACCGCCACCGGCACGTCGTACTTCACCGCGATCAGTCCGGAGAAGGTCACCGGGATCTCATAGGAGTATTGCTTGTGAGTACGCCGCTGCGTGACGATGGTCTCCACGCGGGAGTTCGGCGGTACCTCGCCGGAGATCTGCGATTTCGAGGCCCAGCTGGTGGTCAGGGATCCGCCGACGGTGGCCGTGATGCCCAGCGCCAACTGGGCGTTGAGCGTGGCGGTGCCGGTGGCGCTGCCCGTGGTCGTGAACGCCACCGAGCTCGTCAACGAGTTCGTCGCGGAGTTCGCCACCGAGTTTGTCGTGGCCATCTCGGTGGCGTTGGCGTTGTCCACCCCAATGTTGTCCTTGCTGTTCTTGTTGGTCATGGTGTTCGCGTTCTTGTTCGCCATGTCGTTCTTGAGCTGCGTCTGGAGTTGCGTCTGGAGGTCCAACCGGAGCTGGTTCTGCAGTTGCAACTGGAGCTGCGCGCTGACGCTGCCGCCGAAGGTGAGCCTGGCGTCCCCCTGGAGCGACCACGTGACCCCGTTCGACACGGTGAAGTCGACCGAGTCAGTGAAGTTCATGTTGGACGTCTGACTGCGGTTGACATAGGCGCGCGAGGAGAACGTGTCGGGCGGGGGCTGGCTGATGTTGCGCCGCTCCTCGATCAGCGGCTCTCCGAGGTTCATGTAGGCGAGCCAGCCCAGTTTGAACGCGGAGCCGGGGAAGGCGCCGTAGCTCGACTTGTTCAGGGAGAACCCGACGGGCTTGTGCCGCACGCCGTAGTCGTCGACGTAGACCAGGTTGGGGTGGTCCAGGATGGACTGCCATGTCTGGTCGATATTGAGTTCCCGCAGATTCTTCTTCGTCAGTGGCTGGCGCTTGGCACGTTCCAGGTTGTACGCGTTGGAAGGCATTCCCCGTCCTCGACTGATCTGGTCGAACTGCGCTCGGTGAACGATCAAGCGGTAACAGGCAAACTGCGCATGTCCCGACAATCGAAATTACCGCGGGCTCCATCACTCAAACGGTGACTTCTTGTATTCACCCAATCGGGTGGTCAAGGTTCGGTGGCCATTCTCAACTCGCAGGAGCTGCCGGTAAGTTGAAGCGCTGCCGATCACCCGACCAGTGACTTTCCGGCAGCCTTTCCTGCGAGTGCTGTGGCCTCGATCGTTGACGTGGGTGCGTTGACGTTGGTGAGGGTATCCGATTCGGCCAACCAATCGTTTTTCGGACTCGACTTAATCGAGGGCGATTGAGCCTGCAGTAATTCCGCGCGACAGAGCACTGAACTGAACACCCGACGCGTTGTTCTCCACATTCAGAACAGGTGAGGTTTCCGCGATGTACACCCAAGAGCGCACGGCAATGTCGAATTTGGTGGTCGGCGGCCCGGTGGCGGTGAACAGCTACGACAACGCAATCGTGGCGGCACTGCTCGAAAACCGACCGGTCATGCTCGTCCACGCCTTCAACGGCGGCTACCTGCGGCCCGCCGACCTGAAGGAGGAGAGCCACGACAAGGGTGTCCAACTGGCCACCGCGCTCGACCCGGACACCAAGGAAGCGCAGGGCCACCTCTGGTACGTCACCCCCGCCGGCTTGTTCGGGCAGCGACCGCTGTACTTCATCGAGAGCGCCGCGGGCCAGGTGTCGCCCGAACCCGCCGGTGGGGACGAAGCCGACGCCGGACGCGGCGACGACGGCGCGCCGAAACCGCAGCGCAGGCGCATCACCGTCCACCAGGAGGCTCCCAAGAGCACGGCCGACACCGTCCAGGTGGGCCTGCCCGACAAGGTCGGAGACAAGTGGCGCGGGAAGAACGGCGCACCCGAGGACACCCAGCTCTGGGTCGTCACGGTGACGCCGTGGGGTGGGATCACCTTCGTGCCGATCACCCACCCCGACGCCATCCTCGGGTTCAAGGACCATGCGGTGACGGCCGACAGCGAGGTGCGTCTCACCTACAACTGGGGTGGGGACTTCACCGGGACGGTCATCAACACGTTCTACCCGCGGCTGCCCAGCGAGTGGAGCGTTCCGTACCACCACGTCTTCACGTGATCCGCGGCCACCGTCGCGCCGAACCCGTCCCGAGCCAACGCCCGCACCGCCTGGAAGAGGCACCACGATGCCCGTGCCCATCGAAGAACTGAAGCTGGAGATCGTCAACGCCGCCACGGGGAAACCCCTCGGCGCCGAGGCAGCGCCGAACGCGGACGGGGCGCTCGTCGTCCGCGACTTCCCCGATGACGGCCCGAACCCGGAACAGTGGCAGCTCGCCCCCGTGCAGGCCGCGCAAGGCGAGGAAGCAGAGGACAACCAGGCATATGTGATCCGCAACGCGGTCAGCGGCCAGGTGCTCGACGCCCCCGCCGCCGCGGGCCGCGCCGTTCGCCAGTGGGACGCCGCCGACGGCAATCAGAGCCAGCAGTGGCACGTCGTCCCCGTTGAGGGCGAAGCGGGCCGCTACTTCATCGAGGGCGCGACCGACGGCACCGTCCTCGACCTCGCCGACCCCGGCGCGGACGACACCCGAGTCGTCCTGCGTGAGCACGACGACAGCGCCGAGAGCCAGCGGTGGAGGTTCGTCCCGGCCGAGCCCGAGCGCACCAGCGACCCCGTGCTGGGCTGGGCACTACTGGACCACTGGAACAGCCGCCGGTCCTGGCGGCTGCACCCATCGACCGCACTGCGGCCGGCACCCGGCGCGACGCCCTCCTTCAGCAATATCCTGCTGGTCCTGGAGCAGTTCGGGAGCAACGAGGACGCCGGGGAGTGGAAGAGCGAAGGGGCCACCTGCCTCCCCGGCGGGCAACCGGGCTGGTGGGCCGGGGCCGGTGCGCGGTTCCTTGCCAACACCACGGGAGCGGGGCGGTCGGACATCGTAGCGCTCAGGCCCGAGGAGGGGGCCGTGACGTCGTCCAGCAGGGGCGACGGCACGTTCGACGGCGAAGAGCGCGTGCTGCACCCACCCGTACCCTCCGCGAGCCCCGAGGACCTGTGGACTTTCGCGGACACGACGGGCGATGGCAAGGCCGACGTCGTCGTGCTCGCCGCCGACGGTGTCCGGGTGTCCCCTCAGGACGAGGACGGGACGTTCGCGCCCGCGGGCGGCGAGCCGGTCCTCAAGGCGTTCGGACACGGCGAGCAGGCCGGCGGTTGGCTTGCCGACAAGCATCCCCGCTTCCTCGCCGACACGACCGGTGACGGCAGGCTGGACGTGGTCGGCTGCCACGACGACGGCGTGTGGGTATCACTCCAGGACGAGGAAGGAAAGTTCGCACCCCTCGGCGACGAACCCGTTCTCCGGGCGTTCGGCCACGATGAGAAGGCGGGCGGTTGGCTTGTCGACAAGCATCCGCGCTTCTTCGCCGACACGACCGGTGACGGCAGGCTGGACGTGGTCGGCTGCCACGATGACGGCGTCTGGGTCTCGCTCCAGGACGAGGAAGGAGAGTTCGCCGCCCCCCTGTACGTCCTCGACGACTTCGGGGTCGACCAGGGGTGGAAATCGGTCGAGGAGCACCCCCGGTTCCTGCTCAGGACCACCGATGGCGGGACACCGGACATCGTCGGGTTCGGCCCCCAGGGCGTCGTCGTCTCACGCGGGCGCGGCGACGGCACGTTCGAGCCCTCGAAGCTCGTCCTGAACGACTTCGGGCACACCCAGGGGTGGACGAGCAAGAAGCACCTCCGTTTCCTCGCCGACGTCACCGGCGACGGCACCCCGGACATCGTCGGCTTCGGCAACGAGGGGGTCTGGGTGTCGCACAGCCGCGGCGACGGCCGGTTCGAGCAGGCTCAGCTGGTGTGCCGCGGGTTCGGGTACAACGAGGACGCCGGCGGCTGGCGGGTCGACCGCCACCCCCGCTTCCTCGCCGACATCACCGGTGACGGGCGCGTCGATATCGTCGGCTTCGGCGGCCCGGGGGTGTACGTGGCCCGAAACCTCTTCCGTCGCTTCAGGACCCGATAGCCCTCGGAGGACCTTCACGGCCGTATCACGGCGATTCGCCATGGGCGAGCCGGAACCCCTCACTCGGACCCGACGTGCAGCCTGGCGTGTCTTCGCCTGCGAGGCCGCACGTCGAGTCCCTCTCAGGCGTCGCCGGGAGCAGGCCACGAAGGGTTCTGGGTGATCCCGCAACGCCTGTCGGGCGGGTACGGGGGTCAGGCCAGCAGCCGGATGTCGGGGGAGTGGGCGTCGGTGGCGAGCGGCGCCGCGCAGTGCGCGCAGGTCTCGTTCCGCGGGCGGACCACGGTGCTCTGCGCACTGAACGACCCGCTCTGTGACCACCAGTAGTCGACGACGGAACGGAGTATCAGCCGGTCCTGCCTGCTGGTGACATCGAAGCCGCTGATACGTGCCGGGGCGGGATGTTCCGACCTCTCATCTCCCGTGCAGACCGCCTGTTCCTCGCCGTGCTCGAAGTGAGTGGTACGCCGAGTACGTCCGTAGCGGACGGGGCATGACGCGGCAGGCATGGCCAGGCGCTGGCTCAGCCGTGCGGCTGGTTGCAGCGGCTCTTCATCGCGAGCCGGAGCCACCGGAGCCACAGGGCTGGATCGGGGCGGTGAACAGGAACGATTGGGCAATCCGCGTCAAGATCCCCGTAGTAGGGCGTATGCCATGAATTTGGGGTCATTGGTTAAACATGGGTCTGGTCTTTCTGGCACGTCTTCCTCTTGCGGGGCTTGGCCTGGCGGTGAGTCTTCCTGCCCAGGCCGCGCTTCGGGGCCTTCCTGCGGCTGCTGCGGCAACCCGTTCGGCGGTCGATGTCGTGGCAGAGGGTGTTCGGGTCACGGAGGAGGTCTCGGCCGCGGCGATGCGGGCCGGAAGAGTGGTCCGTAACGCCGTGGTACCCGGTGCGGGCGTGTGGCAGGCGGGTTCCCGGGTGCATGTGGCGCTGCGGCAAGGTCCGGATGCGGCCGGCGCCGGCAGCGGCGGTCTGGAGTCGTTGGCGAGGCGGGTGGCGCTGGGGCTGAGGGAGCACCCGGAAGTGGCGAGCGCCTACTGGGACGGCGGTCTGGCTCGGCTTGTCATCCGGGTCGGCGAGGGCGAGGGCACCGGCTGGGTCGTGGGTGCGGTCTCGGAGCTGGCTGCCCGGTACGGGCTGGAGCGGTCCGAGGAGCAGGCGGGGGGATGTGCGCATCCGGGCGGGACCGACGAGGTGCGGTCGGAGGCGCTGGCGCTGGCGTGTGATGCGGTAGGGATCGCCACTGCAATGGCGGGGCTGATGGTGGGGGCCAGGAGGTCGCCTCGGCTGGTCACGGCGGCGGTGACGTTGTTGTGCGAGGGCTCACGACTGCGGGCGGTGATGCACCGTCGGCTGGGGCCCGCGGGAGCCGAGTGGGTGCTGGCTGCGGCGAACGCAGCGGTGCACGGCCTCGATCAGTCACCGACCGCACTGGTGCTGGATGCCGCCCTGCGGATGGGACAGTTGGTGGCGGCCGTGGCCCGTGGCGCCGCCTTCGATGCCGCGCACGACGCCCTGTGCGCATCGGATCGCGAGAGCGTGTCCGGAGGATGGTTCGGTCGGCCGCCGATCGGCCGGCCCGCGGCGCAGGAGTATGCGGACCGGGCCGTTGCCGGGAGCGTGGTGGGCGCCGCCGCGATGCTGTTGTTCACCCGTAGTGCGAGCCGGGCGGCTGAGGCGGTACTGGCGGGCTCCCCGAAGGCCGCCCGCTACGGCCCGGCGGCCTTCACGGCGGTGTTGGGCAGCGCGCTCGCCCACCAGGGTGTGCTGGTGCGCGACGACGAACGGCTGCGGCAGCTGGAGCGGGTGGACACGCTCGTGCTGCATCCTCAGGCACTGCACGGCCGTCGGCGGGTGGTGCTGGAGGTCCACCCCGATGTCGCGTCGTGGAGCCACCATCAGCTGTGGCAGGCGGCGGCCGCCGCGCTGGGCCGGCCGACGGTTCCTGTCGCGCCCACAGGCATGCCGGGGATCGAGTTGCGTCCGCGGCCCGGTGTCAGGGCAGGCGGCGGCGAGGCATACGGGACGGGCTTGATGATCGCCTCGGTGCTTGGTGCGGACATCGGCACCGTTCTGGTCGGCTGGGAACTCGATCCGTTCGCCGATGTGGTGCTGGACGCCGCACGACAGGCCGGGTTGCATGTGGTGATCCCCGGTGACGCCTCGCTGGGTGACTTCCTGACGCTGGCCGATGAAGTCCCTCCGGAAGACCGCGCGTTGACGGATGTCGTACGGGGGCTGCGCGAGCGGGGACGCGTGGTGGCGACCGTCGCCCGCGTACCGGCGGACGGCCCGGGGCGAGGAGAGTTGAGCGCGGCTGGGAGGGAGGCGCTGGAGGGGCTGCTGACCAGTGATCTGGCGGTGGCGGTCACCGATGAGGCCAGCGCGGTCGTATGGGGCGCGGATGTCCTGGCCCTCGATGGACTGGCCGCGGTGTGGCGGCTGCTGTCGGCCGTCCCCGCCGCACGCACCGCCGTCCGGCAGGCGAGGACCCTTGCCCGGGCAGGTGCCGTGCTGGCCGGTCTCATGGTCGTGACGGGCGCCTCCCGGCCACGGCGTGCTCTGTTCGCCCTGGGCCACCGCCTCAGTCCGGTCAACGCCGCCGCGGCCGCCTCGCTGGCGTCGGGATGGCGGTGCGCCGCCAGGGTTGTTGCCACGGCGGTGCCCCAGCCGCGGCCCCGAGTGCCCTGGCATGACCTGGAGTCCGAAGAAGCCGTCGCCCGGCTGGCCGAAACGCCCGCCGTCGCCCGCAGCCCGCTCATCACTGTGTGCACCGCCCTCAGCGGGAAAGCCGGGGCCCTCGTACGGCTGCCGGTGTTCGCCCCCGTACGTCTGTCGGCGCGTCTGCTCACCGCCGTCGCAGCGGAACTGGACGATCCGCTCACCCCGATCCTGGCTGTCGGCGCGGCGGCCTCCTCCGTACTGGGAGCGCCCGTGGACGCGTTGCTGGTGACCGGCGCGATAGGGGTCAACGCGGTCGTCGGCGGCGTGCAGCGGCTGCGTGCCGAGCGGGCACTGGCCACGCTCACGACCGGGCAGCGCCAACTGGCGCGTCGCTCCACCGGTAAAGACGGTATGCCGGCCCTCATCGACGCCGCCAAGCTCACGCCGGGCGATCGGATCGTGCTGCGGACGGGTGATGTGGTCCCCGCCGACGCCCGCCTGCTGGAGGCAAGCGCTCTGGAGGTGGACGAGTCCTCACTGACCGGTGAGTCGCTGCCCGCCGCCAAGCAGTTGGACCCGACGCCGCGGGCGGCCGTCGCGGACCGCAGCTGCATGGTGTTCGAAGGAACCACCGTCGTTGCCGGGCACGCCTGCGCGGTGGTGGTCACCACCGGCCGGCAGACCGAGGCAGGCAGGGCGGCTCATCTGGCGTCCCGTAGCGTGCCCGCAGCGGGTGTGCAGGCTTGTCTGCACGAACTGACCCGCAAGGTGCTGCCGCTCACCCTGGCCGGCGGGGCGGCGGTCACCGTCCTGTCACTCCTGCGTGGGCGGCCGGTGCGTGAGGCCGTCGGCGGCGGCGTGGCGGTTGCGGTCGCCGCCGTCCCCGAGGGGCTGCCGCTGGTGGCGACGGTGGCTCAGATGGCCGCGGCCCGCCGACTCAGCCGCCACGGTGTGCTCGTCCGCACGCCCCGCGCGCTCGAAGCGCTGGGCCGTATGGACACCATCTGCTTCGACAAGACCGGCACGCTCACCGACAACCGGCTCCGCCTGGTCCGTACGGTCGCGGCCGACGGCAGCGTGGCTGCGGCCGAGGACGTACGGTCCGTGCCGGTCGTGCGGGCCGCTGCCCGCACCTGCCCGCGGTACGCGGACGAGGCCGGCCACGCCCACGCCACCGACGAGGCCGTCCTGGCCGCCGCACCCCACGATCCGCACTGGACCCAGGCGGAGGGCCGGCCGTTCGAGGCCAGCCGCGGCTTTGCCTGTGCGACCGGTCATGACGCCGACGGCACACCGTGGCTCATCGTCAAGGGCGCCCCGGAAGTGATCCTGGCGGCATGCGAGGACGTCGACGAAGAGGCCCCCAGGGCGGCCCAGGCCCTGGCCGCCGCGGGCCTGCGCATGCTCGCCGTGGCACACCGTCGCCTGGTCCCCGACGGAACGGACTACGTCCTCGACCTGCCTCTCAAAGCCCTCACCCTGGTCGGCTTCGTCGCCCTGGCCGACACCCCCCGCACCAGCTCCCGGCCCCTGATCGCCGACCTGCGCAAGGCCGGGGTGCGCCCGGTCATGCTCACCGGAGACCACCCCCACACGGCCCGCGCGATCGCCCTCACCCTGGGATGGCCCGACGACGTCACCGTGACCACCGGAGACGCACTGGCGGCCCTGGACCGTACGGGACGAGCCCGCCTGCTTGCCGACTGCGCGGTCATCGCCCGCGTCGCGCCCGAGCAGAAGCTCCTCGTCGTCGAGGCCCTCCAGGAATCCGGACGCGTGGTGGCGATGGTCGGCGACGGTGCCAACGACGCCGCTGCCATCCGCGCTGCCGACATCGGCATCGGCATCGCCGGACGCGGCTCCGCCGCCGCCCGCAACGCCGCCGACCTGGTCGTGACCACCGACGAACTGACGCCCCTGGTCACCGCAGTCACCGAAGGCCGGGCCCTGTGGCGCAGCGTCGCCGACGCCGTCGGCATCCTCATCGGCGGCAACGCCGGAGAAGTCGCCTTCACCGTCCTCGGCACCCTCGTCTCCGGCACCCCGCCGCTGTCGACCCGTCAGCTTCTGCTGGTCAACCTGCTGACCGACATGTTCCCCGCCATGTCCGTCGCCGTCACCCCACATGACGAGCCTGCGGCCCCCCAGTCGCCGCCACCCGACGACGTGGCGCCCTCCCCGGCGGGCATCGCCGCCCTCGGAAAGCCGCTGACCCGGCAGATCCGCCGGCGGGGAACCGTCACCGCACTCGGCGCGGCCACGGCATGGCTGATCGGCCGCCTCACTCCCGGAACGGCCCGCCGCACCAGCACCATGGCCCTGTGCGGACTGGTCGGCGCACAGTTGGTCCAGACACTCGCCGGACGACACCGCAGCCCCCTGGTTCTGGCCACTGCACTGGGCTCTGCCGCCGCCCTGGCCGCCCTGGTGCAAACCCCCGTACTCAGCCACTTCTTCGGCTGCACACCCCTGGGCCCGGTCGCCTGGACGGGAGTGGCCACCGCCATCGGTGCTGCCGCCATCGGCCCCCGCCTCTTGCCGCCGGTCGAACGCCTCCTGACCGGCCTCGGCGGCCGACGCACCGCGGTAGCCTGACGCTTCGTCAACTGGCCGTCGTTCAGAGCCAGCCGACGCGGCGGAAGCCGCGGTGGAGGGCGAGGCAGGCGACGGCGATGGCGCCGAGGGCGAGGGGGTAGCCGTAGGTCCAGTGGAGTTCGGGCATGTAGTCGAAGTTCATGCCGTAGATGCCGCAGACCATGGTGGGGACGGCGATGATGGCGACCCAGGCGCTGATCTTGCGCATGTCCTCGTTCTGGGCGATGGAGACCTGGGCGAGGTGGGCCTGCAAAATCGAGTCGATCAGCGCGTCGAAGGCGCAGATCTGTTCGGCGACATGGGTGAGGTGGTCGGTGACGTCACGGAAGTACGGCCGGATGTCGGAGTCGACCAGTGCGCTCGGTGCGGTGGCGAGCGTCTGCAGGGGCCGGTCCAGAGGGGAGACGGCCCGCTTCAGCTCCAGGATTTCTCGTTTGAGCTGGTAGATCTGACCGACGTCGATGTGGTCGCGATCTTCGGAGAAGACGGCGGTCTCGGCGGTGTCGATGTCGTTCTGTACGGCGTCGGCGACCAGGAGGTAGTCGTCGACCACGTGGTCGGCTATCGCGTGCAGGACGGCGGAGGGGCCCTTGGCCAGCTGGTCGGGGGCCTGCTCCAGCGCTTCGCGGAGCGGGCCGAGCGAACCGTGGGCGCCGTGCCGGATGGTGATGACGAAGTCGGTGCCGGTGAAGACCATGAGTTCGCCGGTGTCCACCACCTCGCTGGTCGCGGTGAGTTCCTCGTGCTCGACGTAGCGAACCGTCTTGAACACGGAGAACAGCACGTCGCCGTAGCGCTCGACCTTGGGGCGCTGGTGTGCGTGCACGGCGTCCTCGACGGCGAGCGGGTGGAGGTCGAAGAGGTCGGCGAGGTCGGCGAACTCCGCCTCGGTGGGTTCGTGCAGCCCGATCCAGACGAAGCCGTTGTCCACCGTGCGGGCCTGCTCTATCGCCGCGCCGGGCGTGGCGGCGCCGGGCCGGCGCTCGCCGTCCTGGTAGACGATGCACTTCACCACCGCGCTGCCGAGCGGCGAGCGGGCGGGGTGACTGAGGTCCACGGCGCGGCGGTGGGCGGGGCGCACTTCGTGATGGAGTTTGCGGAGCATGGGCACGGGGTCCCCCCTCGGCGTTCGGTGACCGGTGGCCGGTGCGGCGCTGAACAGCGGCTTGCCGGCAGCGCGCGTGCCGCGGACGTGGCCGGATTCGCGTACTGCCGGTTAGCATACTTGCATGGGTACGCAAGTTTTGTCATGGGACGGCGAGGCCGCCGACCGGGCGGTGGCAGTGCTCAAGGCGGTCGCCGACCCGTCGCGCTACCGGCTGCTGTGGGCGCTGAGCCGCCAGGAGCTGCCGGTGAGCGCGCTCGCCGAGATGCTCGGGGCGCATGTCGCCGCGACCTCGCAGCATCTGGCGAAGCTGCGGGCGGCCGGTCTGGTGGAGTCCCGCCGGGAGGGCACCCGCATCTACTACCGCGCGGCCCAACAGGTGCGCGGTCTGCTGGAGGAGGCGACGCTGGTCGCGAACGCCGCGGCGGAGGCGAAGGGCGGGTCCGTCGAGGGGGCGCCGCGGTCCGCCGTCGCACAGGAGCAGCCCGCGGCCGCGGCCCGGCGGGTACGCGTCCGGCGACCGGTCACCGAGCACTGACGGTCCCGGCTCGGTCGGTATCGGGGGCGGTGGTCAGGACTGCTGCGCGCTGTCGTCGAGCCGGTACTCCTGCGGATCGGCGTCGTACGCGAACAGTTCGGCGTAGCGGCCCCAGTCGGTGGCGGTCTCCAGCTGCCTGGTGACCTGCTCGCTGGTGTAGTGGTGGGCCAACACGTCGCGGAAGAAGCCGGCGCGCACGGTGCCGCCGGCGTTCTGCCGCAGGCTGGTGGCGATCAGCCGGACCAGCGGGGCGCCCATCGCGGCCTCGGCGAAGATGGTCTTGGACTGCTGGACGTCGGCTCCGGCGAAGGTGGTGCCGCGCTCGGTGAGCAGCAGGTCGTCGCTGCTGAACTTGGCGAAGCCGAGCAGTTCGAGCGCATCGACGAGGGGAAGCACATCGTCGATCTCCAGGCCGAGGTCGTCGGCGAGATCGGCGAGGTCGCAGCTGCCGCCGCGATGGGCGATCATCTCGGCCAGTCCGGACAGCCCGTCGACACTGGCAGTGGGCAGCGGGGTGTTGGCAGGGGTGCGCTTGTCCTGCTCGACGGCTTCGGAGCGGCCCGGGAGCCGGGTCTCCTTGGCGCGTCCGGTCATGGTGCGGTAGACGCGGTCGATGAGGTCCTCGAAGGCCGCGGCGTTGCGGTCGCGGGGGCGGGCCAGGCCGACCTCGAAGGTCTCGCGGATCGTTCCGTAGGGGCGGGAGCCGAGGACGACGATGCGGTCGGCCATCAGGACCGCCTCCTCGATGTTGTGGGTGACGAGCACGATGGCACGGGTGGGGAACTGCCCCGACTCCCACAGTTCCATCAGCTCACCGCGCAGGTTCTCGGCGGTCAGGACGTCGAGGGCGGAGAAGGGCTCGTCCATCATCAGCACGTCCGGCTCGACGACCAGGGCGCGGGCGAAGCCGACGCGCTGGCGCATGCCACCGGAGAGTTCCTTGGGGTAGGCGGACTCGAAGCCGTCCAGGCCGATGAGGTCGATGGCCTGCCGGGCGGCGTCGGCGCGCTGGTCGGCGGGGACGCCGCGGGCTTCCAGGCCGAGTTCGACGTTCTGCTGGACGGTCAGCCACGGCAGCAGGGCGAAGGTCTGGAAGACCATGGCGGTGCCGGGGTTGGCGCCGGTCAGCGGCCGGTTCCGGTAGGCGACGGTGCCGGAGCTGGGCGGTACCAGCCCGGCCAGGCAGCGCAGCAGCGTCGATTTGCCCGAGCCGGACTTGCCGAGCAGCGCGACGACCTCACCGGCACGCACCTGGAGGTCGATGCCGGAGAGCACGGGCAGTTCGCCGTCGGCGCCCGCGTAGGTCTTGGTCAGGCCGGTGGTCTCCAGCAGGACGTCGCCGTCAGCGGCGCGGGAGGTGGTGGCGGTCAGTGGGCGGCCGGGGGCGCGCAGGTTGCGCAGGGCGTTCAGCACCATGACGGGCTCCAGGGAAGCAGAGATATGTGACGGAGGATCTAGAGGGCGTAGCGGGTGTCGGCGAGGCGGTACAGACGTCGCCAGAAGAAGCGGTTGAGGCCGACGACGTACAGGCTCATCACCGCCACGCCCGCGAGGAGGTGGGGGTAGTCGCCCGCGGCGGTCGCCTTGGCGATATAGGCGCCGAGACCGGTGGCGGTCAGCGTGGTCCCGCCGAATGTGACGACCTCGGACACGATGGACGCGTTCCAGGCGCCGCCCGAAGCGGTGATGCCGCCGGTGACGTACGAGGGGAAGATGCCGGGGAGGATCAGGCGCTTCCAGCGCTGCCAGCCGTGTACGCCCAGGTCGTCCATGGCCTCGCGCAGATCGGTGGGGATGGACATGGCGCCGGCGATGGTGTTGAAGAGGATGTACCACTGGGCGCCCAGTGCCATCAGCAGGATGCCGCCGACGTCGATCGACAGGCCCGTGCGCAGGAAGAACCAGACGGCCAGCGGGAAAAGGAAGTTGGCGGGGAAGCTGGCCAGGACCTGGACGACCGGCTGGGCGATCCGGGTCAGCCTCGGGGAGAAGCCGATCTTCACGCCGACCGGCACCCACACCAGTGTCGCGACGACGACGAGGACGACGACCCGGCCGAACGTGGCCAGGCCCAGCAGCAGCGGCTCACCGAAGACACCCAGGCCGGTGCGGTCGTCAAGGTAGTGGCCGAGGTCGATCAGCCCCCACAGGATCAGCCCGCCCGCGACGGCGCCGAAGGCGAGGTCACCGGTGCGTCGGCGCAACGGGTCGACGGTCAGTGGCCGGTCGTCGACGCCGAAGACCCGGCCGGCGGTGTCGAGCGCGCGGCCCACCGGGCGCAGCAGGCCGCCCAGCAGCTGCGGCCAGCTGGAGCGGCGCAGGAAGTCCAGAACCACGGAGCGCTGCACCTCGCTCGCCTCGGCCTGCTCGTTCTTGAACTTCTCCGCCCAGGCGGTCAGCGGCCGCCAGAAGAAGAAGTTCACGCCGATGACCATGACGGCCATGGTGAGGATGGCCCAGCCGACCCTGGCCAGGTCACCGTCGGCGATGGCCGCCCCGGCGTACGAACCGACGCCGGGAAGCGCGTAGCCCCGGTTGTTGACGCTGATCGCCTCGGAGGCGACCAGGAAGAACCAGCCGCCGCCGAAGCTCATCATGCCGTTCCAGACCAGTCCGATCATCCCGGACGGCAGCTCGACCTTCCAGAACCGCATCCACCGGGTGAAGCGGAAGGACCGCGACAGCTCGTCGAGTTCGCGCGGCAGCGAGGCCAGCGAGGAATAGAAGCCGAACGTCATGTTCCACGCCTGCGAGGTGAAGATCGCGAAGATCGCCGCACACTCCAGGCCCAGCATCGAACCGGGGAACAACGCGATGAACCCGCTCACGGCGACGGTCAGGAACCCCAGCACCGGCACCGACTGAAGGATGTCCAACGCCGGGATCAGGATCCGCTCCAGCCGACGGCTCTTGGCCGCCGCGTAGGCATAGACGAAGGTGAAGACGGTGGACAGGAGAAGCGCGACGAACATACGCAGCAGCGAGCGCGCCGCGTCGTAGGGCAGTTGCCCGGGGTCGGTGTTCACCTTCGCCGACTGGCTGGTGGAGAAGGAGACCGTGGTCCCCTGCCCGACCCGCAACGTCAGGTAGAGCAGTACCAGCACGGCGGCGGCGACCACCGCGTCCACCCAGGTCATACGGGACAGCCGGCCCTTCCCCAAGCTCTCAACTGAGTTCGAGCAGGGGATACCCCTATCCCGAGAGGGGAGCGAGGCCCGCGAGGCGGGGCTGTCCGGCCGGAACGACATCACAGGAACCTCCGGCCACGCCGAGACCGGACCCCGCCGGGGTGCGGTGGTGCACCCGGGCAGCCCGGTCGGCGTGGAGAGAATGGGAACGAAGAGGGAATGACCGCGGCGGATCGTGGAACACGGCCGGCGCGGCAGCCCCCTGGAGCACGGCCCGGCCTGGTCAGGCGCATGGGCACGGCGCGGCGCCGGTGCAGGGGACGGAGGTCAGAGGCTGCCTGAGAGGCAGCACGGACTGGGAGGGTCTTCGCACATGGCTGCCTCCTCCGGTGCTGTGCTGAGTAGGGAACGGCACCGGCCTGGCACACACGATGCGCCAGGCAACATGCCGCGGGAAAAGTCTGCCGTTTATTGCGTCGATACGCAAATATCGCTGCTTTGGGGGCGCTGCCTGGGTCTCACCCGGCGGCAGGCATTCTTGTCTCCGTCCGCGGCTGACTACCTGTCGGTTTCCCCCAAGGCGGTCAGGACGTCGCGGACGGTGTGCTCGAAGAGCGGCTCGGGGTCGGCCAGGGCGAAGTCGAGGTGGCCGAAGACCTCTACGGCCACGGCTCCGTACAGGCGGGCCCAGCAGGAGACGAAGACGTAGAGGATTTCCAGGGGCACGGGTTCGCCCGCCAGGTGCTCGCGTACCTCCTCCAGCTGGGCGATCCACGAGGGATCCAGGTCGGTGGGCGGATGGATGCCGCCCTGGCGCCAGAGCCGGACCATCAGGTCCAGGAGGACGGCACCGAAGCGCCAGCTGGAGTCGTGCGCGGCCGTTCCGGGCGCGGTGTCGGCGTCGGTGACCGGTTTGGCGAACAGCAGCCCGAACTCGCGGGGATGGGCCAGTGCCCAACGGCGCAGCTCCCGGCACACCTCCCGGAGCTGTCGGCCCGGCTCGGCGGCCGGATGGTGTTCGCGTGCCTGCGTCAGGGCCGCGGCGAGCTCGTCGTACAGGTGCGAGGTCAGCGCCTGGATCAGGTCACGGTGGCTGGCGTAGTAGCGGTAGAGGCCGGGGGCGGTCATGCCCATGTCCCGTGCGATCGCCCGCAGCGTGACGGCGGACGGCCCCTCGTCCACCAGTAGCCGGCGGCCGGTGCGGAGGATCTCGGCCAGCGCCTCTTCGCGGACGCGGTGACGACGCCCTCCGGCTGCGGTTCCCGACGTGCTCGGCACGGCCGTGCACCCGCCTTCCCTTGACAAAGTTAACACCTATAACTTTAGCTTACCCCGAAAGTTAACGGTGTTAGCAAATCTCTGCGGGGGATCCTGATGAACTACGGCATCGTGCTCACCTACACGGTCACGCCGCGCTGGCTGGCCCTGTCGCGTGAGCAGCGCAACGCGATGCGCGCCGCCCACCTGGAGCCGGTCTTCGCCGCCTACGCGGACAGGGTCACGGCCCGGTTCTTCGACGCCGAGGCGTTCAACGGACGCATCTCGGACTTCGCCGTGCTGGAGACGGACGACCTGGGCGCCTACTACTTCCTCATCGAAGCGCTGCGGGACACCCCGGTCATCGCCGAGGGCTATCTGACCTTCGGCGAGGTCTTCCTGGGCATCGAGGACGGCTTCGCCGCGTACGAGCAGACCCTCGCGGCCGGGACGGGACCCCGATGACCGGGAGCGGACCGGTGTCGGTGCGTCGGTGGCCGTTGGGGCTGCTGTGCACGGTTGCGGTGATGGTGCTGCTGGACACCCTGGTACAGGCGGCCCTGGCCGGTCTGTTCGTCACCGGAGACAGCCGGGTACCGGCCCGCCTTTCACCCGCCTTCGCCACCCACTCCCCGGGCGGGACGCTGCCGGAGCGCGCCTTCAACTTCCGCCGCACACACGGTGCAGACGAGCGGCAGTTGTGGACGGTCAACGGGCGGCCGTTCAGCGTCGACGCGGTGCTGGCCACGCGGCGACTGGGACACCGTGGACGTCCGACCCTACGAAGTGGTCGAAGTCCTCGCATGGTTCACCGGGTATAAGAGGCGCTACACGCTGCATCGCCACAACCTCGAACACGCCCGACGCCCCCGCAGCGTCATGCGACAGCCCGCCCGGCCATGGGGCATATCGGGTGGTCAGCCGCTGACGGCGAGGGCGCCGCGCGTCGGAAGAATCGAGGTCAGGCTTCCTCGACATCTGCGAAGAGGAGCCGCACACCGCCGGTCGCCAGCTCGAACGCCTTGGCGACAAACGCCGCTGCCTCTTCGGTCGTTACGGCCCGGCTGGCCGCATCGTAGTCGGTGAAGTACATGTCGAGTACGCGATAAGCCGGCGTCGCGCTGCCATCCTCCTTCGGCCAGACCTTCGCGCTCTCGATCCTCTTGACTCCGGGGATCTTCTTCGCCAGTGCGATCTGCTCGTGGTGATCGGCCTCGAAGGCCTCGGGGGATTTCGGGTTCTCGTAGATTGCGGTGATCTTCGTCGGCATTGTTCTCTCCTCGTGTCCTGCTACTGGGCTTTCCACTTGGCATTGTCGGGAATCGATTTGTCCGGTACTCGGACCTGGATGATGGAGGGACTGTTCGCGTTCTTCAGAGCACCGGTGACGGCATCCCTCAGCTCTCCATACGTGCCGACTTCCCAACCCCGGCAACCGAACACCTCGGAGAGCATGCTGTAATTCCACCGGTGCAGGACGCACGGTTTGTAGAACGGCTTGTCGGCATGGAAGACCGATGCATCGGCGAGCCACTGCTCCACGGCGTAGACGCCGTTGTCAATGATGAAGATGATCGGGTTGAGCTTGAAACGAGTCTGCGTCGAGAGACATTGGGCGGTCATCTGGAAGCCGCCGTCACCCGTGAAGACCATGACCCTTTGGTCGGGTCGCTTTGCCAGGCAGATACCCGTCGCAGCCGCCGCGCTGTAGCCTATCGATGAGTAGGACGACTGAACGACGAACCCGCCCGGCCCCGGCACTTCGAGCAGCAAACTTCCGAAGTAGTTCATGCTCGCGTCGGCGCTGACGACGGTGTTCCTGTCGATGTACTGCTGGATGAAGTTGTAGAACCCCTGGTACGTGATCACATCGGACGAGCCCACGGTCCGCGCGCTCTGCGCCAGATTCTGCGGCAACCTCCGCGCTTTGGGTGCCACTTTTTCGGCCAGTATGCCGTCGATCAGGTGCTCCAGCGCGACCTGCCCGCCGAAGTAGGTTCCGAACTTGACCGCGTCGAACGACGCAAATGCGGTCTTGTCGTAGTCCGGTTCCCAGCCCAACGAGTTGATGTCGGTCAGCCATACGCCGAGGCCCAGGACGAAATCGGATGTCGCGGCCAGCTCCGTCACGGCCGGCGACGATGCCTGGCCGTCCAGCACGCCGGCAAACAGAGCGTCGTCTTCGGAGAGGACGGCCTTACTGAGGAGTTCCGTGACGAAGGGGACGTTCAGTTGCTGTATCAGGCTCATGGCCTTGTCCTGAAGGCCGAGCCGGTCGATCTCTACGCCCAACCAGACGAGCGGGTTCTCGGCGCTTTCCAGCTGTGCGCAGATCCGTGCGACCGACTGTTCCAGGCTGGTCTCGTCCGATAGGGTCCTGGCCGGCTTCAGAACGCCCCTCGGCGGCTCGCACTCCAAGTCGACCATGTCCTGGAGGAGTTCGATGTAGATCGGGCGTCGTTCGGTTATGCACCGGGTCAGTGCATAATCTATGAGCGTCGGCGCAAGGTCCGGGCTGTCGACTCGTATGGTGGCGACCGTTATATGCTCGAACGACTGCATATCTGTTTCACGGCCGCTGATGAAGTGATGCGCACTGAAACCGGTCTGCTCGAAGGTGAGAGTCTTCTTGATGCTCGGTGTGCCATTGATCAGCACGAGCGGCACCTTCTCGACGTAGGCGCCGGCGACCGCGTTCACGGCACACAATGCGCCCGCGGAGTAGGTCACACAGAGGGCCCCGATACCCTTCAGTCTCGCGTACCCGTCCGCTGCATAACCGGCGTTTACCTCGTTGACTTCCTCGATGATTTCGATGCTGCTCGGTGTGACATACCGGTTCAGCCACTCTATCGAGTAGTCGCCCGCGATGGAAAACAGATGCCCCAGCCCCAGTTGACGGAGCCGATCGACCAGGTACCGTCCAACGGTGGAACCCTCGCTCATGGTGTGATCCCCTCCGCCGTCAGTAGTCGCTCGCGCTGCCGAACAGCCGGGGCATGTAGATGTCGAAGATCCCCGGGCATTTGCGTTCCGGATACCGCTGCAGCATGAAAGCCTTGAAGGCGTCGTCCGCCAGTCCGTTGCCGATTGCCTGCCGAGCGGTCGACAGATACTCGACGTTCCGGGCGACCTCATTCTTGTCGGCCGGCAGGCCGTGACCCGGCAGGAACAACTCGTAGTCCGACACCAGCATTTCTTGGAGCACCCGAATCCAGTGGTCCAGGTGTTTCGTGAGGTACAGATGGGTGCCGCTGTAGAGCAGGTCCTGAGCGACATACACTCCCAGCTCAGGGAGCCTGATGGTGAGGTGGTAGTCGATTTCGGTGTCTGTTACGCGATCGAAGACATACCTGACCCCGTCGATCGTCTCCCCTCCGGGGCTGACGACCTGCTTGGGAACGACGATGTGCTCGGGAACGAGATCACCGAGTTTCCAGTGGTCACTTCTGGAGTCCTCCCCATGCTCCTGGATGAAGTCCATGGTTTCGGACAACGCGTAGATCTCGATGTCGCTGAACGCGGCCCCCAGGCCGAACCAGTGGTCAGGGTGCCGGTGCGAGAGGTACAGCCGGTCGATCGGCTTGCCCAGGCTGTCTGCGTAGTCCCTGAACGCCCTTGCGTAAGGAACGAGGAACTGCCCATCGACGAGGACCAGTTGGTTTCTGGTTTCGATGATGTGCGTGGCGTTCGCAATGTTGTTGTACGCGAAGGAGGCGACGAAGGTGTGAATACGGACATCGCCTTCCCGCTTCACGACCATGATGAGGGGATCTGACACCTGAGCCAGCATGCGGGACCTTTCCGAGGTTATGAGATGTGCTCTCGCAGTTCCGCCAACGCAGCCCTCGCGACGTCGTAGGCGCTGTCCACGCCCGGTACCGGGTCGTCCTCGCCCGGCCGCCAGAAGCGCCGGCGCGCCATGCGCATGGAGTTGTCGAACGGCGGGATCGCGTTGAACACTTCGATCAGGTACGGCCCGCGATAGACCGGCTCGATCTCGTTCAGGATGATGTCCCACGGGATCCAGCTGTCTTTCACCGCACCCCGGTCGGGTGCGGATATGTGGACGTAGGAGAGTCGATCCTTCCGTACGGCTCGCGCGATATTGCCCTTGAAGACCGATGGCCCCTGGCTTTCCATCACGACTTGCGCGGTGTCGATGGTGACGCCGCCCTGCGTGTTCTGGAGGCCATCGAGGAAGTCGAGTACCTCCGAGACCATGTTGGGCGGGGGAGTCTCCCAGCTCTTGACGGGCTCGATGGCGAGCTGCACTCCGCGCGCCGCTGCGTACTCCGACAGCTCTTCGAAGACGGAACGGGCCGCGTGATAGCGGGGCTTCATCCAGTCCTGGAGGGCGTCGCTCCACAGCGGTTCATTGGTGTCCGTGAGCGGAAAGACGCCGTAGGGGTAGAGGAAGGGCCCCGACATGATCGAGTCGCCGCCCAGAACCCGCGTGATGTCCACGCGTGACTTGAGGTAGGACAGGGCCTGTCTGCGCTGCTCCTCGTACGGTGACGTCGGGTCGAAAGTCCGCGTGGTTCCGACGTTGGTGGTGAACTTCGCCTCCTGCAGCCCTGCCTGGTCGAATGCCTTCTTGAGAGCGACATAGCTGTCGGTCTCCAGCTTGTGGTTGACGGTCGCGGGCTGGGAGGCGATGTGCACGTCGAAGCCGTCGTAGCCCATGTCGGTGAGGGCCTTCAGATGATTGATCAGGACTGCGGTATAGCGTGAGTCCTGCGGCCTCAAATCGGCCGTGAACATGAAGAAGCTGAAGAACACGTCCCGTTTGAATGTCGCGTTCATTCCCGGTGTCCTCCGTTCGCTACCAGCCCAAGACGTCGGCGAGATAGGCGCGGGCCTTCTTGGCGTACTCGAGCGGGTTGGCCTTGTTCGGATCCTGCTCGGCCTCGACGACCAGCCACCCCTGGTAGCCGGCGTCGGCCAGCACCTCGAGGATGGGCCGGAAGTCGATCGCGCCGTCGCCGGGCACGGTGAAGACGCCGAGTTCGACGCCCTCCTGGAACGACAGACCTTCTTCACGCACCCGGCTCACGACCTCGGGCCGGATGCTCTTCATGTGGACGTGGCCGATGCGGTCGGCGTGAGCCCGGGCCAGTTCCAGTGGATCGTCGCCGGCAAAGGCGATGTGGGCGGTGTCGAGCAGGAGGTGCACGAGGTCCGGATCGGTCGAGGCCATCAACCGGTCGACATCGGCCCGGGTCATGACGCCGGTACCCATGTGGTGGTGATAGCTGAGCTTCATCCCGACCGAGCCCGCGATCTTGCCGAGCTCGTCCAGGCCCCACGTCAAGGCGTCCCATTGGGCGTCGGTGAAAACCGGGCGGTTGGCGAACACGTCGACGGGGAGCAGGTGCGACGACGCCCCGAACTCGGCCACGACCAACTCGGTCCCGCCCAGCGCCTTGACATGGGCCAGTGTCTTCTCGAAGGCGGCGATCGTCTTGTGCCGCATCTTGTCGATCGTGAAGTACGTGCTCGTCCAGGGCTCGGACACCCGTAGACCGCGCAGATCGAGGGCGGCCTTGAGCACGGCGGCGTCCGAGGGGTACTTGTGCCCGATGCTGCAGCCCTGGAAGCCGGCGAGCGCCATCTCGCTCACGGCCTGGCCGAAGGAGATGCCGGCGTCGATGGCGGGGAAGTCGTCGTTCCACCACAGGGTGCAGCAGACGCCGAGCTTCACCTTGTCCGGGCCGAGGCGATGCGCCAAGTCGGTCATTTCGTCGCCCCATTCAGGTAGCGGTCCTCGATGCGGGGTGGCTGAGCCCAGGAGCCGTAACCGGGGGCCTTCGCACCGGGCGGATTGGCCCCGATGGCCCGCCACAGCAGCCCCTCCTGGTAGGCGGCGGCGGTGACCGCGGGGGTTTCGGCCGCCGTGCGGGCCCCGTAGCAGTCGATCCACTCGGGTGGCAGCGGGTACCACGTCCCGGCGTACCAGAGCTTGATCACGTTACGGGCCACCGGGCCGATGCGGTCGTCGCTGAAGATCCGGTGGCGCAGGGCGCGGTCGAGCAGAGCGCGGTCGAGCAAGGCCGGGTCGGGCAGGGCCCGGTCATGGCCGCGGGCATCAACGGCCGCGTGCGCCCGGGCTGCCCGGTGGGCGTCCAGGAGGGCGGTGACGACCTCATCGCCGCAGGCGGCCCGCACTGTGGCCAGGTAAGGGCGGGCCAGACCGGTGCCGAGCAGTGCCGTCTCTTCAAAGGCGGTCAGGTCGACCGACAGGGAGAGGAACTCCTCGAACGACGGGGCGGTCACCGCGTCACCCCCTGGGCACTCTCGCCGGCGGCCGGTGCAGCCTCCGGATCGGCCCCGAATGCGGCCGGGATCTCGAAGGTGGGAGCGGCGTGCAGGCCGTCGCTGCCCGGCAGGGGGTTGCGTACCAGAAGGTTGAACCCGTCGCGCAGCCGGAACATGTCGCAGACGGCGTCCTGTAGGAGGCCCGGCCGCCCGTTGAACGCCTTGGTGAGCAGGACGAGGAAGGCCCGGTAGGCGACGTTGAAGTCCAGGGCGGCACGGGCGAGTTCCGAACCCGCCGGGTAGTCGGCCAGCCGGGCACTCACCTTCACCTTGTACACGTCGTCCCAGGCGACGCTGAGCGGCGGCCCCGACGGTGCGTCGGGGGCGTCGCCCACCTGGTAGTAGCGGCCGAGCTGCAACTGCCGGAACCGGTAGTAGTGGGCCAGCTCCCCGTCCGCGTCGTGGACGCCGGAGTCGAGGCCCTCGCCCTGAGCGGCGATGAAGCGCAGCGCCCGGCAGGCCGAGTCCAGGTCGGATACGACGATCACCGCCCCGCCGCCGGAGTAGAAGTACTCGGGCCCCACCTGCAGGGCCGGATCCCCGGAGAAGAGCTTGGGGTCGTCGGCCGCCACCCTCTCCAGCCCTTCGATGATCTCTGCGTAGAACTCGCCGATGCTGTAGTAGCGCATCCCCTCGGCCGTCGGGCTGAAGGCGAGTACCGGATTTCCGTCGTCCGGTGTGCGCAGCAGCCGTGCGTCGGCATTGGGGGCCTGGCGCGGCCGCTCGATCTTGCAGAACGTCTCCACCGCCTCGGGGGACAGGGGCCGCAGCTCGACGGTGAAGTCGGTCTCCCCGTCGGGCAGGTAGGCCGGGTAGGACGGCACGAAGCCGGGGCGGGTCAGGTCGGGCCGCCCCCCAATGGCGTTCAGGACGTTGGCGACGAGGGTCAGGTGCAGCATCTCCTCCACCGCGACCACCCGGATGATGTGTGCGGCGTCGGAGTTGGTGGTGGGCTGTATGGAGTAGTACGCGGTCAGGTACGGGGGGATGGTCGCGTGTTCGAGGGCCATCGCCACGTGCAGATAGCTGATCAGGTCGTCACGGTCGTTGATGGACGATGCGGTCACCGGGCCACCTCCTGAGGCCGGTTGTGGCCGTTTCCGGTCGAGGTGACGGTGATCGGTGCGGTCTCGGCGTCGAGCTGGGCCAGCATGGCCCGGACGCTGCGCAGGCACAGGGCGGCGATGGTGAGCGTCACGTTCGATGTGCCCACGGTGGGCATGCTTCCCCCGCCGACCAGATAGAGGTTCTCGTGATCCCAGCACCGCTGATCCGGGTTGACCACCGAGGTCGACGGGGTGCGGCCCATCGTGTGGGTGCCGGCGAGGTGGTTGCCCCCTCGGATCTCGTATCCCTCGCCGGCGTGGACGGCGTAGCCCCAGAAGTTCGGGTCGTACTGGGTGTGGTCCTCGGCACCGAGGCGGGCGAAGATCCGTCGCGACAGCTGCCTGGCGTATGCCACCCCCCGCATCGTGTAGTCGGGGATGTCGTAGGTGAGGACGGGCCGCATGTTCCCCAGGTGGTCGGTGTAGGACGGGTCCACGGTGATCCGGTTGCTCGGGTTGGCGGGGACCTCGACCATGAACGCCAACTGCAGCTGGCGGGACACCCGGTCCACCAGGCCCTGGCGGAGGGACTCGCCGTAACGGCCACCGGCGTCCACCAGGTCGATCAGGTCGGTCATCGGCGCCCCCCGGGCCCAGCCCCAGCCGTCGTTGTGGATGTCGACGCTGAATGCCGCCTGGCGGCGGCGGAAGCGGCCCCCGCGCAGGTCGGTGATGCCGCCCGTGCAGTTCGTGCCCCGGAAGGTGCCGGCCACCTCTGGCAGCAGGGCCCACGCCAACAGATAGGCGTGGTCCATGAAGTTGCGCCCCATCAGGCCGCTGGAGCTGCGCAGGCCGGAGGCCAGCATCAGCCGAGGGTTCTCCACCGCGTTGGCGGCCAGGATGAACAGCCGTCCCCGGGCTCGCACGGTGGTGAAGCCGGGACTGTCGGGCCGGTCGTAGCGGCGGTACTCGATCTCGGTCACCCGGCGGGTCCGCTCGTCGACGTGCACCTTGTAGGCCACCGCCTGGGCCACCAGGTCGACCCGGCCGCTCTGGAGGGCCACCGCGAGGGTCTTGCCGGCGTGGTACTTGGCCTGTACCGGGCAGATGGGCACGCAGTTGTTGTTGCCCTGGCACCGCCCGCCGACCTCGACCTGGTACGTGCTCACTGCACCTCGCGGCCGGTAGCCCTTCCCGCCGTCGTACGCGGGGTTCGGTATCCCGTTCCGCCCCTGCGGGAACGGCCGGACCCGCAGCTCGCGTCGCTCCCCGTCGAGCTCGACCGGCATCCCGTCGAGGTCTTTGGCGACCGTCCGGTCCAGGTACGACAGGGGCAGGCCCTTCATCGGGAACACGTAGCCCTCGTCGAAGGCGATCCCGAGGTAGGCCTGGTCCTTCACATCGGCGGAGACGCCGATCTCGCGTTCGGCCTCGTTGTAGTACGGGGCGAGGTCCTCGTAGGCGAGCGGCCAGTCGGCTCCCTCGCCGTAGAGCGTATGCATGCGGAAGTCCTCGGGGAGCATCCGCAGCGTCTTGGCCTCCCAGTGCATGGTGGTGCCGCCGAGCACCCGGGTATAGGTGGTGTCGGTGGCGAAGGGCCCGCTCTGGACGATGTAGGCCGAGGTGTCGGGCGCGCCCGGGACGATACGCCGTGCGTCGGTGCCGCGGGGCATCGGGGCGTTGGCGACGACCGGGTAGGGAGACTGGTTGTCCTTGCTGGCGGCCGAGTAGAAGCGGTCGAGGTAGCTCTCGTAGCCCCTCAGCGTGAGATCCTCGGCCGGGCCCGCTTCGAGTAGCAGTACCCTCTTGCCGGCGTCGCTCAGCCGCGAGGCGATGAGGGCGCCGGC
Source organism: Streptomyces gilvosporeus (assembly GCF_002082195.1). GTDB lineage: Bacteria > Actinomycetota > Actinomycetes > Streptomycetales > Streptomycetaceae > Streptomyces > Streptomyces gilvosporeus. The sequence continues at coordinate 825,328 of NZ_CP020569.1, read as the reverse complement.
GATCCCGCCGCCGACGATGACGGCGTCGTAGAGAACCTCGGACGCCGCCGCGGGGTCGGTGCGCTGCGCCGCCCCCTCGGGGAACTTCGCGTACATGGGGCAGTCACTCCTCCGCTGCCAAGCGCGGCCGGGGCCGGTGTGGTGGTGGGGTTTCGAGTCGGTCGGCCATGGGTCACACGGCCTCGGCCCGGGCCCGCATGGCGGACAGGTAGGCGGCATAGCTCCACGTCAGGTTGTGCACACTGCGCTCGAAGCCGGTGGTGCCGTCGAACTGCTCGGAGAGCTCCAGGTTGTCGCTGTGGTAGATGACGGCCTGCATCATGGCGTCACCGGTCGCCGTCAAGGCGGCGGCGGCTGCCGCCGGGGCCGTCGACGCGTCGATGCCGGACTGGGCGAAGAAGGGTGCGGAGAGGTCGTCCATGGGCACCTTGCCGCTCGCCTTGATCGCGCCGGCCAGCTTGTAGTGCAGCTCGGCGACGTTGAACGTGGAGAGGGCCCAGGGGTGGCCGCCGAGCTGCGGGTGCGCGGTGTCACCGTTGTAGACGTCGCCCGGGTAGCGGCCGAACAGCGGGCCGATACCGAAGCCTTCCTTGTCGGCCTTGTTGATCGGGTAGAAGGCGATGCCGCCCTCCTCCCACTGCGAGCGCAGTTGGGCCGCTGTCGCCAGCAGCTTGGTGTCGGTGACGGGAACGGCGCCGTAGACGGCCGACTGGACGATGTCGATGTTCGGGTCGTAACCGCTGACGACCGGATTCTGGGGCGACGGCTGGGACCCGTCACCGGGGTCGGCCAGCATGCTTATGTACGTGTTCCCGTCCCAGTGGCCGGCAAGGGCCTGGCGCAGCCACTTGATGGCGGGCCGCAGTCCGGTCGGCTTGTCGATGCCGACGATGGTCGAGCCCTGGATCTCCTCGAAGCAGCGCAGCTGGGCGGCGCGGGCGAAGAAGCTGTACCCGCTGTGCTCCTCCCACAGGTTCGTGGTGGGGCCCTGGTAGACGCCGAGGAGGTAGGCCACGTTCGAGTTCACCAGGTCGACCGCCCGCTTCTGGGTGCCGACATCGAGCTGGTCGTAGGCGGCCAGGATGGTGATCGTCTGCAGGGCCGGACCATCGTTCTGCTCGGTCCACGGGCGGGCGTCACCGGCGATGTTGAAGCAGGCGTGCCCCTTGGTCAACGGCGGCTGGGCGTTGGAGTGGCAGAGGTCGGCGAACTGCACGTAGTCGTTGAGCGTCTGCACCGTCCCGCCCGGGCGGGTGGGCATGTCGGCCTTGGCCACCTCCATGGCCGTGATGGCGCCGTCGCGCACCCAGTTGAAGACGTAGTCCTCGTCGATGCCGGGGGTGTCGGCCGGGAAGGACGGGGCGGCGATGATGCAACCCGGCTTCGAGTTCCGGGAAATGTCGCCCGGCGACTGCGGATCGCTGAAGACGAATCCGTCACTGGCGATGTTCCGGAACATGAAGGTGAACATGATCGGTACGAGCGACGGTAGATCTACCGCTCCCGGAGCAAAGGAGATCTGGATGTTCGTCCGCGCTCGGGAAGTGCCGGCCGGCCGGTTCGTGCGGGCGGGCATGCTGGTGGGCTCGGTCATTGCTGAATTCCCCCGATGTCTTTCGAGCGGAACTATCGGATTCGGTCGACGCCCTGGCCGGGTGGATCGAAAGGCTTGGAGCCGAGTGCGTCGATGAGTTGCCCCCGCCGCGCGCGTGGGCTTCCGGGGCGAGAACGCCGGATGGACGGCGCAAGAGGGTGCACTTTGTTCATACGGACTTCGACGGTGCCAGGCTGCGAAATCGGTATCGCTGCCGGCAAACGCCTGACGCGAAGCCCACTACCGCGTCACCAGCGGCGCGTGGGAACCATCGAAATCGCCGAGGGTCGCGGGCGCGGGCGAGTCGCGATGACCTGAATGGCTATCAGAACCCGTGCCTGTACCCAACCTCCCAGGCGGCGCACAGCCCCGCGGAGCTCCGGAGGTGTCACACGCCTTCCGGGCAGAGCAGGCGAACCGATCATCTCGGGCCCGTGTTTTCGCCCTGGGGACGCGGCGAGGAGAGTGGCGCACGAGAACGCCGTCAGGCCTGCGATGACACTCTGAATCAGGTGCCCGAGTCGACACCATTCCCATATTCTCGTCAATAGGGAATGCATCTCTTCGCCCCCCGTTTTCTCAGAAAGCGCGCGGTGCAGAGACTTTCCGGTAGCGAGTCCCGTGGCAGCTTTTTACTGAATGTCGTAGAGCAGTATTGAAGCAGCCTGAGACTTTGACCGTTCCGCGCGATGGGTATGCCACTTGGCGTGCCCTTATCTTTGCGTACCGCAGGCTACAGTTGGCCGAGTACGTGCCGCAAGAGAAAACTCCAATGTTGCGTATGAGGTTGGGATAATCGCGTGCAGCTCACTGTTGCATAACTGTGCGTCGGATCCTGATGGTGCGCGTGAGCATCTCCCCAGGGCTTCGGAAAAGCGTCGCGATGTGCAGCTCGTGATCGTGAAGCCGACCAGGCGGAGGGCGCCAATGGCGAGGTTGCGGCAGGTGGCCACGCGCGAATTTCTTCGGAGTCTGCGGACGGATGGCAAACGGCCGCTTGGCAGGACGACGGCTGCCGCCCCGATCACGGCCGAAGGAGTCGGCCTCCGTCGGCGACTCCGGACTCAGCCCTCTCCGAGGTCGTCTCGGGTTTCGCGTGGAGGATGTCGCGTGCCTGCTCCGCGGCGCGGGCGATGTTCTCCGAGACGAAGTCGACGAAGCGGGCGATGCGTTCGAGGCGGGCGGCGGCCGGGGTGCCAGGGCCCAGGACCCCGACACCCTGGCGTGCGGTTCCGGCGAGGTGGGCGGTGCTGCGGGCGTCGGCGATCATCGCTTGGTACCAGACGTCGTCGTCGGCGACATAGCGCTCGCGGCGACGCTCGTCGCGTTCCCTTCGCACCAGGCCCTGACTCTCCAGGAACGCGATCGCCTTGGAGACGGACCCCGGGCTGACCTGGAGATGCTGGACGAGTTCGGCCGCGGTGAGACTGCCCGCGTCGGTGGTGTAGAGGCATACCAGCACCCGGGACATCATCTTGGGCATGCCTGTTTGCATGAGGACGGCGGTGAACGTCTCCTCGTAGGCGCGCACCACCTCGGCGTCGCGTCCATGGGGCTGGGGGGACGCCTGCGGCCCGCGGGGGACGGTCCGCCTGCGCCGTCGGGCGCGGCGTTCGGTGGCCCGGTGGGCGCGGTCGGCGCGGTAGTCGGTGGGGCCGCCGTTGCGCATCACCTCGCGCGTGATCGTCGAGGTGGGGCGGCAGAGGCGTCTGGCGATCTCCGCGTAGGCGAGGCCGCCGGCCAGTCCCAGCGCGATCTGCTGGCGTTCGTGCTGGGTGAGTCTGCCTCCCGGCATCGCGGTCTCCTTCGTGGTCTGCGGTGTGTCCGGCATAGCGTTCACTTCCAGTCCATTGCAACGAACCTGGTGAACCTTGTTGCATTCACTTCGAAGGTCGCTGCAACGAATTCTCGAACTCTACCTGCATAAATAGCGATTATGTGCTGCGATTCAGTTGTTGCTTCTCCGAACGCAACGTAGCGTTTTCGACATCAGAAACATCGTGCCGCAGAGGCGCAGAGGCGCACGATGCAGAAGAGGGAGAGCAACGATGCGGAAGTTCGACACCCCCGCCCCGATCTTGACCGTCCTCGACATCCCCGCGGGGCACATTCGGTTCATCGCCGCCGACCGGGCCGACACCACGGTCGAGATCCTGCCCACGGACGCCGCCAAGAGTCGCGACGTGAAGGCGGCCGAGCAGACCGAGGTCGTCTACGGCAACGGCGTCCTGCGGATCGAGACCCCAGCGGCGACCAACCGGGTCCTCGGCAGCTCCGGCTCCCTCGAGGTGACCGTCCAACTGCCCGCCGGCTCCCGGATCGAGGCGAAGGCGGCCGGCGCCGACTTCCGGGGCGTGGGGCAGCTCGGCGATGTCGCCTTCGAGGGCGCACAGGGCTCGGTCAAGCTCGACGAGACCGCCGACGCCAGCCTCGTCCTCCTCGCCGGAGGCATCTCCGTCGGCCGCCTGGGCGGCCCCGCGGACATCAGCACCCAGAAGGGTGACCTCCACATCGCCGAGGCCGCCCGCGGCACGGTCACGCTGCACACACAGGCCGGCAACATCTCGGTCGGCGTCGCCCGCGGAGTCTCCGCCTCCCTGGACGCAGGCACCACCTACGGCCGGATCCACAACTCACTCAAGAACACCGACGGCACACCCGGCGTGAAGCTCCACGCCACCACCGCCTACGGCGACATCACCGCCCGCAGCCTTTAACGTCACCCGGCCCCAAAAGAGGCCACCGAGGCGCGCGGCCCAACCACCTACAGCGACTTCACCACCCCTCGCTCCTGATCCACGTTCCGACCCTGGAGAAAGGCACACCATGACCATCAAGCACCCCGCCTTCACCGGCATGGTGCCGGTCGATGACACCGCATTGGCCGTGACCGACACCGGCGGGCCCGGCCGTCCCGTGGTCTACCTCAACGGCTCCTACGCCGACCAGTCGCACTGGCGGCCCGTCATCGCCGACCTCGGCAGCGGCTACCGGCACCTCACCTACGACGAGCGTGCCCGCGGCAAGTCGAAGCGCTCGGCGGACTATTCGTTCGAGGCGTGCCTGCGTGACATCGACGCCGTCCTCAAAGCCAGGGACGTGGAACGGCCGATCCTGGTGGGCTGGTCCTACGGAGCCATGCTCGCGATCCACTGGGCCGCGCGGAATCCGGAGCGCGTCCTGGGTGCGGTGTCCGTGGACGGCGCACTCCCGCACGAGTGGCTCGACGACGCCGCCCGGGAGCACCTCCGGAAGCTGTTCCGCCGACTGAGCCCGCTGTTTCCGATCGGCCGCCGGCTTGGCCTGGCAGCGCGGATGAGCGCCGCGCAACATGCCGAGATCAACATCGAGATCAACGAGCTCTACGCGCCCAGCGCTCTCGACCCGGTCTTCGACCGTGTGACCGTACCGACCCGGTATGTGCTCGCCACGGGTGGCAACTTGGGCGGCGACCCGAAGTTGATGGAACAGATCCGCGCCAACCTCGACCCGGTGCTCGCCCGAAACCCGAACATCCGGATCAGCGCGAAGGTCGCGAGCAACCACTCCAAGATCCTGCGCAAGGACTTCCGAGCCATCGCCGACGCGGTACGCGAACTCGCCGCCCCGGCGCCCACGAGGTCCTCTCAGTCATGAAAGGCAGCGTCACGGTGAGAGCCATCCGGCACTGCCGGGCACTCGTCGAACACGCCGAACACAAGGCGTGCCCCGAAGCCGTCGAGTAGATCCACGCCGACGTCGCGGCCCCTGGGCGCTGGCGTTCCCCGTCCACGGCAGGACGTCGCAGCGCCCAGCGCACGACCTTGATCGTTCTCGTCGACCACCGCTGTGCCGATGGCCCTCAAGGCCGAAGACAGCCCGAAGGCCCCTCAGGCCCACTCCACCTCGGAACGGACGTTCGAGGGGCCTGCCTGCGTCGACGGAGGCGTTCTGGGCACCTCTGCCGACGCGACGGATCGCCGACGTTCTGCTGCATCCCGGCCTCGCGGACCGCGCGCCGTCGCTGTTCGGCGAGGTCGGGTCCTCGCCCAGGTCGACGCGCAGCTCCGCGGGGCCGGGACGACGCCGATGACGTGCACCCGGTGGCCCGCCTCGGTGAAGAGCCGGGCCACCGGGTGGGATCAGGCGGTCACCCCGCCCGTCTCGTCGATGTTGTGGGAGGCCAAGAAGATGTCACGCGCCCTCATGTGCCACCCCCTGTACGTCCGCGGATGAACCGGCCGCGGCGACCGTCGGGGAATCCACCGAAGCCGTGACCGGGGAAGCCGCGGGCACGCCGGCCGAAGTACCGCCGAAGAACCTGTCGACGATCTGCCGGGCCGCGTCGCCCTGGTCGTACTCGCCGAACTCGGCGGCGAACTGCCGCCGGGCATCTCGGTGTTCGGCGTCCGCGGCCTTGAACCCTTCGATCGCCTCGAAGAGTTCTCCGGGCGTCCGGAGAAACGGTCCGGGCGCCTTCTCCTTGAGGTCGAAGTACGTGCCGCGGGCCTCGTTGACGTACTCGTCGTAGTCGTAGGCGAAGAACAGTATCGGCCGGTCCAGCAGGGCGTAGTCGAACATCACCGAGGAGTAGTCGGTGATCAGACCGTCGGCCAGCTGCATCAGCTGGGTGACGTCGTGGTGGCCGGTGACGTCGATGACCCTGCCGCGTACGGAGGGCGGCAGCACCACGTGGTTGAGGTAGTGCGAGCGCATCAGCAGCACGAAGCGGTCGCCGAAGCGACGGGCGAACTCCTCCACGTCGAAGGGGAGTTCAAAGCCACGCACCGAGCCGTTGGCATTGGCGCGGAAGGTCGGCGCGTACATCAGCACGGTCTTGTCCGCGGGGATGCCCAACTCCTTGGCGAGCGGGCCGCGTTCGCGCGGGGCGCCGCCCTCCTCCGCGCGGCGCGCCGCCACCAGAGCGTCGTTGCGCGGGTATCCGGCCCGCAGCAGCACCTCCGGACGGAGCCGGAAGGCTCGGGCCAGCGTCCGCACATCGTGCTCGGAGCGGATCAGGAAGTGGTCGAAGCGGTCCAGGGCCTCCTGGTAGGCCGCCTTCTCCTCCCGCGTCTGCATCTTCAGGCGCGTCTCGTCGAAACCCATACGCTTGAGCGCGGAGCCGTGCCAGGTCTGGATGTAGGTGGTCTTCGGGCGCTTGGTCAGCTTCAGCGGGAAGCCCTGGTTGTCGACCCAGAACTCGGCCTGCGCCAGGGCCCGCAGATACTGCCAGCCCCAGCGTTGCACCAGCGTGGCGTCCTTGGGGAACCCTTCGGGCTTCTTACCCGCGTACGCCCACACCGCCTCGAACTCGACGCCCTGACGGCGCATTTCCTCATAGATGGCCCGGGGGCTGTCGCTGTACTGCTTGCCCAGGTGGCTCTCGAAGACCACCAGCCCCTTGCGGACGGGCAGTTTGCTGAACACCTCGTGGTAGACGCGGAGTTTGGTCGCCCCGGAGTTCATGTCGCGCCTGGCCTTGAGGGCCTTGCGCGCGCCGGTTTTGGCGAGGTCGGCGGCGGGGCTGCGCAGGGCCTGGGTCAGCGCCCGGTGGGTGAGTCGGGCCGCCGCACCCTTGGCGTGCAGGACGAAGGAGAGGTGCCCGCGCTTGGAGGTGGCGGGTTCGATCCGGTCCGCGACCAGCCGGGTCAGCCGGGGACGCACCCGCAGCGCATGGGCGCGCTCCAGGCTGACGCCGCCGACGGTGACGCGGGTGCGGGTGGTCGCGCCGTCCACGTTCAGAATCAGCCGCAGGTCCCATACCGCGTCGATGAGGCCCAGCGGGCGCAGCCGGCGGGCCAGGTCAAGGTCGGCGGTCCAGTCCAGGCCCTCTTCGGCGACGCGCAGCGAGGTGAGCGGGAAGCTGAAGGTCTGCAGGCTGCGGCGGCGGGCCCTGAGCTCCAGCGAGCCGCGCAGCGGGGTGTCCGGCGTGATCCTGCCGAGCGGGTTGACGATCTGGCCGGCCAGGCGAACCGTGCCGCGTCCGTCGTCCTCGTAGGAGGTGAGCTGGTTGCGCAGGAACAGCTCGCTGATCGGGCGGCTGTGGTACCCGGCCTCGGTGACGTCCAAGGCGGCGCGGCCCTCGGCGTCCTCAAGGTGTTCGGCGCACCAGTAGATGCGGCCGTCCCGCTCGGTGAGCGGCGAGGACAGTTTGTTCCGGTTGATGAGGGTGTCCACTGCGGGCATCAGGTTGTCCCAGTCCTCCTTGGCCAGGAGGTGGGCGCAGATCGCCTGGATGCGCTGAACGCGTTCATGGGCCTCGGGTGCGATGCCGCCGAGATAGCTGTTGGCCATCTCGGCGAACTCGTGCCGGTAGTCCTCGTCCAGCAGCGGAAGATCACGCAGATGCAGTACGAGGTCGTGCTTGAGGAACTTGACGTCCTTGTGGAGCTTCAGGTCGTCCAGGCCCTTCTGCTCCAGGAGTTCGTCCACCCGGCGGTGGATCTCCATGCGGTGCGCGAAGTTGGCGATCTCGTGGCGCCGGTTGCTGATCGACTTGGTGGCCGCCTTCTCGAAGACGTTCCAGAAATAGACGCGGTTGGGGATCAGCGTGATGCGCCGGGCGGCGACGTATGCCTGGGCGGAGAAGAGCAGGTCCTCGTAGTGGATGCCGACGGGGAACTTCAGCCCCGCCTCCAGCAGGAACTCCCGGCGGTAGCACTTGTTGGTCGACAGCGTGTCGAAGACCAGCAGATCGGGGAGTTCGGAGATGGACTCGATGGTGCGGGTGCGGTCGTAGAGCCACGGGTACCACTCGGTCGACTTCTTGTTTCGGGAGTCGACGTTGACGCGCACGCACATGCCGGAGACCAGGTCGGCGCCGGTGCGCTCGGCGGCCTCCAGCATGTTGCGGCAGGCGTTGGGCTCCAGTACGTCGTCGCTGTCCAGGAACATCACGTACGTGCCGTCGGCGTGCTCGACTCCGTGGTTGCGGGGCGCCCCGCACCCCCCGCTGTTCTCGGGCAGCTGGAGGGCCCTGACTCTGTCCGGGTGGGCGGATGCGAGCTGCTGCGCCACCGCGAAGGATCCGTCCGTGCTGCAGTCGTCGACGATCAGCACTTCGATTCCGCGGAGCGTCTGGTCCAGAACAGACTGCACAGCCGTCGTGAGCCGGTCGGCGTCGTTGTAAACGATCACGACAACGGAGACATCAGGCACGGGCACCCCAGTCCTCTTTTCATATCGACTACGGGGCCCCCGAGGCTACCTTGCCGCGTGATCGCCTGAGCACGCCGCCAACCAGCGTAGGGGCGGACCTCCAGGGCCAACCCGCCCTCCGTCAAACCGCTCTTTCCCCGAAGAGGACGTGGACAAAGTCCGGAAGTTTTTACAGAGTCATGGCAATGTCCCGCAGGACGGTAGCGGGGTGGCCTCTCAGTGCACGCTCCGTCACTGCACATCGCCAGAAGGTAGTTCGATCAGAAGCCCCGGCGGGCCGGCAGTGACCCGCCCGCGACCAGAGGGTCGTCGTCGCACTCCGTGATCAATACCCCTGGATTCTGTCACCAGTTGCTGACATGGTCCGATCCGAGACGTCGGAGACGGCGCGGGGTGAGGGTGACGGCGAAGGGGGGTTCCTGCTGCTCGAGGCGTCGGTTCCCGTCCGGTCCCTCGTCGCATCAGCCCTCCCGTCCGAGCAGATCCTGGACGCGGGCCCGGACCTCGTCCGTGTCCAGGCCGCGGATCGAAGGCGTGGGGCGGCGCGAGATGGCGCCGGCCGTCCGTGACTCGCCACGGCTCACCCCGTTCGCAGACGCCGGGCGGGCCTCTGTCCATCGGTAGAGGCGGGTCGTCCGTAAGGCGCAGGGGATCCCCGTAGGAAGCCGCCGATAATCGACGCCATGACGTCCAGCGCACCACCAACTATCGAGAAACGCCTGGCCCGCAGCCCCTTCGCGGGGCCTGACGAGCGCGGGCGGCAGCTATGGCGGGCGGGGGGTGAGGCGGCCCTGGCCGCAGTGGTGGTGCTGCTCACCTACCTGGGCGAGTCGTGGATCCAGACCCGGCTGGCGGGTCGGGTCCCGGCTCTGGCAGTCATCGGTATCGCGTTGGTTCTGGTGCGGCGCCGTTTTGCGGTGGTCAGCGTGGTCGGGCTGGCGGCGCTGATGGGGGTGGCGCCCGCGGCGGCGTTGCTGACCGCGGTGGCGGCCTACACCGCGGCCCGGCAGCGGGAGACGCCGCGGCGGCGCGTGGGGCTGCTGCTCGGGGCGGCCGGTGTGGCGATGGTGACGTGTGCGGTGTTCGCGTCCGTGCTGCCGCCGGGAGGCTGGTCGTTCGGTCTCGCGCTGGGCGCGGTGCTCGCCGTCACCACGGTCGTGGTGCCCGGACTGGTGGGCACCGTTGCGGGGCAGCAGGACCGGCTGATGGGGGCGCTGCGGGAGCGTACGGCCGCCGCCGAGGAGGCGCGGCGGCTGGCGGACAGCGAGGCGCGGGTGCGCGAGCGGTCGCGGATCGCCGCGGAGATGCACGATCTGGTCGGCCACCGGCTGAGCCTGGTCTCGCTGCACTCGGGCGGGCTGGAGATGGCGCTGCGCAAGGAGGCCCCCGGCCTGCAGGACGAGGCCGCTGTGGTGGGCCGTGCCGCCCGCGATGCGATGCAGGAGCTGCGGGAGGTGCTGGGGGTCCTGGGCCCGGTGGGGCGGGACACCGGCACCGCTGTGCTGACGGACGCGACGGGCACGCGCGCGGACATCGAGGCGCTGGTCGAGGAATCGCGCGCCGGTGGCATCCCCGTTGAGCTGAGCTGGGAGGGGCCCGATCTCGATGCGCGGCCGGCCAGGCTACGGCGGGCGGTGCACCGCGTGGTGCGCGAGTCGCTGACCAACGTCCACCGGTACGCTCCCGGCGCCCATGTGACCGTTTCCGTCCGCCATGCCGGCGAGCGGGTGGAGGTGCGGGTACGTAACGGTGTGCCGCCGGTGCCGCCCGCCGCCGTGACCGGGCTGGGCACCGGGCGTGGGCTGATCGGGCTGCGGGAGCGGGTGACGCTGCTCGGCGGCGACCTGGAGGCGGGGCGGACGCCTGGCGGCGGCTTCGCTGTGACCGCCGTCATTCCTGCCGACCCCGGGCCCGGTGTGGAGCCGATGGAAGCCCAGCTCTATGCGGAGGGGCCGCGCCCCGCTGTCGAGGAGCCCGCCCGCGGACTGACCGCCTTCCAGCGGCGCCTCGGCGGTGCCGTCATCGGGCTGGTCGGCCTGGCGGGGGTGGGCGTGATGATGCTGTTCGGGCTCGCTCTGGTGCGCGGCGCGCAGCTCGATGGCCACCCTCGGAGCGGCGAAGAGCCACGGGTGGGGATGTCGCGGGAACGGGTGGAGCGGGCCGTGTCCTTCGACTCCCGTACGGTGCGCGCGGCCGCCGCCGGGCGCGAGCCGGCGCGGCCGGCGTCCGCCACGGACTGCCTGTATCCGTACGTGGACGAGGGGGCCAGGGGCGGGCGGCTGGAGATCGTCCGCTACTGCTTCCGGGCCGACACGCTGATCGCGATCGACCGATTCACCGTTCCGATGGTCACGGAGAAGGCGACCGAACCGCCGCAGGGGAGAAGGACACATGACTGACCAGGCCAACTCCGCAGGTTCCGGGGCGGGTTCCGCGATCCGGGTGCTGCTCGCCGATGACGAGGAGATGATCCGGCACGGCATCCGGCTGGTTCTCCGGCACGCCGACGACATCGAGGTCGTGAGCGAGGCGGTCAACGGCGCCGAGGCCGCCCGGCTCGCCGCCGAGCACCGGCCCGATGTGGTGCTCCTCGACATCCGTATGCCCGTACTCGACGGGCTCGCAGCCATCGAACCGCTGGTCACCCTCGACCCCAAGCCGCAGGTCGTCATGCTCACCACCTTCGGGGACGACGAGAACGTCACCCGGGCCCTGAGGGCGGGTGCCACCGGCTTCCTGCTGAAGGACGAGGGGCCGCAGGAGCTGATCCGCGCGGTGCGGGCGGCGGCCGCGGGGGATGCGGTGCTCTCGCCCGGTGTCACCGGGGCCGTCATCCGGCGGATGCTGAGCGGCGGCGGGGTCGGGACCACTGCCCCGGAGAGCAGGATGGCGGGGCTGACCGGTCGGGAGCGGGAGGTGCTGGTCATGCTGGGGGAGGGGCTGTCGAACCCGGAGATCGGCAGGCGGCTCGGCATCGGCGTGGGGACGGTCAAGACCCACGTCCGGTCGATCCTGGAGAAGACGGGATGCGGCAGCCGGGTGCAGGCGGCGCTGCTGGCGCACCAGGCCGGGCTCATGGGCTGAGCACATGGCCGGGCTCACGGGTTGAAAGACCTGGTCGGGGCCGCCTGCTCTGTCTGCGGGTAGAGCCGGCGGCTCTGTCTGCGGGGTGAGGGGCAGTGGCCCGTAAGGGTGACGCGGCCGCGGCGGGTCTGCCGATCGGCAGAGGCCGCAGTCCCGACCTGAGGGCGACGGATTGGGGTGGGTGCCGCGGCCACGATGGACGGGAGTTTCGCACCCCTTCCAGGAGCACCCATGCCGCAGCACGCCACTGCCACCACCCGCCTCCGCGTCCCCTCTGTCGCCGCCCGCGCGACGGGGCTGACCAAGATCTACGGCGAGAGCGAGACCCGCGTCGTCGCCCTCGACTCGGTGACCGTGGAGTTCGGGCGCGGCCGGTTCACCGCGATCATGGGCCCGTCCGGCTCGGGCAAGTCGACGCTGATGCACTGCATGGCGGGGCTCGACACCTTCTCCGGCGGGTCTGCGCGGATCGGTGACACCGAACTGTCCGGGCTGACGGATCGTCAGCTGACCAGGCTGCGCCGGGAGAAGATCGGTTTCGTCTTCCAGTCGTTCAACCTGCTGCCCACGCTGGATGCCCTGGAGAACATCACGCTGCCGCTGGACATCGCCGGCCGTAAGCCCGACCAGGAGTGGCTGGAGCTGATCGTGGGGACCGTCGGCCTCTCCGGGCGGCTGCGGCACCGTCCCTCGCAGCTCTCCGGCGGCCAGCAGCAGCGCGTGGCCGTGGCCCGCGCGCTGGCCGGCCGCCCGGAGATCGTCTTCGCGGACGAGCCGACCGGCAACCTCGACTCCCGTTCCGGTGCAGAGGCGCTGGGCTTTCTGCGGGATTCGGTACGGGAGCTGGGGCAGACGGTGGTGATGGTCACCCATGACCCGGTGGCGGCCTCCTACGCGGACCGGGTGGTCTTCCTCGCCGACGGACGCGTCAGCGACGATCTGCCCGCTCCCACTCCCGAGACCGTGCTGGACCGTATGCGGCTCTTCGACGCCAAGGGGCGGACGAACTGACACGGCCCGCAGCCGCCCACCAGCCCCCTCTCCCGCCTCCGGGCCCCGCCCCCTCGCACCCAGGACTGAACCGATCACCATGCTGCGTACCGCCCTGCGCAACGTCCTTGCGCACAAAGCCCGATTGATCATGACCGCGCTCGCGGTCCTGCTCGGCGTCGCCTTCGTCTCCGGCACCCTCATCTTCGCCGACACCACCGCGAACGCCTTCCGCAACGCCTCGGCCCAGAGCCTCAAGGGCGTGGCCGTCTCCGTGCGGGCGGATCAGGCCACCACCGCTCCCGATATGGCGGGCGGCGCGGACAGCAAACCGACCACCGCCGTCGACACCGCGCTGGCGCGCAAGATCCGCCACCTGCCCGGCGTCACCTCGGTGCGCCCCACCGTCCACGGCCAGGCCACCCTGGCCGGTAAGGACGGCCGCCCGGTCAACGCCGATACCAACGGACAGAACCTGGCCACCAATTATCAGCCCGGCCCGGACGGCGAGGACAGCCACTTCCCGCTGAAGGAAGGCCGCGGCCCCGCCGCCGAGGGGGAGCTGGCCCTCGACGCCAAGACCGCCGCGAAGGCCGGCTACCGCATCGGCGACACCGTCCGCTTCGCCACCGACGGGCCCGCCCTGACCAAGAAGCTGGTCGGCACCGTCTCCACCGACGACCCCCAGGTCACCGCCGGCGGCACCCTCACCCTCTTCGACACCCGAACCGCGCAGAAACTGTTCCACCGCCCCGGCCAGTTCGACGAGATCGCGGTCGCGGCCGCCCCCGGGACCGACGAGTACGCGCTGACCGAACAGGTGCAGGCACTGCTCCCCAAGGGGGGCGCCAGCGCCACCAGCGGGGCCCAACTGGCCGCCGAGCAGTCCGCCCAGATCGCCAAGAACACCGGATACCTCACCAAGACGCTGCTGGTCTTCGCGGGCGTCGCGCTGTTCGTCGGCGTCTTCCTCATCGCCAACACCTTCACCATGCTGATCGCCCAGCGCAGCCGGGAGATCGCGCTGCTGCGGGCCGTGGGCGCCTCACGCCGCCAGGTCGTCCGCTCCGTCCTCATCGAGGCGGGTCTGCTCGGCCTCGTAGCCTCCGTCGGCGGATTCGCGCTCGGCCTCGGCATCGCCACCGCCATGCGCCCGCTGCTCAACACCACCGGTGCCACACTGCCCGACGGGCCGCTGGTCATCACGCCCGCGGCCCCGCCGGCCTCGCTCGCGGTCGGCGTCGTCATCACCGTCCTGGCCGCCTGGCTGCCGTCCCGCAAGGCCGCAAAGATCGCCCCCGTGGCGGCGCTCAGCAGCATCGACCAGGCCCCGCCCGCCCGCGCCCTGCGCGTCCGCAACCTGCTCGGCACCCTGCTCGCCGGGGCCGGGGTGCTGGTGATGCTCTACGTCTCCACGCTCAAGGGCACCAAGGAGTCGAACCTGCTGGCCGCGATGCTCGGCGGCGTACTGACCCTCGGCGGAGTGATCGTGCTGGCCCCGCTGCTCTCCCGGCCGCTGATCGCCCTGGCCGGCAAGGTCACCACCCGCTTCTTCGGCGTCAGCGGCAAGCTGGCCAAGGAGAATGCGCTGCGCAACCCGCGCCGCACCGCCGCCACCGCATCCGCCCTGATGATCGGGCTCGCCCTGATCACCGGTCTGACCGTCGGCGCTCACTCCGCCCAACAAGCCATGGCCACGGAGGCCACGCAGGGTCTGACCGCCGACTACAAGGTCAACTACAACACCGCCCGCGGGCTCGACCCGGACGACGTCGGCAAGATCGCCCGGGTACCCGGGGTCGCCGCGGCCGCCCCCGTCACCACGGCCCAGCTCGGCACCCACGGCGAGTCCGCCGTCATCACCGGCACCGACCCGGAGGCGTACGGCAAGGTGGCACGGCTCGACTTCCGCGCCGGCTCACTGCACGACATCGGCCCGGGGAGGATCGCGGTCTCCGACCAGTTCGCAGGGCGAGCCGGGCTCCACGTCGGTGCCACCCTCGACGCCGAGCTGGGCGGCGGCATGGACGACAGCAAGGCCGCGAAGCGGAAGCTGACGGTCGTCGGCATCTACGCCAAGACCCGCACCGTCGACGATGCACTGGGCACCCGCGCCGACGTGCTCCCGTACTCCATGACGAAGCAGTTCGACAACCTGCTGGTCAAGGCCGAGCCCGGCAAGGCCGCCGGCCTTGAGCGCACGATCCGCGCCGCGCTCGACGACAGCCCGCTGCTGAAGGTCCGCTCCCAGGAGCAACTCGTCAAGGACAACAACGAGTCGGTCACCACGGTCCTCAGCATGATGTACGGGCTGCTCGGCATGGCCGTCGTCATCGCGATCCTCGGCGTCGTCAACACCCTGGCCATGTCGGTCTTCGAGCGCACCCGCGAGATCGGGATGCTGCGCGCGATAGGGCTCGACCGCTCCGGCATCCGGCAGATGATCCGGCTCGAATCGGTGGTCATCTCCGTCTTCGGCGCGGTCCTCGGGATCGGTACGGGCATCTTCCTGGCCTGGGCCGCAGGCGGACTGACCACGACCTCGATGCACGCATACGAGACGGTCCTGCCGTGGGGAAGGCTCGGCACCTTCCTGGCCCTGGCCCTGATGATCGGCGTCCTGGCCGCCATCTGGCCGGCCCGCCGAGCCGCCCGCCTGAACATGCTGCGCTCGATCCAGGCGAGTTGAGCCCTTCGGCCCAGCGGCGGCACCCCGCCTGCGCGCCTGGCGGGCGGGGTGACCAGCCCCGGAACACGCCTTCACACGCCTTCACAAGCCCTCTGAACAGCGGCGCGGCCGAACGGCGGCCGACGCCCGAGTGGTTCCGAGCAAGTTCCCGACAAGTCAAGGAGATTCGCGTGTCAACAACCCTGTGCACCACCCCTGCTCGTCGAGGCCGACGGAGGAACGCTGTGTTGGCGGCCGCACTCGCCACCACCCTGCTCACCGGCATATCGCTGGTCGGCTCGTCCACCCCTGCCCACGCTGACGACGGCAACACCTACTTCAAGACCGAGCAGGAAGTCGCCGACTTCCTCAGCCAGAGCGTGCACCTGAACCAGAAGGAGGCAGTCAAGGGCTACCCGGTCAGCGGTCAGGACTCGCAGGAGGTCAAGCTCGACGACGTCGAGAAGGCATACCCCCACGACCAGGCCCTCCAAGACATCCCGTCCGAGCTGGGCAGCGGATTCAACCTCCCGCAGTCCCTCCCCACCGAGGGCCCCGACATCCGCAAGAGCAGCAGCGACGACAAAGAGCCGTGGATGGGCAACTGGGACGCCAAGTCCCTCTGTGGCCAGCCCAACCAGAACCCCGACGGCGAGCCGATGCCCTGCGGCTTCGTCGGCGTGCTCGACAAGGCGTACCCGACCATGCAGACCTCGGCGGCGGTGATGGGCAAGGCGCAGTTCTCCTACAAGACCCAGGCCACGGTCGGCCAGGACACCAGCCAGACCAGCGGCTGGTCCGTCGGCGGAAAGGTCAGCTCGGAGCTGACGACCCCCGGCGGGCCGGGCGGCGGCACGGGTGGCACGGAGCTGAACTTCACCTACAGCCAGTCGACCACGACCACCAACAAGTGGACGACCATGACCGAGCAGAACAACACCTACGACGTCCCCGACGGCACATCCGGGTGGGTCGAGGGCCGGGCCAACGGTGGCCAGTACATCGGGTACACCGTCTACAAGCTCGACTTGACCGACGGCAACGGCGACCGGAAGCAGAAGCTGGTCCTCATCCCGGCACGCGTCCTGATCCAGGCACCCGGCAACTCGGTTCCGATGACGTTCGTCAAGCGCCAGGGATAGCAGCGCCACCACCTTCCCCGACCTGACCGGTGGCCCCGCGTCCCTGCGGCGGATTCGCACGGCGCGGTGTGATCCAGCCGCGCGGCACGGCATCGCCCCTCATGCCCCGACAGGGGGTGCTCATGGAGGGCGATGCCGTGTGCGGATGGCATGAACCGACGACAATTTCCGGGCGGCCGAGCGAGGTTAGGGCGTTTCTGACGGCTCTTGCTCGGGTGGGGGGACCCGTTCTTGGTCCCGCAGAGGTGCTTGGATGGCGTGACCTCGGTGGGTTGTCACCGGGCTCGGATCCTTCTGCGGGAAACAGCGCCGCGCGGCGGAACGCAGCCAGGCGGTACGGGCGCCGAGTACGCCCAGACCCAAGGCCACGAGGTGGCCTGCGTCGGCGAGTTCCTGGTTGATGATCCACGCGACCGTGAGCAGGACGGCAAGGACGGGTACTCCGTAGTGGCGGCCTCGCCGTCCGCTGATGGCCAACAGGCAGGAGGCGGTGGCCACGAGCCCGTAACTGATTCCGACATCGCGGGCCCTGGACAGGGCGCCCGGTAGGTGGGCCAGCTTCATCAGCCACATGGCGCCCTCGGTGAGGAGCGTCGCCACGACGTGCCCGAAGAGGAAGATCCCGAACCCGCGCAGGGTCCCCCACCGCCACTCCGCCAGCCCGAGCACGGCAGCTACGGCACCTATCCCGAGCAGAATGGGAACTCCGTCGACTATCAGTCCACTGGTGAAGAGCGTCCACCACTTGCCGACTTCAAAATGGTGCACATTGCTGCTGTTGTGCCGGATGAAGCGGTTCTGTTCTCGCATGGACTGCGAGGCCATCCACCCGGCGGTGGCCAGCAGCAAGCCCACATACACGGTCGTAGCAGGCAAGCGTCTCAGCCAGGTCATTACGGCAGGATAGAGAACCCCAACGTCGGGCCGACGTAAGCGCCCAGGCTGCGCCATACGAAGGCTAGGCGTATTGACCCGCAACGTTGTTTACGCGGCTGATCGGGGGCTTGCCTCCGAGTGCGGTGTGGCATCGAGGCCAGCGCGGTAGACCGTGGCGGTCTCGGCGGCGACCGGGTGCGCGGCCCGGCCAGGAGCAGCGTTCCGAACGGCGTTATGCAGGTGCCGCCATCGCTCGACGCACCCCGTAAGCCGCGACGCCTGCAGCCAGTACCGCGGCCCCCCAGATCACCGAGCGCGCTCAAGATGCCCCGGGGGATGGTGCGTTCGGGGATGCGGACCTCCTCGCCGAGCGTGGCAATGCGCGCGTACCCGGCGAAGGCGAAGAACAGCAGGCTCGCCGCCTGGAGCACCCCGCTGAAGGTCGCGTCGTCCCCCATGCCGAGCCGGCCCGCATCCGAGGCGGACGAGGTGAGGGCGGCGACCACCACGGCGGCGAGCACCGTCAGGACCACGGCCACGATCGCCCGGGTCAGCAGTGCGAACTTCTCGCCTCGCCGCGCGCTGCGACCACGGCCGCCAGCGCCAGGCCGAGCAGCAGCCCGGACCCGGCCGCGCGAGCCGCCGGAGCGAGCGCGGCAAAGATCCCGGCGCCGATCATCGACCCCAGGCCGATGACCACGGCATCGGACACTCCCAGCCGCCGGTGCAACTCGTCCGGCACCGTGCTGGCGGTCGATGGCTTGCTCATGGCCCACTCCTTCGACGGCGCGGCCGCACGTCTTACAGAATCCGATATCGGTAGACGATAGGGGGGCCGGGACAGTCCTGCGGTGGGCGGCCCGGCGGGATCCTGGCCATGGGGGCGACCGGTACCGAGCAGCCGGTCATCCGGCCGGCGCCGGCCGGGCGTTGGAGCCGTCAGGCCCTACTACCGGTGCAACGCGACCTTGAGAGCTCCGGTCTCCGCGCCTCGGGAGAAGACGTCGTAGGCCTCTTCCATCTGGTGGAGGCCGAAGGTATGGGTGATCAGCTGGGAGATGTCCAGGCGGCCGGACGCCACCATGCCCAGCAGCCAGGGTGCTGAGAACGTGTCCACCTGCCCGGTGCTGATCGTGACGTTCTTGCTCCACAGCGCCTCAAGATGCAGCGTCGCGGGTTTGCCGTGCATGCCGATGTTGGCGATATGCCCTCCCGGGCGCACCGCCTGCGTGCACAGGACGAAGCTCTCCGGTGTGCCGGCGGCCTCGATGGCCACGTCGGCTCCCGGCCCTTCTGCCAGGTCGCTGATCATCCGCCCAGGGAGCTCTGCGGCGTCGGCGCCGAGCCGTGCCGCGGCCTCCAGCCGGGAGGGAGACAGGTCCACGGCGATGGTTCTGCGGGGCGAGAAGAGCCGTGCGGTGAGGACGGCGGCGAGGCCGATGGGCCCGGCTCCCACGACAACCACGGTGTCCCCAGGGCCCACTTGCCCGTTGCGCACCCCGACTTCGTAGGCGGTGGGGAGGACTTCGGCCAGCAGGACCGCGTCCTCGCGGGTGAGTGAGCCGGGGCGCCGGTGGGTGGAGAGGTCGGCGAAGGGGACGCGGACGAACTCGGCCTGGGTGCCGTTGACGCTGTTGCCGAGGATCCACCCGCCACCTCCGCGGCACTGCCCGTACGCGTTCTCCCGGCAGAACGAGCAGCGGCCGCAGGCCGAGACGCAGGACACGATCACCTCGTCACCGGGGCGGACGGAGTGCACTTCGGAGCCGACCTCCGTCACCTCGCCGACGGCCTCGTGGCCGAGCACCGTCCCCGGCTTCACCTCGGGCAACTCTCCTGCCAGGATGTGCAGATCGCTGCCGCAGATCGTGGTGGTCCCGACCCGTACGACAGCATCGGTCGGCTCCTGGATCACGGGGTCCGGGACCGTATCCCAGGTACATTCTCCGGGGCCCTGGTAGACGAGTGCGCGCATGGTGTCACCTCCTCGCTGTCATCCCTTTGCGGTCACCGGTTCAGTCATGGGGGACGACGGTCACCGGGCAGGCCGCGTGATGCGCTGCGGCATGGGCGACATTGCCCAGCCGTGGCGCCAGGGCGGGCCGGTGCTCGCGCCGGCCGATCACCAACAGGTCGGAGCCCGCGGCCGCCTGCACCAGGGCCCGCGCCGGGCTTTCGAGGCGCACGCTGGTGACCACCTCTACGCCGGGGAACTTCTCCTGCCAGGGGCTTAGCACTTCGCTGAGCCCCTTCAGCGCGTCCTCCCGGATCTCCCTGGACGCGTCGGGATCCACGCCCCACGGCGCGTACGCCGCAACCGGCAGGCTTCGTCCGTGCACGGCATGCAGGCGGACGCCGCGCACGGCAGCGGCGTCGAAGGCGAACTCGAGGAGGCTGCCGCAGGGCCCATGCAGGCTGAGCCCCACGGTCACGCCGCCCGCGTGGGTGGCGGTGGCGGGCTCTTCGCTCATCCCGGCGCGCACGAGCACCACTGGCCGCACCGCCCGGACCACCACGTCCAAGCTGGCGTCGCCCAGGAAGAAACTCTCGGCGGGCGTCAGTCCCCGTGAGCCGAGCACGAGCATCCAGGACTCGGCTGCCGCGCCGAGCAGAGCGGTCGCGGCATCCGCTGCGACCAGGTCCTCGACGATCGGCACATCCGGGTGGCGCTCGTGGATGTCCCGCTGCGCGTCGTGCACGATCCGCTTCGCCCAGTAGTTCTGATCCATTTCGGGAGACGGCTCCCCTGCGGCTGGGGTTGCTGGGGAGAGCAGGGGCCAGGCGTGCAGCAGGCGCAGCGTGAAGCCGCGCCGATGGGCTTCGTCGGCGGCCCAGCGGGCGGCGGCCAGGCTCTCTGCCGAACCGTCGAGGCCTACGGTGACGACGGGCTCCATGGCGGTTGCCTCCGTCTTGTCGGACGCTGGAACGCGGGGACGGGAATGTCCTCCGCCCTTTCAGGGTGCTGCCGTCGCGCGACGGGTGACAGGGTCCCTCGGTCCCCATCGGTGGCTGCGTGGGGCGCACCCGGCAGGGGTACCCGCGAGGCGAGCGACAAGCGGAGGAGGTGCGGGCGGTGGAGATTCCCCTGGTGGTGGGGGTCGACGGATCCGAGGCCGGCCTGGAGGCCGTGGACTGGGCCGCCGACGAGGCAGCGCGCCACAAGCTGTCGCTGCGCCTGGTGCATGCCGCCCCGCCGCATCATGAGGCGCCCGCCGCGCGGATTGCCGGTACAGGTCCGCCCGACCAGGAAGCCCGGGAAGCCGCCGACCGCATCATCGCCTCGGCGACGGTGCGGGCCGCACGGCGTGCGCCGAACCTGCGGCTGTCGAGCGAGGTGCTGTGCGGGGACGCGGCGGCAGCCCTGACGGGAGCAGGCCGGAACGCCTTTGCCCTGGTCCTAGGGTCCCGGGGACTCGGAGATCTGGCAGGGCTGCTTCTGGGGTCGGTCAGCCTGGCTGTCGCGGCGCACGCCGACTGCCCGGTCGTGGTGGTGCGGGGCGGGGTGAAGCATCGCGACTCCTGCTTCGGGAATGTCGTGGTGGGCATCGAGGACGGCGAGGGCAGCGGCACCGCCGTGCAGTTCGCGCTCCGCGAGGCCCGTGTACGGCACTGTGAGCTGACGGCAGTGCACGCCTCGCGTACGGCCGACCGTGGCTTTTCCGAGCCACCGTCCCCGGACAGCTGGGCGCTCGAAGCCCATCGGCGCTCACCGGCGCAGGTGCTCGACAATGCGCTCAGTGGGCTCGCAGAGCCCCACCCACAGGTCGCGGTGATCCGCAGGACGGTCGAGGGATCGGCGCGGCAGGCGCTCCTGGAGGCGGCGTCCGGCGCCGACCTGCTCGTCGTCGGAGCGCGTCGGCGGCACGGCCACCACGGGCTGCAACTGGGCCTCACCAACCACGGCGTACTGCATCACGCGCCGTGCCCGGTCGCCGTCGTCCCGCAGATCTGAACCTCGCTGCGCCGGCATGCGCGATGCGGCGCCGGGCGGTCAGCCGCGGGAGCGCGGTGGGATGTCACGTCCCGACGGCGGTGCTTCGGGTGTCGTCGGTCTCGTACGCCAGGTGCTCGGAGACCGAGACCACGCCGTCCACGGTCCGGCACAGCCGCTCGATGACCGGGATCAGGCTCTTGACCTCAACGGATCCATCGAGCGTGACCTGCCCTTCGCGCACCTTGACGGTCACCCCGGAGGGAGCGATTCCGAGGGTGCGGTGCAGCACATCCTGGTTGATCTCCTCGCGGATGGCGGCGTCGTGTCGCAGGAAGACCCGCAGCAGGTCGCGGCGGCTGACGATGCCCACCAGCTTGTCGGTCTCGTCCACCACGGGCAGCCGCTTGACGTTCTGGACCTCCATGAGGCGGGCCGCCTCCACCACCGTCCAGTCCCGCCGCGCGCACACCGGGGGAGCGGACATCAGCTCCTCCGCCCGCGCCCCCTCGGCCTTGGCGCGCTCCCACGCCTCCAGGGGCGGAGTCGGCATCAGGTTGGCCTGGCCGGCCTGATCGGCCGACTTGCGCAGCAGGTCCGCCTCGGAGACCACGCCCATCGGACGGCCCGAGGCATCCATAACCGGGACGGCGGTGACGTCGTTCTCCGCGAGTGTCCTCACGATCTCCTTGAACGGCATACCCGGCGGTACGTGGATGACGTCCCTGGTCATGAGTTCTCCGACCGTTCGGTGCTGCATGTCCGTATCCCTCCGGGCGAGTCGTGACAGCCGGTTGAGCAGCCGGCCGCTTCTCCCATCCCTTCCATCTTGATCCGCTCCGGGATCTCCTGAATGAGCCGACCGGCCCCATCGGCGGAATCAGGACCGTTCGGCCCTCGGACCAGGGCTTCTGGCCCGCATGCCGTCGGCATACCGGCATGTCACGTTGGAGGGGACGCGGCGGAGTACGCGGCGTCGGAGAGTGGTGATGACCATGCGTGCGCACATCGGCGACCAGCTCGTAGTCGAAAGTCCGGCAACCGGCGCGACCAGGAGGGACGGCGAAATCGTCGGAATCGCGCACGACGACGGAACGCCCCCCTACAACGTGCGCTGGTCGGACACGAACGATGTGACACTGGTGTTCCCCGGACCCGACGCGCACGTTCACCACTTCGAGCACCGGCCCGAGGACGAACCCGCCGACGCGGGGCCCGCCGAGCCCGACACACCGTCCCACCACCGGCTGCTCGACCCCGGCGACATCGGCCGACGCGTGGCCCGTGAACGCCGGCGGCAGCGGCTCACCCGCGCGGAGGTGGCCGACCGAGCCGGCATGGCCACGTCGTATCTGGCGTACGTGGAGGAGCGACCGGCTGCGCCGGACATCGCGGGGGTCACCCGCCTGGCCGACGCGCTGGGGACCACGGCGGCTCGTCTGCGCGGTGGCGGGGCCGATCTGCCGCCGGGCGAGGGCCAGGCCGCCGACCACCCCGAGCTACGGGAGCTGAGCCCCGACGAATGCCGGGACCGGCTCGGTACGCATGGGGTGGGACGTGTCGCCATCTCGACACCGGACGGGCTGATGGTGGTCCCGGTGAACTACGAGGTCGTCGACCGCGCGATCGCCTACCGGACGGCGCCCGGCGCCGTTCCGGCGGCGGCCGTCGGAACCGAGGTCGCCTTCGAGGTCGACCACGTGGATGAGGCCTTGAGCCAGGGGTGGAGCGTACTCGTCCATGGTCCGGCGCGGGCCGTCACCGATGTCGACGCCATGCGACGGCTGGCCGAGTGCGCGCACTCCAAGCCGTGGGCGGGCGGCGAGCGCCCGCTGTGGGTGCTGATCGAGCCCGGCCGCCTGACGGGGCGACGCATCCACACCGAATGATCAGCGGTGAGAGCCGAGGGAGGCTCCGGTGACCACACAACTGCTCTCCGAGGACCGCGTAAGGGCGCTGGCCGACGACGCCGGCACCGCGCCGTCCCTGCACAACGCGCAGCCGTGGCACTTCCGATACTGCCGGCACAGCCGCACCTTCGACATCCGCGCGGACCTGGACCGCGTGCTGCCGCACACCGACCCCGACAACCGCGCCCTGCACATCGGCTGCGGCGCGGCCCTGCTCAACCTCCGGGTCGCGGCGGCCCACGCGGGCTGGTATCCGGCGACCCGGCTGCTTCCGGACCCCGGGGACCCCGAACTGCTCGCCACGGTGCAGCTGACCGGCCTCGGGAGCGGTGAGCGCGACCTCGACGTGCTGTATCCGGCGGTTCACCGCCGGCACACCAGCCGCTACCCCTTCGCCGACACCCCCATACCCGAGCCCGTCCGGTCGGCCCTGAGCGACGCCGCCCGTCAGGAAGGAGCCACCCTGGACTTCCCCACCGGGTGGCATCTGCAGTGGGTGCATGAGGTGGCCGAAGAGGCCGAGGCGCGCAACCTCACCGATCGCGGTGAGGACGAGGAACTGAGGCGCTGGACCCGTATCGGTGCCGCGGCGACGGACACGGTCGGTGCCGGGGTGCCGGACTACGCCTTCGGACCGCGCAAACGCGGCGGCAAGGCGCCCATCCGCGACTTCGCGGGCGTCCGGCCGGTTGCCGGCCGCGGCGGCGCAGCCTTCGAGAGCTCGCCGCATCTGGCCCTGCTGAGCACGGCCCGCGACTGCCCGGAGGACTGGCTGCGAGCGGGGCAGGCTCTGGAACGCGTCCTGCTGCTCGTCACGCTGCACGGGTTGTCCAGTTCCCCCGCCACCCAAGCCTTGGAATGGCCCGATCTCCGCTGGGCGCTGCGAAACCCCGTGTCCGGAACCGGACATGTGCAGATGGTGCTGCGCATCGGATACGGCCCGCCGGGTCCCACGACGCCCCGGCGCCCCGTGCGAGACGTGCTCGACATCGAACCCTAGAGGATCACGAAGAGCTGCTCTTCGCCGTGGCTTGTGACCGCAGGCCGGAGTCATCGATGCGGCAGGTCAGCCTGTCGACGACGGAGACCACACCGTCCACTTGTTGGGTCAGGCGTACCGCGATCGGGATGTCGCTGCCTCGCTCCAGCTGTCCCTCCAGGGTGACCACGCCGTCGATCACGTGCACGGTGACCGCGCCGGCGGAGAGCCACAATGTGTCGTCCAGTTCCTCAACCACCGCGCGGCGGATGTCGGCGTCCGGGCGGAGGAAGAGTTGCAGGAGGTCGCGGCGGGTCACGATGCCCACCAAGCGATCTTCGTCGTCGACCACGGGCAGGCGCTCCACCCGGTGCCGCGCCATGGTCCGTGCGGCCTCGGCAATGCTGTCGCCGGCGCGGACGGTGACGGCCGGCCGGGACATCAGCTCTTCGGCGGTCAGCGCGTTCGCCCTGGTGTCCGGGCCCTGGCCGGGGACCTCGCCGGCCTGCCGCAGCATGAGATCGCTCTCGGAGATCACACCGAGCACTCTGTCATCGGAGTCCACCACCGGCAGACCGCTGATCCGGTGCACCGCGAGCAGCTTGACGACCTCCTTGAACGGCGTCTGCGGGATGACCGTGACCACCTCGTTCACCATCAGGCGGCTGACTCGGCTGTGCTTCATGAGCTGGCTCCTCCGGTTCCCGTTCCTCTCGCGTGGCCGTCTCCAGGGTCCGGCGCGCAGCAGCCTCGCCCCAGGGGCCGAAGGTCCCCGGTCGGAGACCGACCCGGACCTCGCGAGGCGCTGCGAGGGGTGCGACGGTGGATCGGAGGGGCTACGGGAGGGCCCCGGGGCACGTCAGCGGAAGGCAGGAAGGCGGTGGGGACAATGGAGCTCCCGCTGGTCGTCGGCGTCGACGGTTCCGAGTCCAGCCTGCAGGCGGTGGACTGGGCGGTGGACGAAGCGGCCCGTCGCGGCCTGCCCCTGCGCCTGGTCCATGCTTCGCTGTGGGAGCGGTACGAAGGGGTTCGCCCGTCTTTCGCCTCCGACCGCCCGGCCGAGCAGGTGATGGCCGAGCACATCGCCGCCTCGTGCGTGGAGCGCGCCCAGCTGCGCAACCGGCATGTGAAGGTGTCGGGTGACGTGCTGCCCCATGATGCCGTCACCGCATTGCTGCGCGAGGGGCATGAATCCTTTGCCCTGGTGACGGGGTCCCGAGGCCGCGGTGGCCTGGCCGGGCTGCTGCTGGGGTCGGTGAGCCTGGCGGTGGCGGCGCGGGCGGTCTGCCCGGTGATCGTGGTCCGCGGCGGCGAACGGAACCGGCAGGGCGCCTGCCACCGGGTTGTTGTCGGAGTGGGCGATGCCCCTGAGGGGTCGGCCGCGCTGCGGTTCGCCGTCCAGGAGGCCGAGTCGCGTGGCTGCGCGCTCCACGCCGTACGGGCATGGCGGTGCCCGGCCCACGAGACGGCGGATGACCCACGCCTGGCGGATGCGGCCACCCACGATCACGAAGAGCGCGCCTCGGCCCTCCTTGCCGACGCGCTGCGCGGCGCCGCACAGGAACACCCGCGGGTCGACGTGTACCGCCGAGTGACCGAGGGCCCCGCGCACAAGGTCCTCCTGGACGCGTCGCCGGAGGCCGACCTGCTGGTCGTGGGAGCCCTGAGACGGCACGGCCACTTCGGACTGCAACTCGGCCGCGTCAACCATGCCGTTCTGCACCACTCGAGCTGTCCGGTCGCCGTCGTCCCGCACCGCGCATGAACGCATACCGCCTGGCTCGCTTCCGGTTGTGCCGTGAAGCCGTGGGAACGAGGACGGATGTCGGAGTGGACCTGGGAGTACGAGGGCTATGAGCCCGCCGCCGAGCGGTTGCGGGAAGCGCTGTGCACGCTCGGCAACGGCTACTTCGCCACTCGCGGCGCGGCGCCCGAGAGCAGGGCCGGCCTCGTCCACTGTCCGGGCACGTACGTCGCCGGGTGCTACAACCGCCTTCAGTCGACCGTGGCCGGGCGGGATGTGGAGAACGAGGACCTGGTCAACCTCCCGAACTGGCTGCGCCTGCGGTTCCGTTCGCGCCGTGCGGACGGCTCGG
This sequence comes from Streptomyces gilvosporeus, assembly GCF_002082195.1. GTDB lineage: Bacteria > Actinomycetota > Actinomycetes > Streptomycetales > Streptomycetaceae > Streptomyces > Streptomyces gilvosporeus. Next base: position 798,921 of record NZ_CP020569.1, on the reverse strand, counting down.
CCGGCCCGTGGTTCTCTCCGGACGTCTCCCGGCCGGTCGACTACCGGCAGACACTGGATCTGTGCCGGGGCACGCTGACGCGCCGGTTCCGGTACCGGGACGGTGAGGACGCTCTCGTGGGCGTGGACCAGTGCCGCTTGGTGCACATGGCGGACCCTCATCTTGCCGCTCTGCGCAGCGAGTTCACGGTCGAGGGCCGGTCCGGCGAGATCGAGGTGGAGTCCGCCATCGACGGTGAGGTGATCAACGGGAATGTGCGCCGGTACCGGTCCCTCAACCGCAGCCATCTGACCCAGGTGCAGACCGGGGCGGCGGATCCCGACACGGTGTGGCTGCGCTGCCGGACCAGCAGCTCGGACATCGGTGTCGCCATGGCGGCGCGCACCACCATCAGCGGTCAACTCCCCGTGTCCTCAGGGCTGCACCCCGCACGCCGCCGTGCCGTGCACCGCCTGGTGATCCCCCTCGCGCCGGGGCGGCCCGTCGTCGTGGAGAAGACCGTTGCCCTGCACACCTCCCACGACCCGGCGATCAGCAACCCGCTCGGGGCGGCGCTCGACCGGGTGCAGCGCGCTCCCGGCTTCTCGTCGCTCCTGGCCTCCCATGCCGGCGCGTGGGAGCAGTTGTGGCGGCGGGCGGAGATCCATGTTCCGGGGGAGGCGGGCCGTGTCCTGCGGCTGCATCTCTTCCATGCGCTGCAAACGCTGTCGCCGCACACGGCGGAGCTGGACGTGGGCGTCCCGGCCCGCGGGCTGCACGGTGAGGCGTACCGCGGGCACGTCTTCTGGGACGAGCTGTTCGTCCTGCCGTATCTGAACCTGCACTTCCCCGAGGTCTCGCGCGCCCTGCTCACCTACCGGCACCGACGGCTTCCCGAGGCCCGCCGTGCGGCCGCCGAGGCGGGCAGGGGAGGAGCGATGTACCCGTGGCAGAGCGGCAGCGACGGGCGCGAGGAGACGCCGGAACTCCACCTCAACCCGCGGTCCGGACGCTGGCTGCCGGACCGCTCCCGGCTTCAGCACCACGTCGGTTCCGCGATCGCCTACAACGTGTGGCAGTACTGCGAAGCCACCGGCGACACCGAGTTCCTGCACACCAAGGGCGCCGAGCTGCTGCTGCACATCGCGCGCTTCTGGGCGGACAGCGCCTCCTACGACTCCGGCCTCGGCCGCTACCGCATCCGCGGAGTCGTCGGCCCCGACGAGTACCACGACGGCTACCCCGGCGCCGCACGACCAGGACTGGACGACAACGCCTACACCAACGTCACCGCCGCGTGGGTCCTCGGGCGCGCCCTCGACCTGGTACGGCGTCTCCCCGCGTGGCGAAGACAGGAACTCTTCGAACGGACCGGGCTGGACAGCGGCGAACTCCAGAAGTGGGACGACGTCTCGCGGCGGCTGCGGGTTCCCTTCCACCAGGGCGTCATCAGTCAGTTCGAGGGCTATGGCGATCTCGCTGAACTCGACTGGGCCGACTACCGCAAGCGCTACGGGAACATCCGGCGACTGGACCGGATCTTGGAGGCCGAAGGCGACACTGTCAACCGCTACCAGGCCTCCAAGCAGGCCGACGCGCTGATGCTCGGCTATCTCTTCTCGCCCGCAGAACTGGCAGAGCTCTTCCGACGGCTCGGCTACGAACTCACCGATGAGATCTGGCGCGAGACCGTCGACCACTACCTGCGCCGCACCAGTCATGGCTCCACTCTGAGCGGCATCGTCCATGGCTGGGTGCTCGCCCGGGTACACCCCGCCGACGCCTGGACGTACTGCCAGGACGCGCTCGAAGGCGACGTGGCCGACCTGCAAGGCGGCACCACCGGTGAGGGCATCCACCTCGGCGCCATGGCCGGCACCCTCGACCTGGTCCAACGCGGCCTCACCGGACTCGACACCCGGGAGGACGCCCTGTGGCTGGACCCGGTGCCGTTGCCGGAGCTGTCCGAGTACGGCTTTTCGCTGCGCTACCGCGGCCACTGGGGCATCGGCGTACGGCTGCACCATGAGCACCTGCGGATCACCGTGCCCGCCTCCGAGGAGACCCCGATCCGCGTGGTGCTGCCTGACCGTGCGGTCACGGTCGCACCCGGTGAAACCTGCACGCTCAAACTGCCGGGTGGCTGACCGCTTCGGCCGTTGGGGCGTCTCAGCGGCCGTGTTGGGCTCACGGGCATGCGGGCGGCCCGGCCCGCGTCGCGGTGTCGGCGTCAGTCGTGCGGGACCACGGCGACCGGGGCCGGGCAGTGGTGCAGGACGGCGTGGGTGACGTGCCCGAGGCGGGCCGGCCCGGCCCGCGAGCGGTCGGTGTACCTGCCGACGACGAGGAGACCGGCGTCGCCCCCGGCGTCCACCAGGTGGTGCGCGGCCTGTCCGATCACGGATTGCTCGATCACGTCAACGCCCGGGTACCTCTCCTGCCACGGGCGCAGCGCGGTGCGCAGCGCATCGGTTTCCTGTGCCGCTATGTCGGCCCGCAGGCTCGGGTCCACACCGACGCCGTAGGCGAAGAACGCCGGCGGGTTCCAGCCGTGGACGACCCGTAGCGGGGCCGCCCGCAGCGCCGCCGTCTCGAAGGCGAACCGGATCACATCGCCGCTGCGTCGGCTCAGATCCATGCCGAGTACCACCGGGCGGTAGGCCATGGCCGACAGCGGCCGTCCGTCGCCGGCGAGCAGGCGCTCGTCGACGGAGGTCGTGCCGGCCCGTACGAGGACGACCGGCCGCTCGGTGTGCGCGACGACGGACATCGCGACGGATCCGAGGAAGTATCCGGCGAGCCTGCCCAGCCCCGCACTGCCGATGGCCAGCAGCTCGGATTCCCCGGCCACATCGCACAGCACCTCAGGGGGCGGGCCCGTGGCGTGGGCCTCGGCGATCTTCAGGTCCGGGTAGCGGTCGCGCAGTTCTGCGGCGGCCTCACGCGGTACGCGCTCGGACCACAGCCGGGGCGCGTCCATTCCGACGAGTGGTGCGTGGGTGTAGGGCTGCCATTCCCAGGCATGCACGAGTCGCAGGGGCAGGTCCCGGCGCAGTGCCTCACGGGCACCCCAGTCCGCGGCGGCGAGACTGGCGGGAGAGCCGTCCAGCCCGACGGCTACAGGACGGGTCACGGTGTACCTCCGGAGAGCTGTTCGACGGTGCGCTTCCACGATTGCCCTGCGGGGACGGCCCCGGCGATGGGCTGCAGGACCTTTTCGCGGGCTGACTGGCCCCTGGCTCCGGGCTGTTGGGTGGGAACGCCCGGCGCCGGGGCCGGTCGGTCCCCGTGCGGGGTACACCGGCCCCATCCGCCCGAATGCCACGGATGTGACCGTTGAGGTACGCGAGAGCCACGCATCGTGTGCCGCGAGGGCAGGAGGCCAAGCGCCATGGACACTCCCGGTCAGCCGTCCTTGGCCCCTGCCACCCGGCCCAGACCGGCTCTCCTGACGTTTCTCGGCGGGGTCGGCACGGTCACCGGCAGCAAGTTCCTCATCGAGAGCGACCACACCCGGATCCTGGTCGACTGCGGTCTCTTCCAGGGCGTCGCCGATCTGCGGCGCCGCAACTGGCGCCGACTACCGTGCGACGCGGACAGCATCCATGCGGTCGTGCTGACCCACGCCCACCTCGACCACTGCGGGTACCTTCCGCGCCTGGCCCGCGAGGGCTTCCGCGGACCGATCCTGACCACCGCGCACACGGCACGTCTCGCCGCGATCGTGCTGCGCGACAGCGCACGTCTCCAGGCGGAGGACGCGGCGCACGCGAATGAGCACGGTTGGTCCAAGCACCGCCCCGCCCGCCCGCTCTACACCATCGATGATGCGGAGCGCGCGGTGAGCATGTTCGACCCGGTCTCCTTCGACGATCAGGTCGAGATCGAAGCGGGGACCACGCTCAGCCTTCACAGGGCGGGCCACATCCTCGGCTCGGCCTGGGCCCACCTCACGTTGGAGGACGGGCACACCCTCGCCACCAGCGGTGACCTGGGGCGGCCGGGGCACCCGCTGCTGAGGCCCCCGCAGCCGTTTTCCGGCGCCGACGTCCTCCTCCTGGAGTCCACGTACGGCAACCGTCGTCACCAAGGGGAAGCAGGTCGAGAGGCATTCGCCCGCGCCCTGGAACGCACCCTCGACCGGGGCGGTTCCGTAGTCATCCCGGCATTCGCGATCGACCGCACCGAAGTGGTCCTCCATGAACTCGCGGCGCTGCGCGAGAGCGGACGACTGCCCGCGGACGTCCCCGTCTACGTGGACAGCCCGATGGCGCTGGCCGCGCTGGATGTGTACACAGACGCGGTCCGGGAGGGCGCGCCCGAGCTTCGGTCCGAAGTCCGCACGGCAGGCGGAGCGGCGCTCAGCCCCGAGCCCTTCCGCGTCGCGCGCTCGGTGCAGGAATCGATCGACATCAACCACACTCGCGGCCCCGCCGTCATCGTCTCGGCATCGGGCATGGCCACCGGCGGACGCGTACTGCACCACCTCCACAGGCTGTTGCCCAACCCGCGCAACAGCGTGGTGGTTGTCGGCTTCGCGGTGCAGGGCACCCGCGCCCGCGATCTGGTGGACGGGGCGCGCGCTCTCAAGATGTTCGGGGAGTACGTGCCGGTACGGGCCGAGGTCACCGACGTGCCGCACTTCTCCGCCCACGCCGACCAGGCACAGATTCTGGACTGGTTGCGTGCTGCCCCTCCGCCGCATGTCACCTACCTCGTGCACGGCGAGCCCGAGGCATCCGCCACCCTCAGGGACCGGATCGACCACACGCTGGGCTGGACCGCGGTCGTACCTCGATCCGGGGAACACGTTCTGGTGCGCTGACCAGTGGTAGGGCTCCCGGCGCCACCTCACGCCCGCAAGCACCGACCGTCGCAGCGGAGGCAGCAGTGAGCAGCAGAAGGATCGAAGTGTCGTTCACCTACGGGGAGTCGTACCGCATCAGGGTGCGCGGACATGAGCTGGTCGTCGACCAACCGGTCGAGGCGGGAGGCGGAGACAGCGGGCCCACGCCGGTGGAGTTGTTCGTTGCCTCGCTCGTCTCGTGCATCGCGTACTACGCGGGTCGCTATCTGGACCGGCACGGTCTGCCACGGGGCGAGCTGCGTGCCGCGGCGGACTTCGAGATGGCGGACGACGGACCCGCACGGGTTACCCGGGTGCGCATACGCGTACATGTTCCCACGCCCCTGACCGGCAACCGCAAGGAGGCGCTGCGCGCAGTGGTGCAGCACTGCACGGTCCACAACTCCCTGCTGCGGCCACCCGAGGTGTCGATCGACGTGGACGTGACCTGACGGGTGCACCAGGCTGCCGCAGGACGGTACGGCCCGCTCGGTCCTTGCCCGGGCCCTTCGGCCCCGTGCGCGGCGGGCCGGTGACCGTGACGCTGGAAGCAGAGCCGGGCGTCGGAAGGAATCGCGATGACGTGGCAGACGATCCGTAAGGACGCCGCACCGGACGTCCCGCCGAATCTCGCTGACTACGCACGGGCCCGCTCCGATTTCACCTGGTCACAGGCGCGCACTGCGCTGGACGGGCTGCCCGGCGGCAGCGGGCTGAACATGGCGTACGAGGCCGTCGACCGGCATGCGGTAGCGGAGCGCGGTGACAAGGTCGCGCTGCGGTGTATAGGGCGCGATGACACCGTCTCGACCGTCACATACGGGGAGCTGACCCGTCGTACGGCCCGCTTCGCGAACGCACTGCGGTCGCTCGGTGTCGGTCGCGGTGACGTGGTGTTCACGTTGCTCGGCCGGTGTCCGGAGCTCTACACGGCCGTGCTCGGCACCCTGAAGAACACCAGTGTGCTCTGCCCGCTCTTCTCCGCGTTCGGCCCCGACCCGGTCGAGCAGCGCCTGCGGCTCGGTGACGCCCGGGTGCTGGTCACCACCGCGGCCCTGTACCGGCGCAAGGTCGCCGACCGACGGCCCTCGCTCCCCGGACTCGCACACGTCCTCATCGTCGGACCGGGAGCCGAGGAACTGCCCGGCACGCTCTCGTTCGACGCGCTGACGGCCGCTGCCCCCGAAGACTTCACCATTCCGCCGACCTCGGCCGAGGACATGGCCCTTCTGCACTTCACGAGCGGTACCACCGGGGCCCCCAAGGGTGCGATCCACGTACACGAAGCGGTCGTCGCCCACCACGCCACGGCCGCGTACGCGCTCGATCTGCACCCCGAGGACGTGTACTGGTGCACGGCCGACCCGGGCTGGGTCACCGGCATGTCGTACGGCATCATCGCCCCGCTGGTCCATGGTGTGACGCTCGTGGTCGACGAGGGGGACTTCGACGCCCGGCGCTGGTACCGGATGCTCGACGAGCAGCAGGTCAGCGTCTGGTACACCGCGCCCACCGCGCTGCGCATGCTCATGCGCACCACTCCTCGACAGGGGGCCCACGACCTGCCCGCCGCGCATGATCTGTCGGCGCTGCGCTTCGTCGCGTCCGTCGGCGAGCCGCTCAACCCCGAGGCCGTGGTGTGGGGCCAGGAGGTGCTGGGGCTGCCCGTCCACGACAACTGGTGGCAGACCGAGACCGGTTGCATCATGATCGCGAACTATGCCGCCTGCGAGATCCGGCCCGGCTCGATGGGCCGACCGCTGCCGGGTATCGAGGCGGCGGTGCTGGAGCGCGGTGAGGACGGCCGGGCGCTGATCACCGACGGCCGGGTGACGGTGCTGGAAACCCCGGGCATCGAGGGCGAGTTGGCATTGCGTCCCGGCTGGCCGTCCATGTTCCGCGGCTATCTGCACGACAAGGAGCGCTACGCGGCGGCGTTCGCCGACGGCTGGTATCTGACCGGGGATCTGGCCCGGCGGGACGAGGACGGCTGGTTCTGGTTCGTCGGGCGCGCCGACGACGTCATCAAGTCGGCGGGGCACCTGATCGGTCCCTTCGAGGTGGAGAGCGCCCTCATGGAACACCCGGCGGTCGCCGAGGCCGGGGTGATCGGACGGCCCGACGCCGTCGCCGGGAACATCGTCAAGGCATTCGTCTCGCTGCGGCCCGGCACCGAACCCACGTCCGCGCTGGAGCATGAACTTCTGGCCTTCGGCCGCCGCAGGCTGGGCCCCGCCGTCGCGCCCCGCGAGATCGCCTTCGACCAGAACCTGCCCAGAACCCGTAGCGGAAAGGTCATGCGCCGGCTGCTGCGTGCGCGCGAACTCGGCCTGCCCACCGGCGACTTGTCCACCTTGGAGGGATCGGCATGAGCCCGGCCCCAGGCACCCGCAAACGGAAGACCCCGACCGGCACGGACGCGGCCCGCGCCGAGCATCGCCGCGAGTTGCTGCGCGCCATGCTGCGCATCCGGCGCTTCGAGGAGCGCTGCGTGGAGCTGTACAGCGCCGCGAAGATCCGTGGCTTCGTTCACCTCTACATCGGGGAGGAAGCCGTCGCCGTCGGCGTCAACGAGGCCCTGACCGCCGACGACGCGGTGGTCGCCACGTACCGCGAGCACGGCCATGCACTCGCCCGCGGTATCCCGGCCGAAGCCGTCATGGCCGAGATGTACGGCAAGACGACCGGTTGCAGCGGGGGCCGTGGCGGATCCATGCACCTCTTCGACGCGAGCCGGCGCTTCTACGGCGGCAACGCGATCGTCGCCGGCGGGCTCCCGCTGGCCGCAGGGCTCGCGCTCGCCGACCGTATGCGCCGACAACCCCGCGTCACGTGCTGTTTCTTCGGTGACGGCGCCTACGCCGAAGGCGAGTTCCACGAGACGGCGAATCTGGCCGCACTGTGGAAGCTGCCGCTGCTGTTCGTCTGCGAGAACAATCTGTACGCCATGGGCACGGCCATCGAACGGCACGAGGCGCAGACCGACCTGGCCCTGCGGAGCGCCTCGTACGGTATGGCGGCGTGGGCCGTGGACGGCATGGACGTCGAGGCCGTGGAGCGCGCCGCCCGCCGGGCCGCCGAGAGCATCCGGGGCGGCGGCGGGCCGCACTTCCTCGAAATGCGCACCTACCGCTTCCGCGCCCACTCCATGTACGACCCGGACCGCTATCGCGACAAGGACGAGATCGAGCGGTGGAAGGCCCGGGACCCGGTCACCAGGCTCCTGGACCGTACGCGTGAGGACGGCGAGCTGAGCGAGAGGAAACTCGCCGGGATCGAGCGCCGCATCACCGAGGAGATCGATGCTGCCGTCGAGGCGGCCGAGCAGGCCCCCGAGGAGCCGGTCGAAAACCTGCTGCGCAATGTCACCAGCGGCTTCGTGGAGGCGATGTGACCATGGCCACCGGTCAGCCGGACGAGCGCAAGACGACCTATCGGGAAGCGATGCGCGAGGCCCTGCGCGAAGCGCTGCGCGCCGACGAGCGGGTCTTTCTGATGGGGGAGGACGTCGGCCGGTACGGCGGCTGCTTCGGCGTGAGCCTGGGCCTGCTGGAGGAGTTCGGGCCGGAACGGATCCGCGACACCCCGCTGTCGGAGTCCGCGTTCGTGGGCGCGGGCATCGGTGCGGCCCTGTCCGGTCTGCGGCCGATCGTCGAGATCATGACCGTCAACTTCAGCCTGCTCGCCCTCGACCAGATCCTCAACAACGCCGCCACCCTGCTGCACATGTCCGGCGGCCAGCTGCCCGTCCCGCTCGTGATCAGGATGACGACGGGTGCGGGACGGCAGCTCGCCGCGCAGCACTCGCACAGCCTCGAAGGGTGGTACGCACACATCCCCGGCATTCGGGTGCTCGCCCCGGCAACCATCGAGGACGCCCGCTCCATGCTGGCCCCGGCGCTGGCCGACCCCGACCCGGTCCTGATCTTCGAGCACGGCAGCCTCTACAACGCCGCCGGCGAACTGGCCCCGCTCACCGCCCCGGTGGACCTGGACCACGCCGCGACCCGCCGGCAGGGCACCGACATCTCCCTGATCACCTACGGTGGTTCGCTTCCCAAGGCCCTCGCGGCGGCGGACGAGCTGGCGGCCGACGGCATCAGCGCCGAGGTCCTCGACCTGCGCACGCTGCGGCCCCTCGACGGCGAGGCCATCGCCGCCTCCGTGGCGCGGACGCACCGCGCGGTGGTCGTGGACGAGGCATGGCGGACCGGCAGTCTCGCCGCGGAGATCTCGGCGCGGATCGCCGAGGAGTCGCTCTACGAACTGGACGCGCCGGTCGAGCGGGTGTGCAGCGCGGAAGTCCCGATCCCGTACGCCCGGCTGCTCGAACAAGCCGCGCTGCCGCAGACCGCCGACATCGTCACGGCCGCGCATCGGGCGGTGGACTGACGATGGCCGAGTTCACGATGCCGTCGCTGGGCGCCGACATGGACGAGGGGACGCTCCAGGAGTGGCTGGTGCGCGCGGGCGACCGGGTCCGCAGAGGGGAGCCGGTCGCGGTTGTCGAGACCGCGAAGTCCACGATCGAGGTGGAGTGCTTCGAGACGGGCAGGGTGGGACGGCTGCTCGTCGACCCGGGCGCGACGGTCCCGGTGGGCACACCGCTCGCGCTGATCGAGCCGGTGGAAGAACCGGCGAAGCCCACGAAGCCCACGAAGCGCGGGAGGGCGGCGACGGCACGGTCGACGGCGCGGGAAACCCCGAAACGGGCAGCAACCGCCCACCCGGCACCGGCCCCCGCCGAACCCCGCGCCCCCGTGCCTGCCGGCGGCCGCGACCGCGTCCTCGCCGTGCGCGGCCGTGCCCACGGCGAGGAGGGCCCCTTGGTCCGGCACCTGGCGGAACAGGCCGGAATCGACCTGGACGCCCTCCATGGATCCGGGCACGGCGGGCGTGTGACCCGTGCCGACGTCGAGCGCGCCGCGGCGGCTCCGAGGCTCCCCGGCCGGATCACGCCCTTCGCCCGACGGCTGGCCCGCGAACTGGACGTCGACCTTTCCGCAGTGACGGGCTCCGGACGGAACGGCGCCGTCCGGGCCGTGGACGTCCGCGAGGCGGCCCCCGGCCCGTCCGTGCCCGCCGGGCCGAAGAGCGGCAGCGCGGCCCCCGCCCGTCCTGCCGGGGAGCGCCGACCCGTGGGGATGCGCGATGCCATCGCGGGCCTGATGTCCCGCGCAAACCGGGAGATCCCGCACTACTACCTGTCCACAACGGTCAACCTTGCCGCCGCGATGGACTGGATGCATGAGCACAACCGCCGCTGCCCCATCGGCGAACGACTGCTTCCCGTGGCCCTGTTGCTCAAGGCCGCGGCCCGAGCCGCCCGGAAAGTGCCCGAACTGAACGGCTTCTGGACCGATGGCGGATTCACCGCAGGCGAGGGGGTACACCTGGGCGTGGCCGTGTCCCTGCGCGGCGGAGGGCTGGTCGCCCCCGCCCTGCACGACGCCGACACTCTCGAACTCCCGCAGCTCATGGCGGACATGAAGGACCTGGTCGCCCGCGCCCGTACAGGCAGGCTGCGCGGCTCCGAGGTGTCCGATCCCACCATCACGGTCACCAACCTGGGTGACCAGGGGGTGGAGGCCGTCCTCGGTGTGATCTACCCGCCGCAAGTGGCCCTGGTGGGCTTCGGAAGGATTGTCGAACGGCCGTGGGCGGTCGACGGCCTCCTCGGTGTACGGCCTGTGGTGACGGCCACCCTGTCGGCGGACCACCGGGCCACCGACGGGGCCGTCGGGGCCCGCTACCTCACTGCGGTCGACCGCCTCTTGCAGAGTCCGGAGGAGCTATGAAGCGCGACGAAGCACTGGATGCGGTGAAGGAATCACTGGCCGAGATCGTCCCGGACGCCGACTTCACGACGCTGCGGCCCGACGACACGTTCCGGGATGCTCTGGAACTCGATTCGCTCGACTTCCTGAGCTTCATCGAGATCCTCGGCAAACGCATCGGGATCCGGATCGACGACGAGGACACCCCGCACCTCACCACGCTGGCCGACAGCGCAGACTTCCTCGTGGTGCGTACCGCGGAAGGCATCGGCCGATGAAGGTCTCCGAGGTGATGAGTGCTCCCGCCGTTGCCGTACCGGCGCGGACGCACCTGCGGGAGGCGGCCCGCCGGATGGACGCGTACGACGTCGGATGCGTGCTGGTGACGGACGGCGGGGAGCTGTGCGGCATCGTCACCGACCGCGACCTTGCGGTGCGCGTGCTGACCCGGGGTCTGGACGCCGGCACACGGGTGGACGAGGTGATGACCCGGCCCGTGACCACCGTGGCGGCGACCGACGACATCCATGTCGCGTACCGAGCCTTCCGCAGATCCGGCGTGCGCCGGCTTCCGGTACTGGACGGACGCCGTGTCGTGGGCGTTCTGGCCGTGGACGACCTGCTCATGGACGTCTTCCTGCGGATCGGCGACCTGCTGGGCCCGGTGGCCTGGAGCGTGGTCAAGGAACCGCCGGGGCCGCCCTCCATGCAGCGGAAGACATGACCCAGCTGCTGACCCCAGGTGACCGCAGCCGGAGACCGGCGGCCGCGGCCGAAGCAGCCGGCCCGCTCGTGCAGACCCTGCCGCCGGGGGAGGTCTTCGCCGCGCTGGACACCTCGCCACGGGGACTCGCCGCGACGGACGCGGTGGCGCGGCGGGACCGCTGCGGTCCCAACGAGCTGCCGCGCGCCCGCCGCCGTCGAGTGTGGCGGCAGCTGGCGGCACAGTTCAGGGACCTGTTCGCGATCGTCCTGCTCGTCGCTTCGGCGATCACCTTTCTGATCTATGCGCTGCAACAGCCGCGGGACGTCGGCACGTTTCGGCTGGCCGTGGCCATCCTCGGCGTGGTGGTGCTGAACGCGTCCATCGGTTTCGCCCAGGAGTACTCCGCCGAGCGGACCGCGCAGTCGCTGCAGGCGATGGTGCCGCACACCTGCCGAGTGCTGCGGGACGGGGAGCGGCAGGAGATGCCCGCTCGCGAACTGGTGCCGGGCGATGTCGTGGTCCTGGAAGCCGGGGACGCGGTGTCGGCGGACTGCCGCCTCGTCGAGGCGCACGAGGCCTCGGTGAACAACGCGGCGCTGACGGGGGAGAGCGACGCGGTCGGCCGCAGCGGCGATCCGGTGGCGGCCGGACCGTTGCTGGAGGCACGCAACTGCGTGTTCATGGGCACGGACGTCATCGCCGGGTCCGCCAAGGCCGTGGTCTTCGCCACCGGCGCCGCCACCGAGTTCGGGCGGATCTTCCGGCTCGCGGCGGCGGCACCGCGGCAGAAGACCCCGTTGCAGCTCCAGGTGGCCTCGATGGCCCGCCGGGTGGCGGGCGCGGCCCTCGCGATCGGGGCGGTGCTGTTCGCGGTCCGGGTGCCCGCCGGGCAGCCGTTCGTGGCAACGTTCGTGTTCGCGCTCGGGGTGATGGTCGCGCTGGTGCCGGAGGGGCTGCCCGCGACGCTGTCCGTGTCGCTGGCGATCGGCGTACGGCGCATGGCGCGCCGGCATGCGCTGGTGAAGAAACTGCTGGCGGTGGAGGCGCTGGGGTCCACCACGGTCGTGTGCACGGACAAGACCGGGACGCTGACGCAGGCGGAGATGACCGTGACACGGGTATGGGCGGGCGGCGAGTCGCATGCGGTGTCGGGAGTGGGGTACGCGCCGGTAGGCGAGGTCTCCGACCGGCTCTCCGTGCGCGAGTTGCTCCGTGTGGCCGGCTTGTGCGGCAACGCCCGGCTGCTCCCTCCCCCATCCGACGCCGGGAGGTACCCCCACTCCGGACGCGGGGGCTGGCGGGTGCTCGGCGACACCACCGAGGGGGCTCTGCTCGTCGCGGCGGCGAAGGCCGGACTCGACCTGGCCGCCGAGGAGGCCGCGGCACCGCGCGTGGGGGAGCACCCGTTCGACTCGGTCCGCAAGCTGATGAGCACCGTGCACGGCGCTCCGGACGGCGACACCTACTGCGCTTACGTCAAAGGCGCCCCGCAGGAACTGCTCGCCCGCTGCACCGGCATCGACTGGAAGGGCGAGCGGCGGCCCCTGACGGAGGAACTGCGCGCCGAAGTCGTCGCGACGAACGACGAACTGGCCTCCCGGGGACTGCGCGTGCTGGCGGCGGCACGGCGACCGGTGACGGGACCGGGCTGCACGCAGGACGAGGCGGAGTCCGGGCTCACGTTGCTGGGCCTGATCGGCATGCTCGATCCGCCGCGGCCCGAGGTCAGCGACGCCGTCGACGCCTGCCGGAATGCCGGGATCCGTATCGTCATGGTCACCGGCGACCACCCGCTGACCGCGGAAGCCGTCGCCCGCCGCGTGGGCATCGTGCGACAGACCGCACCCACCGTCGTGACCGGCACACGCCTCGACGCGCTGGACGACAACGCCCTGGACGGAGTGCTCGCCGAGCCGACGGAACTGCTGCTGTGCCGGGTCAGCCCCGAGCACAAGATGCGCGTGGTCACCGCCTTCCAGCGGCGCGGCGAAGTGGTCGCGGTCACCGGCGACGGCGCCAATGACGCCCCCGCGCTCAAGCACGCGGACATCGGCGTGGCCATGGGCGCCTCGGGGACGGATGTCGCCAGGGAAGCGGCTGTCATGGTGCTGCTGGACGACTCGTTCGCCTCCATCGCCGCGGCCGTGCGACTCGGCCGTTCGGTCTACCAGAACATCCGCAAGTTCCTGATCTACCTCTTCAGCCACAACATCGCCGAGCTCGTCCCGATCCTGGCCGCGACGTTCGCGGGCTTCCCGCTGGTGCCGATCACCGCGGTGCAGATCCTCGCGATCGACCTGGGCTCCGATGTCCTGCCCGCGCTGGCACTCGGCGCCGAGCCGCCCGAACCCGACGTCATGGACCGTCCGCCACGCTCCCGCCGCGAACGGCTGTTCTCGGCGACCGTGCTGGGACGCACCCTCTTCCTGGGCGGCATCCAGGCGCTGGGCGTGTGCGTCGTCTTCTTCTGGCACATCCACGCCTCCGGTATCCCGTACTCCCACTTCACCGAGGACAACGCCGTCTACCGGGAGGCGATCACCATGGTCCAGGCCGGGATCGTGGTCAGCCAGTTCTTCAACGCCCTGGCGGTGCGCACCGACCGGCAGAGCGTCTTCCGGATCGGGCTGCTGTCCAACCCCTGGCTGCTGGCCGCGGGGTGCTTCGGCATCGGCCTGATGGCGGCGATCAGCTATCTGCCCGTGCTGCAGACCGTTTTCCACACCGCCCCGCTGGCCGCCGCCGACTGGGCGGTCCTGACGGCTTTCGGAGTGCTGCTGCTGGCCGCCGAGGAAACCCGCAAGTGGTGGCTGCGGCGCCACCGGCCCGTGCGGCCCGTGGGCAGGAAGGGAGGAGAGCGATGAGAGTGATCATCGTCGGCTGCGGACGAGTGGGGTCCAGACTCGCCGCCCAGCTCGCCGTCGAAGGCCATGACGTACGGATCGTCGACCGCCTGCCCACGACCCGCAGACTCCTGCCCGTCGGTTTCCCCGGCCAGTTCCACGAAGGCAACGGCTTCAGCCGTACGGTCCTTGAGGGCGCCGGAATCGGGCACGCCGACGCGTTCGTCGCCGTCACGTCCTCGGACAGCAGCAACATCGTCAGCGCGCGCACCGCCAAGGAGACCTACGGGGTCCCCCTCGTACTCGCCCGCGTCTACGACCCCGCTCGCGCCGACCTCTACCGCGAACTGGGCATCCCCACCGTCGCCAGTGTCCGCTGGACGGTGCATCAGATCCACCAGATGCTGCTGCACCGTCATCTGACGCCGGAGCTGTCCTTCGGCAACGGTGAAACCCTGCTGGTCCGCTCCGAACTGCCCGCCTACCTCACCGGTCGGCGGCTGACCGAATGCGACGTCGACGGCGAGATCCGCGTCGTGGAGGTCACCCGCGCGGGCCGTTCGCTCGTACCGGCTCACCACACCCCCGTCGAACCCGGCGACCTGGTCACCTTCGCCGTCGCGGCCACCGCCCTCGGCCGCCTGCGCGGCTTTCTCGACAAGGAGCTAGGGACGTGAAAGCCCTCATCGCCGGAGCCGGCAGGTTGGGCACCCAGATCGCCCAAGTGCTCGCCGCCGCCCAGAACGACGTCACCCTGGTCGATCACGACGAGGACCGGATCGCCGAACTCGAAAGCCGCCTCGCCGTCCGCCTGATCGCAGGAGACGCCTGCGAACCCGAGTTCCTCGAGCACGCCGGCGCCCTCACCACCGACGTTGTCGTCGCCACCACCGGCAGCGACGAGGACAACCTCGTCATCAGCCTCATCGCCAAGCGCCGGTTCGCCGTTCCGCGCGTCGCCGCCCGTGTCAACGACACGGAGAACACCTGGCTGTTCGACCACCGCTGGGGCGTCGACGTCCCCGTCCCCGCCGCCACCCCGCTGATCTCCCTCATCGAGGAAGCCACCGGTGCCACCGACACGGTCGCCCTGCTCCGCCTGAGCAAAGCGGGCGTCAACGTCATCGAAACCGCCATCACCGCCCAGTCCCGCGCAGCGGGCCGGGCCCTCGCCGACATCGTGCTGCCCGCCGGCACCGTCATCACCACGGTCATCCGCGACGGTCAACCCACCGTCCCCACCTCGGAGATGCGCCTCCAGCCGGGCGACGAACTTCTGCTCGTCTCCCACACCGCAACCGAACAGGAGGTCCACGCGGCCTTCCAATGACGCGAAGAACCGGGAGGACGCGGGTGTCAGGAGGAGGCGGGAATCAGGAGGATCAGGAGGCCGCGCAGATCACCTCGACGAAATGCCCCACCTGTTCGTCCGTCAGATGACGAGCGAGATCCGCCTCGCTGATCATGCCGACCAACCGATGCTTGTCGACGACGGGCAACCGCCGGATCCGGTGCTCCTCCATGGCCCGCAGGACCTGGCCCGCGTCGGCTTCGGTGTCGATCGTGACGGGCTTGCCCTGGGCGAGGTGACCCGCGGTCATGCTCTTCGGATCCTTGCCCTTGGCGAGACACTTCACGACGATGTCACGGTCGGTGATGATTCCGTGCAGCCGGTCATCGGGCCCGCAGATCGGCAGCGCTCCGACACCCAGCTCACTCATCCGGCGCGCGGCCTCCTCCAGGGTTTCGCTCTCCTGCACGCAGGTGCCGCCGACGTGCATGATGTCCCGTGCGGTGGACATGGTCGCTCCTCCGAGTCAGGAAATCCCGGCCTGACGCGGCCGGGAAGGGGAATTCCGCATACACAAAGGCGAGGAGGACCACCCACTTCTCGCGGGTCCCGATTGCGCGGTGCGCGGTGTCTCTCCGCTGCTCCGCGTCTCCGATGTCCTCCTCGTCACTTTCAGTAAAGATCACCGTGCCCGCCCCGGCATAGGGCCCAACGGGCACCACTGCGGGCCGAGGGACCCAGCCCGGTGCGGCTATCGCGGAATGACCGCCACCGGGCAGTGGGCGTGGTGCAGCACGGCGTGGGTGACCCGGCCGAGCGCGGCGCCCACGGGCTGCCTGGGCTTGCGGGCCACCACGAGGAGATCGGCATGGGCAGACGCCTCGACCAGCGCTCCGGCCGGGGACGGAACCCGTACCACGTCATCGGTGACCGAGAGGTCGGGGAACTCCTCCCGGACGGAGTCGACGATCCGGGCGCTCGCGGTGGCCGCGGCCTCCGCGACCTCACGCACGGCCTCGACCATGGGCACCATGCTCTCGGCGTACTGGGAGTAGGTCCACGCGCTCAGCAGCCGTAGCGACGCCTTCCGGTGCCCCGCCGTCGTCGCCGCGAAGCGCACCGCGTCGAGATCCCTCTCATCCCGAACTCCGGCCACGACACTCCCCGTCGACGGCTGCTCCGCACCGCGCACCACGACCACCGGTCCCTGCGCACGCGCCGCAGTCCTGAGCCCGACCGAGCCCAGCAGCAGTGCGGAGAATCCGCCCAGCCCCCGGGAGCCGACGACGATCGTCCCGTCCTCTCCGGCCGCCTGGAGCAGGCTCACGGTGGCGCTGTCCTGGCTCACCGCGGTGGTGACCTGGAGATCCGGCACCCGGTCGGTGGCCTGTTTCGCCGCCTGGTCCACAAGACCGGGGGCTGCGTCGAGGATCAGCCGGACGGCGTCGGACGACAGACCGCCTCCCCAGTCGTCGATGCCCGTGGCGTGCACGATGTGCAGGGGCCGGTTCCGGGCGGCGGCCTCCTCCGCGGCCCACAACACCGCCGGTGCGGCTCCGGCGGAGCCGTCTGTTCCCACCACTACGGGACCGTCTGCGCCGTTGCTGAAGGTGTGTGTCTCCATGGGGGCCTCCTTGCGGCTTCCGCCCTTTCCACCGTCGCGCAAGCACCATGGAGCAGACATGGGCCATACGGCCCACAGAGGTGTGTACGGCCTGCCCCACGGCCCGGCCCGGAGGACGCCCGCCTCCGACCAGCGGGCTGCTGCCTCATTCCTGGGTGGTCCCGTTCTCTTCGGCCTGCCGCGCTGCCCACCGACGCCGTACCGCGTCCTCGTGCTCGCTCTGTTCCAGGGCGAGGCCGACCCGGGCGAGCTCCTGTTCCAGGCGGGGAATCCAGTGACGTCGCAGGACGCGGACCCGCTGACGGGTGCTCAGCAGCTCCGCGCCGACGATCCGGGCGGCCGCCCGCGCGGCGGCGTACTCCGCGGCGGCCCGCACCGCCTCACGGTAGGAAGCTTCGGCGTGCACCAGAGCGGTGTTCCCCGGGGCGGCCGAGGCGGGAGCCCGGTCCGGGATGACGCAGGAGGCGCCGGACGGATGCCGCACCCCCATGGTGGACGTCTCGTCGACGGTGACGTCCGCGCCGCCGACGCCCACCGCTGCCGCCGTCAGAGCCTGCTCACCACCCAGGAGAACCCCTCTCAGCAGCCAGGATTCCGCCTGCCTCACCTGGCCGTGCCACCGTTCGGCAGAGGTCTGCTCGGCTTTGCGGAGGAGTTGGTGCCGTGTACGCAGGACGCGCAGCTTCTGTTCGAGGAGGTCGGCTCCGCGGAAGGCGGTGTCCAGGCGGTGCCGCAGGCGCAGCCGGGCGGCGCGGGAAGGCGGGGTACGGGGCGCGGTGTTCACCGGGCCGGCCCCTTCCCGTCGTTCCTTGCCGATGTCCGCCGTGACGTCTCCTGCGCTCCGTACGTGTCGAGCAGTGCGACCGGCAGCATGGAAAGCTGGCTGCGGGGGAGCGTGAGCAGCACCTGCCATGCGTTGTCCAACGTTTCGTCCAGGGTTCGCAGTTCGTCGTTGCTCTGGTGCACGAAGCGTTGCAGGAACGCCTCGTCGAAGTCGAGGTATCGGCGGTCGGTCTCGCTGAGTCCCGACTGCCCCACCAGGTCGGCGAGTTCTCGGACCTGACGTGCCCGGGCGAGCGCGGCAAGCAGCTGAGCCGCGACGTCGAGGTGGTCGGCGCGGGTACGGCCGGGGCCCGCCCCCTTGCGCATCAGGCGGGACAGCGAGGCGAGGGCATCCACGGGCGGGTACACACCCCGGGCGTGGGCCTCGCGCGAGAGCACGATCTGGCCCTCGGTGATGTAGCCGGTGAGGTCGGGGACCGGATGGGTGATATCGCCCGCGGGCATCGTCAGGACCGGCAGGACGGTGACGGATCCGGGGCGGCCGCGGATCTTTCCGCAGCGCTCGTAGAGCGAGGCGAGGTCGCTGTAGAGGTATCCGGGATAGGCGCGGCGCGCCGGGATCTCACCGCGGGCGGCGGAGACCTCGCGCAACGCCTCGGCATAGCTGGTCATGTCGCTCAGCACCACGAGTACATGGCGCCCGCCGGTGAACGCGAGGTGTTCGGCGACGGTCAGCGCGACGCGTGGGGTGAGGGTCCGTTCGATCACCGGGGCGTCGGCGATATTGAGCAGCAGCACCAGTTCACCGGCTGCCGAGCGCTCCTCCAGGGCGTCACGTACGAAGGCGGCATCGGGGTAGGTGAGACCCATCCCGGCGAAGACCACACTGAACGCCTCGCCACCCGCGGTGGCCTGGGCGGCGATCTGAACGGCGAGCTCGAGGTGGGGCAGCCCGGCCATGGAGAACACCGGCAGCTTCTGCCCCCGCACGAGAGTGGTCAGCCCGTCGATGGCACCGACACCGGTGAGGACCGGTTCGGACGGTGGTTCGCGCCGCACGGGGTTGATCGGGTTGCCGCTCACCGCGGCGTCGGTCTCCCCGAAGACCGGGGGGCCGCCGTCGATGGGCTCGCCGCGGCCGTTGCAGACCCGCCCCAGCCAATCCGGCCCGACCGGGATGCGCAGCGGTGCTCCGGTGAAGGCCACCCGGAGACCGGCCGGGTCCATACCGGTGGTGTCCTCCAGGACCTGTACGACGGCGAGTTCCCGGTCCACTTCCAGGACGAGGCCGTGCCGCCGCTCGCCCGATTCCATAGTGATCCGGACGAATTCGTCCCAGCCGACCCCCGACACTCCTTCGACGACGGCGAGCGGACCACGCAGCTCGCGCACCGTCGTGTACTCGACCCTGCCCCAGGTGGTCACCGTCCGTCTCCTCTTGCCCGACCGACCGCCGAAAGGCGCCGGAGCCCCGGCGCGCCGTGTCCGTTCACCGCACCTCCCGGAGCCTGGCGAGCATGATGTCCCGCCGCGCCGCCACTCCTGCGGCGTCCTGCGGGCCGACCTCCTCGCGCGCGCGGAGCACCGGCCCGAAGTCCACCTCTTCGACAGCGGCCGCCGGCACGCCCGCATCGACCAGTTCCCGGCAGCGGTCGACGACCGCGAGCACGGCATCGGCCAGGGCCGCCGTCTTGTCCGCAGGGCAGTAGGCGTCGTTCGTGGACAGCGCACTCTGCTGGAGCACCGCCTCGCGCACCAGCCGGCCGGCGAGGACGCTGATCCGCTCCCGGGCCGGCAACGCGGTGATGCCGACCAGATCGACGAGATCGGCCAGCCGGTCCGCCTCGTCCAGAAGCGCGGCGACACGGCTGCGGCGCGCGGGCCAGGACGGATCCCCCGTGGCAGCCTGCCGGGCGCCGAGCGCCGCCGCGTCCCGGGAGAACGAGCCCGACCAGGAGACGGCCGGGTAGTGGCGGGCATAGGCGAGATCGCGGTCCAGCGACCACAGACAGCGTACGAACCTCTCGGTGTGCGCGGTGACCGGCTCGGTCAGGTCACCACCGGGCGGCGACACCGCGCCGATGACAGTGACCGACCCCCGGTCGCCGCCCAGCGTGGTGACGGCTCCCGCCCGCTCGTAGAACGCGGCGATCGCCGACGCCAGGCCCGCCGGATACCCCTCCTCCGCGGGCAACGCGCCGGTGCGGGAGGCGAACTCCCGCAGCGCCTCGGCCCACCGCGATGTCGAGTCGGCGATGACGACGACGTCGAGCGCCATGTCCCGGAAGTACTCGGCGACCGTGGCGCCCGTGTAGATGCCGGCCTCGCGCGCCATCATCGGCATGTTGGAGGTGTTGGCGATGGTCACCGTCCGGTCCGCGAGCCGTCCGCCGGTGCGGGGGTCCTCCAGCGCGGAGAGTTCGGCGATGACGTCGGCCATCTCGTTGCCGCGTTCCCCGCAGCCGACGTAGACGATCACGTCGGCGTCGCACCACTTGGCGATCTGCTGCAACAGCATGGTCTTCCCGGTGCCGAAACCGCCCGGCACGGCGACCGTGCTGCCCCGCGCCACAGGAAAGAGCAGGTCGATCACGCGCTGCCCGGTGGTCAGCGGTTCCTGCTCGCCGCCGCCGCCGCGCTCGCGCACCGGTCGCGGCCGCCGCACGGGCCATGACGCGCCGGTCCCTACCTCGGTGCCGCTCACCACAGCCACCACCGCGTCCTGCGGAACGGCCTCCTCGGCAGAGATCCGCTCCACCACCCCACCGCAGCCCGGTGGTACGAGGACCTGCACCCTTACCGGTCCCGCCCCTTGGAGCTCGCCCAGCACTTCCCCGTCCGAGACCCGTGCACCCCTGCCCACGCTCGGGATGAACGCCCACGTGCGTTCGCCGTTCTCGTCCCGGCTGGCACCCGGGACGAGCCATTCCCCGCCGCCGGACAGCGGACGCAGCAGGCCGTCGAAGATTCCGCCGAGCAACTGAGGGCCGAGCCGCGCCGAGAGCGGACCGCCCTGAGGGAACGCGGTATCCCCGGGAGAGAGTCCGCCCGTGTACTCGTATGCCTGGACGGTGACGACGCCTCCGCTGATCGCCACCACCTCGCCGGGCAGCGCGGCTTCGCCGAGCGAGACCAGGTCGTACATCGCGGTTCCGTTGGCGTACTCCATCTCGACCAGTGGGCCGGCGACGCGCAGGATGCGGCAGGGGTGCCCAGGCAGCTCGTGCCGTTGCGATGTCCCGGGCGACCGGACGTCGGCAGCTGTTCCGGAGGCGGCTCCTACGGTGCCCACAGCGTCTCCACGTCGGTATCGAGCCGTTCGAGCGCCCGCGCGCCGAGGGCGTCCAGGGTGAAGTCGACGCGCCGCCCTGCGGCATGGGCGACCAGACCGCCGTCGGGGTGCTCCGCGACCTCGGTGTCCGGACCGAGGAGCTGCCGGGCGCGTAGGGCCAGCCGGTCGAGCACGGAGCCGTAGTCGGCCGTGTGCCGCAGCGCCCGGACATGTTCGGTGGCGCGAAGACGCAGCTGCTCGTAGGCGTCCCTGCGCGCCGCCAGTTCGCGGGCCCTGGCGGTACGACGGGCCTGTACGAGGGCAGCACGCCCGGCAGCCTCGCCCTCGGCTTCGCCCTGGCGACGGGATGCGTCAAGGATCGTCCGTGCTTCGGCCCGGGCGGAGTCCAGCAGGTCCGCAGCCTCGCGGTCCGCCGTGGACAGGAGTGCCCGGGCCTCGGCACGGGCAGCCCGGAGGAGTTCCGTACGCACCGGTTCGAGTGCCGCACCGGCCTCATCGGGGGTCGGCGTCCTCATGGCGGCAGCACCGAGGTGAGCGGCGGGATGCGATCGAGCACCTCCGCACCGAGGGCTTCGGCCGCCGCGGGCGTGAGAATCACCAGTCCGGTGTCCTCCGGTACATCGCACCACGCATCGCGCACCGCGTCGGGCTCCTCGGCGACCAGGACGGTGACCCCGGCCAGCGCCAGCCCCGCCACCCGCACCTGCTCACCGATGGCGGCCACGCGTCCCATGGTCAGGCTTTCCCGATGAGGATGATCGCGACGACCAGGCCGTAAATGGCGATGCCCTCGGCGAGGCCGACGATGACCATTGCCCGGCCGAAGAGTTCGGGCCGTTCACTGAGCGCCGCCAGCGCCGCGGCTCCGGTGTAGGCGACGGCGATCGATGCCCCGATCGATGCCCCGGCCACCGAGATCGCGGCACCGATCAGCGCGGCGGAGCCGGAGCCGGAACCCTGCGCGGCCGCCGTGGTGGTGGCGGCCTGCGCGGAACCGTCGCTGAGCGCCAGGGCCAGCAGCGCGGCCGCGCCCACGAGCAGGAGCGCGTCCGCGGCGACCACCCAGCGCAGGGCCGTCCGGCCGGACCGGTGCAGCAGCAGCCGGGTGACGGCGAAGACCACCGCGACGACGGGGAGAGCGATGAGCCAGGTGATCACTGTGTCACCTCCGTGTGCTGGACGGGCAGGTGCCAGGGACGGAACGGCCGGCCCTGGCTCTCGAAGAGGCGGGAGAACAGTTCGTAGAATTCGAGACGCAGCGCCTGAACGCCGGCGATCAGCGCCTCCAGCGCGAAGGCGAGGGCGTTGCCCACGACGAAGACGACGACAGCCGCGACGAGCGCCGCACCCCCGATCCCCGCCAGCCCCGTGGTGCCTTCCCACACGATCGATCCGAGCGCGGCATGGGTGAGCCCGAAGGCCGCCAGCCGTGCGAACGAGACGACGTTCGATCCCATCCGCACCACCACGTCGAAGAGCTGGACCCCTGTCTGGGCGGCACCGCCGAGGCCGCCGCCAGTGGTCGCGTACAGGCCGTATCCGGCCAGGACGAGACCCACGAGCGCGATCGCCGCCCCCGTGAGCGCGAGGCCGGCGCGGCCCAGATAGACGGCACCGGCGGTCAGGGCGAGCCCGACAAAGAGCGCCGACCCCGCGATGCCGGAGGCCGCGTACAGGGCGCTCGCCGCGCCGTTCTCACGCCAGCGGTTGATGGCCCCGGCCCCGTAGGCCAGCACGAGCAGCGCGGCACCGAGTCCGACCGCGGTGGCGAGCAGCCGTACGGGTTCGTCCAGGGGGTTCAGCCAGAGCACCGGCAATACCCCGGTCGGGCCGAAGAATTCGCCGTAGGCCACACCCGCGAGCGTGGCGGCCAGCCCGGCCCCGGTCACGAACGGCCACAGGGCGCGGAACGACGCCAGCCGCCGGGGGCGGCCGAGACGCAGCAGCAGCCCGGCGAGCAGCAGCAGTGCGCCGTGCCCGGCATCGCCGAACATCACGCCGAACATCAACACGTAGACGATGCCGGCGGGCAGGGTGGGGTCGAGATCGGCGTAGGGCACGGTTCCGTACGTCCGAACCAGAGGCGTGAACGAACGGCGCATGGCACCGGTGCTGCGCAGCATGGTCGGCGGGTCGATTCCGCGCGGCACCGGCAGCGGCACCAGCGCGCCTCCGGCACCGGCGATGCGCTCGGCAGTCGGCGGGACTTCGGCGGTGGGGCACCATCCGCCGAGCGCCGCGACGGCCCCGTGCTGCACCGTGCCGGCGAGGCGCTCCTCCAGCTGTGCCTCGCCCGCCAGCAGATCCGTACGCCCCGCCCGCTCCAGTGCATCGAGGTCCGGCGGGCGGGCGCTGAGGACGGCGCTCTCCGCCTCGGTGCGGGCAGGCCGTAGTCGGCGGGTGGCCGATCCCGGTGCTCCCGGGCCGCCGTCGTCGATCCGGTCGATCTCGACGCAGCCCGCTTCGGCGATCTCGACGAGGGTTTCCCGCAGGACCTCGCGAGGAGCGACGATCGCCACGCGCTGCATGCGGACCGGGATCAGGGCCTCAGCCCGGAGCATCGAACACCTCCGTCGGCCTGCCGCCCCGTGCGGCCAGTTCCAGCGCACCCCGCACCCGCCAGGCATCCGCGGACAGCAGTGCGACGGCACCGACCACCGGCCCGGAACCCCAGCGGGATCCGTGCAGCAGCTCGGAGCCGTCCCGTTCCAGCCGGTCCCACCACCGTGCCTCCGCCCGCCACAGGTCCGCCGCCTCGTCGACGCCGTCCAGTGCCCAACGCGCCGTGGCCGACAGGCGCTGGCGGAAGTCGGCGAACGACGCGGCACCTACGGCCGCGGAGCCGAGCAGTCGGCCCGCACGCCGGGCAGTCGGCTCTGTCAGACGGCGGCCGACGACGAATTCCTCGCGGCCGACCAGCAGGGCCGTGCGGCCCGCTGTCCAGCGCGCGGCCTCGGGCATCGCGGCCGCGGTCCGCACGGCGGCGGAGATCCGCATTCCGGTGCCCACCGCCGCCGGCGACTCGGCCCCCGGGTCTCCCCATACGGAAGCGGCGAGCTCGGCCCGCAACTCCGGCGGTGAGACCGTCCGGGCAAGCCGTGGCCAGGCGGTCGCCAGCGCGCCGAGCTGGTACGGCCGGGCGGGCCGGGGGAGTTCGGCTCCCCCGACCGTACGGAGGTGTGCCTCCGTGTTGGCGATCTCGAATCCGGCGGCGAGCAGACGGAAGGCTTCGGCACCGCTCCGGGGCTGCCAGCCCGCCAACACCCGCAGATGCCACAACAGCGTTGCTCCGACCGCCTGTTGGGCCTCGGCCACGGACATCTCGGGGCGGAGGTCGTGCCGGTAGGCCGTGGCTCCCAGATAGCGCACGGCATCGTCGAGCGTGGGCTCCGTAGCCACCTCCCGGACACCTCCGGCGCCGAGGCATCGGGACAGCATGGCCCGGGCCCGGGTGACACCGGCTACCCACCCGGAGCCCATCGCGGCCCCCCTTCCTCTGGTGCCCCGTGCGCGTCGGGCGTCTGCCGGGCAGCCGTCCCCGCGCCACCGAGCTCCTCGGCCACGAGCGCCGACACGCGGGCGAGCAGCGCGGGCATGCGCGCATCAGCCCGTCGGTGCACGGCAGCCGCCGCACGCTCCGCCGAGGCGACCAGTTCCGCCGCCTGCGCCTCCGCCGCACGGCGCGCCCTGTCGGCGCTCTGCGCACGCAGGTCGTGGGCGCGAGCGTGCGCCCGTTCAACGATCTCCGCCGCCTGCCGCTCGGCTCCGCGCCGGGTCTCGGCAGCCCTGCGTGCGGCCTGCTCCCGAATGCTCTGTGCCTCGGCTTCGGCCCGCTCCAGCAAAGCAAGTGACGGCTCCAGCTCCGCGGCGAGCTCGGCGGAGCGGTCCGCGGGCACGCCCCCGGGCGCCGCCCGGCCGGGCGGGCCGACCGGCCGGAACCGCATCAGGAAATCCCGGAATCCGGCCACGAGCTCTCCTCAAGGTCAGCCCCTGATTCGAGTTTCCACGCTGGGAACGGAAGTGTCGCGCCGGACTGGGCCGTCTCCCGGCACGGTGCCGGGCTCGCTGCCCGACGGTGTGCCCGCGTCATGGGCGAAGCCCCGGCGCCGAGCCGTCGGGGCCGGCCGGGGCGGCTCGCGGTGGTTGCTCCGGGCACAGCCATCGTTGCAGGCGCATGACGACATGGCCGAGGCCGGAGAGCCCGGCGGCGATCGCGAGGTCGGTGAGCGGCAGCGGCTCCGTGCCGAGCAGCGCTTGCAAGGGCGGCAGATAGACGCCCGCCGCCTGTAGGCAGAGTGCCGCGCCCACGGCGACCAGCAGGAAGGGATTGGCCAGGCTGCGCGGCCGGGCACGGGAGCCGAGGGCCACACCCAGCTGTGTCGCGCCGAGGACCAGAAAGACCATGGACTGCCACGGACGGCCGGTCTCCCGTGCCCAGACACCGGTCGCCAGGGTGACGGTGGCGACGAAGGCCCCCATGGCCAGGATGCGTGGCCACAGACCGGCGCCCAGCACGCTTTCCTCGGGTGGCCGCGGCGGGTGGCGCATCACGCCCGGGTCGACGGGCTCCGCACCGAGGGCGACACCGGGCAGGCCGTGGGTGAGCAGATTGATCCACAGGATCTGAGCCGGCAGCAGGGGCAGTGGCATCCCCAGGAAGGGGCCCAGCAGCATGACGAGGATCTCCGCGGTGCCGCCGGCCAGGGCGTAGAGCAGGAACCGGCGCACATTGGCGTAGACGCGGCGCCCTTCCTCGACCGCGGAGACGACCGTGGCCAGATTGTCGTCGGCGAGCACGAGATCGGCCGCCTGGCGTGCCACTTCGGTGCCGCGCCGCCCCATGGCGACGCCGATGTCGGCCCTGCGCAGGGCCGGCCCGTCGTTGACCCCGTCTCCGGTCATCGCCACCACGTGCCCGGTCCCGCGCCAGGCCTGGACGATGTCGAGTTTCTGCTCGGGCGTGGTCCGGGCGAAGACCCGCACGCTCGTCAGCTCGCCCGCCGTACCCTGCCGTATCTGCTCGCCGGTGGTGACCGCTCGGCCCCCCGAAGCGATGCCGAGGCGCTCGGCCAGGGCCCGCGCGGTGAGCGGATGGTCGCCGGTGATGAGTACGGGGGCGATTCCGGCCTGTTCGCAGGCGGCGACGGTGGCGGCCGAGGCGCTCCGGGGCGGGTCCAGGAGCCCGATCAGCCCGAGCAGCGAGAGCCCCGTCTCCCAGGTCCCGGGACGTGCTGACCGCGCATCGAGGTCGCGCGTGGCGAGGGCGAGGACCCGGTGGCCCCCGCGCGCCAGTTCCTCGGCCCGTGCGGCCGCCCGGGCGATCAGGTCGGGCCCGTCGGCCAGGACATCGGGCCGCAGCACGGACTCCGGCGCTCCCTTGCACACGATGTGCACCCCGCCGTCCGGCCGCCGGTGCACCGTCGTCATACGCTTGCGACGCGCCTCGAAGGGGACCTCGTCCACCCGCGGCAGCTTGCGGTCCAGCTCCGCCCGGTCCAGCCCGAGTCTGGCCCCCGCCGTGAGCAGGGCGGCCTCGGTGGGATCACCCAGTGCCCGCCACCTTGTGCTGCCGTCCGACGGTGGCTCCAGAGCGGCATCGTTGCAGAGCAGCGCGGCACGCAGCAGCGCGGCGAGGTCGGGTGCGCCGCTCGCGGCGACCGCCTGGCCGTCGCGCAGCACGCGACCGTCCGGCGCATAGCCCCGGCCCGTCACCGTGGCGTCTCCACTCGGCGTCCACAGCCGCTCGGCAGCCATCCGCCCCTCGGTCAGGGTGCCGGTCTTGTCGGTGGCGAGCACGGTGACCGATCCCAGGGTCTCCACGGCCGGCAGCCGGCGGACGATGGCGTGCCGTTCCGCCATGCGCCGTGCGCCGAGCGCGAGGGCGAGCGTGACGACGGCGGGCAGCGACTCCGGCACGGCGGCAACGGCGAGACTGATCGCCGCGACGATCATGAGCTCCACCGGCTGTCCGCGCACCAGCCCCAGGGCGAGGACCACGGCGCACAGTGCGACGGTAACCGCCGCCAGAATGCGGCCGAACCCCACCAGCCGACGCTGCAGCGGCGTCAGACCGGGGGCCGTGCCCATGAGCGACGCGATGCGGCCGAGCGCGCTCCGGGTGCCGGTGGCGGTGACCACCACGCGGCCGTGCCCCCGGACGACGACCGTGCCCGCGGACACCGCGTGCCGTGACGGATCGCCTCCGGGGGCCTTCTCCACCGGAACGGATTCGCCGGTCAGCGACGACTCGTCCAGTAGCAGCAACGCGGCGTTCCGTACGTCACCGTCCGCCGGCACGATGTCGCCCTCGGCCAGCAGGACCAGGTCTCCCGGCACCACCTCGGCCGCCGCCACGGACCGTTCACTGCCGTCCCGTACCACCCTCGCCGCCGGCGCACTCAACTCTGACAATGCCGCCACGGCCTCCTCCGCCCGCACTTCCTGGACGACGCCGACCACCGTGTTCACGACGATCACGAACAGGATGACGGCGGCATCGTGGAAATCGCCGGTGACGAGGGTCAGCGCGGCGGCCACGAGGAGCACCACGATCAGCGGATCCCGCAACTGCTGGAGCACACGCCGCCACACCGGGGTACACGGCTCCGCCGGCAGCGCATTGGGGCCGACGTCCTTCAACCGCCGCGCAGCCTCGTCCCCTGTCAGGCCCACCGAGGTGGCGGCGGCGCCCCTGGACTCATCGACGCCCACTTCGGCCTCCCTCGGGCCGCTCCGGCGCATCGCGCCTCTCTTCGACGCTACGCTTCGCAGGTACGCGAGCGCGCTGCCCAGCTCGTGTGACACTCGGTCAGGGCTCGGGATCAGGCGGTTGCGAGCGAGGGTCAGGCAGCAGCGCCGTGCAGCAGGATCGCGTTGATGAAGTCCGGGGCCTGGCGGGCGCCCATGTGGCCTTCAAGTGTCAGCTCCCATGCGGTCTCGGCCAGGCCGCAGAACGTCGAGGCCAGCCAGGTGGCCGGCATGTCGTGGCGTAGCAACCCCGATTTCTGGCCGCGTTCCATGAGCTTGACCGTCCGGATGAAGATTGCCTTGGCCCGTGTGCTGGCCTCGGGCAGACCCGAGACATCGGGATCGACGTAGACCAGGTTCCACAGTTGGGCGAACGGCGTGTACTCGGCGACCAGCACGCCCAGTACCTGGTCCATGGGCGCGGAGTCGGCCTCGGTCCGGGTCAGGACCCGGTCGCAGTCGTCCAGGATCTTCTCGGCCATCGCCTGCACCAGGAGCTTACGGGTGGGGAACAGGCGGACCAGGGTCGCCCGGCTGATGCCCGCGCGTGCAGCGATGACCTGCATGGACGCCGCTCGGTCCTTGGCGAGGACCGCGATCGCCGAGTCCAACACCTCTGCCGCGTCGGTACGCATCGTGGCACCAATCTCCAATGCCTCTATTGACACACTGATGTTTCAATTGCATGCTTTGCAGTATCAGTTCCATTGTACTGAGGCGGTCCCCGACCGGATCGGGGGCCTCATTGGAGCCTGCGCGGCTTCTTCGCCAACGGGCAGCCGGTCGAACGCAACGGAGCGTTCGCCGGCATTCCTGCAAGAGCCCGTGTCAGATCGCAGATCGGTTGACAGACATGACGATGCATCGCCGGCGCTTCCTGCAGAACGCGGGCCTGGGCCTGCCCAGCCTCGCCGCTCTCACTTCCCTGTCCGCCTGCAAGGCCGGCCCGACCGAGGCGAACCCCTCGGTCTCGTCCGACAGCGAACGGGTGATAGTCGTCGGCGCCGGGATCAGCGGTCTTGCCGCAGCCCGCCACCTGGCCGACCGGGGGCAGGGCGTGGTGGTCCTCGAAGCGCGCAACCGGATCGGCGGCCGCATCTGGACCAGCGGGAAGTGGGCCGGCATGCCGCTCGACCTCGGCGCCTCATGGATTCACGGCATCGACAGCAATCCGATCGCCGCGCTGGCCGCGAAGGCCAGGGCGCGGACGGTCGTGACCAACCCCGACAGTTCCACCGGCTACCTCGCCGACGGCAGCGAGGTCGATGGTGCACAGGCGAAAGCGATCGACCGCTGGCAGAGCAAAATGGAGGACGCGTTGTCCTCGTACCAGGACGACGCGGACAAGGATGCGTCGGTGCGCAGCGTGGTGGAGCGTGCGCTGCGCTGGTCCTCACTGTCGGACGACGACAAGGCCCTGATCTCGTTCGGGCTCAACGACTACGAGCACGAGTACTCGGGCAGCGTGGACCGGATGTCGGCCCTGTACTTCGACAGCGGCGCGGACATCAAGGGCAAGGACGTGCTGTTCCCCGGCGGCTACCACCAGATCACCGATCTGCTCGCCTCCGGGCTGTCCATCCGGACCGGGCACGTCGTCAAGCACATCGACTGGGACTCCAGCGGCGTGACCGTCGCCACCGACAAAGACACCTTTCTCGCCGGCCACGTGGTGGTGACGCTACCGCTGGGCGTGCTGCAGAGAGGCGCGGTCACCTTCGGCCCCGGCCTGCCCGCGAACAAACGCACCGCCATCGACAAGCTCGGCATGGGCGTGCTCAACAAGTGCTACCTGCGCTTCCCCAAGGTGTTCTGGCCGGACACCGACTGGATGACCCACGTACCGGATGTGGACAAGTACGGCCAGTGGGAACAGTGGATCAACATCAGCCGCGTCACCGGCCGGCCGGTGCTGCTCGGCTTCAACGCCGCCGATTTCGGCCGCACGACCGAGGGTTGGAGCGACACCCGGATCGTCGACAGCGCCATGGGAACGCTGAGAACCATCTTCGGCAGTGACATCCCCGCCCCTGTCGGCTATCAGATCACCCGCTGGGCGTCCGACCCGTACGCGTGCGGCTCGTACTCGTACAACAAGATCGGCTCCACACCGTCCATGCGTGACAGTCTCGCCGCCGCCGTGGAAGACCGTGTGCACTTCGCCGGTGAGGCGACGCACCGCGACTCCTACCAGACCGTCCACGGTGCCTACTTGTCGGGAATCCGCGCCGCCAAGGAAGTCGCGGACTGAAAGAGTCGGACCTTGGGTGGCGCCCACCTGCCCCACCTGCCACCGCGACATACCCACCCCCATACCACCTGACCACCCACTACTGGCTTGCGCAAAAACAAGCGAACCACGTGTCGTTCTCCGGCGCACTCGGCGCGGAGCCCGACCCGACGGGAGGAACCCACCATGGGCATCATCAGCTGGATCGTCCTCGGCCTGCTCGCCGGAGCCATCGCCAAGATGCTGCTGCCCGGCCGCGACCCGGGCGGCCTGATCGGTACCACTCTCATCGGCGTCGCGGGCGCCTTCGTCGGCGGCTGGCTCTCGGCCCGCTTCCTCGACCGCCCGGTGGAGCAGGACTTCTTCGACCTCTACACCTGGGGCGCCGCGATCGCCGGTTCCCTGGTGTTGCTCATCGGTTACCGCATCTTGGTCGGCAACTCCCGCGAATGACCCGTCGTTGCGGTGCAGTTCGCCGAAGATCGTCGTCTCGGCAGGCGTTCCGCATCTGGCCGACCGGGCCACCTCACCCGCCGCACCCACACCACCGTGTCCCCGTCCCCACCGCCCGACCCGCTGGGAGTTCAGTCAGCATGACCGCAGAGCCCTTCGGCGCCCCGTCGCCCTCGGCCTTCGAGGCGCTGTCCTCGGACGACCCCCACGCGATCGGCGGCTACCGCCTCTGCGCGCTGCTCGGCGCGGGCGGCATGGGCCGGGTCTACCTGGCCTACACAGCCGGCGGTCGTCCGGTCGCGCTCAAGGTGGTCCGGCCGGAGCTCGCCGAGGATCCGGGGTTTCGGCACCGCTTCGCCCAGGAGGTTGCCAGCGCTCGGCGTATCCACGGCTTTTACACCGCCCAGGTGGTCGACGCGGGAACCGACGCCACCACCCCCTGGCTCGCTACCACCTTCGTGCCCGGCCCCTCCCTCCAGCAAGTCGTCCACCAACACGGCCCACTGCCCGAACGTACCGTCCTGCTGCTCGTCGCCGGCATCGCCGAGGCCCTGCACGCGATCCACGCCGCGGGGGTCGTCCACCGCGACCTCAAGCCCGGCAACGTCCTCGTCGCCGCCGACGGCCCCCGCGTCATCGACTTCGGCATCGCCCGCGCCGCCGACGCCAACCCGCTCACCGGCACCGGCCTGCGCATCGGCTCACCGGGCTTCATGGCACCCGAACAAGCCCTCGGACTACCCGCCACCCCGGCCACTGACGTGTTCGCCCTGGGCGCCCTGATCGCCTGCATAGGCTCCGGCATGCCCCCCTTCGGTGACGGACCCGAACCCGCCTCCCTCTACCGGGCGATACACGAGGAGCCCGACCTCACCCATCTTCCGCACGGACTGCACGAACTGGTCCGGCTCTGTCTGGCCAAGAACCCCGAGGACCGGCCGAGCACAGCCTGGCTGATCGAGGCCGCCCGCAACCACCCCGCCACCGGCGGCGAACTCCGTATCTCCGACGGCTGGCTGCCTGAGCAGGTGAGTAGCGAGATCCAGCGCCACACCGCCCTACCGACCACGCCTCCGCCGCCCGCGACCCTCCTCGACCCGGGCCGATCCGCGGCCGTGGCCCCGGCGGCACCGGTCCTCCCTGCCCCGGCGCCCGACCGGCCGCAGCCGGCAGCCGCCACACGCAGAGCCGCGACCACCGCACGCCGACGCGCCCGCATCGCGCTCCTGACGACCGCCGCCTTCCTCGTCGGCGGCGCAACGATCTTCGTCCTGCTCAACTCCGCTTACTTCGACCACCACGGCAACAAGGACGTCGCTGCCAGAGGCAGCCACCCCCCGCCCTCCCCCTCCACGTCCCCGCAACCGACCACGGCCTCCGGCTACTCCGTGGCCTACACGAACCTCGAACTCACCTCCCCCGACTCCGACTACGAGTTCGACCTCAAAGCCGGGAAGGTGACCCAAAACAACTCCACCTGGTACCTGGGCCGCGAGAACGGCGCGTACTACGTCCCCGACGACAGCGCCGCCTACATCCCCCCGGCCGGCCCCCTCACTCTCACCGACTGCCTCAAGGGCATCGACACCCAGCCCGCCTCCACCCTCCCCTTCACCACCCTGCGCGTCGGCCGCAGCTTCTGCGTCCGCTACCCGGGCGGCCAGGACATCGCCATCATCCGCACACTCACCGACGGTTCGAACGACGGCCCGGTCAAGGTCTCCCTCACCTACTACCGCCACTCCGCCTGAGCCCGGCCAAGCCGCACCTGCGCGCCACGCTCGACGAGCGCCGTTTCGACTATGCCCTCGCCATTCCCAGAACCCGCCGAGTCGCCACAGAGCGGACCAGCGTGAGCGGACTTCGTACAGCGACCACGGCAGCCTGCCGAGGGAAGGGCCGGACGGCCCCTGCCCGGTACCGGTGGAGGGACCCCAGGCTGGAAGTGTCACACCGGTGGTGCGACCGGTCCGTACCCAGGAGACGTCATGGAGCACACTCCGTACACCGTCAGCGACGTGATGACCCAGACGGTGGTCGCGGTCGGCCAGGAGGCGCGGTTCAAGGAGATCGTCGAGACCATGGAGCAGTGGAAGGTCAGCGCCCTGCCCGTGCTGGCGGGGGAGGGGCGGGTGATCGGGGTGGTCTCGGAGGCCGATCTGCTGCCCAAGGAGGAGTTCCGGGAATCCGATCCTGATCGTCTGGAGCAGCTGCGCCGACTGGACGACGTACGCAAGGCCGGGGCTCTGACGGCCGGGGAGCTGATGAGCACGCCCGCCCTGACGGTGCACGCCGGCGACACCCTCGCCCAGGCGGCGCGGACGATGGCGTGCAAGTCCGTGAAGCGTTTGCCCGTGGTCGACAGCGAGGGACTGCTGCAGGGCATCGTCAGCCGCTCCGACCTGCTGAAGGTCTTTCTGCGCTCCGACGAGGACCTGGCGGCGGAAATCCGTACGGAGGTCGTCGGCCGGCTGTTCGCCGGAGCGGCGGAGGAAATGTCGGTCGGTGTCACCGACGGAGTGGTCACCCTCAGCGGCCGGATCGGCAACACCTCGCTCATCCCCGTCGCGGCACGGCTGGTGCGGGCGGTCGAGGGCGTCGTGGACGTGAGGTTCGACCCCGCAGCGCGATGACCGACACCGACCCTGGCACCGCCCCCGGAACCCGTGAGGTCCCTGCACTCCTGGCCGACGGGAGCACGGTGCGGCTGCGCGCGGCCTGCCCCGAGGACCGCGAACGGGTACGCCGGCTCTACGACGGGATGTCCACGGACAACCTGCGCAGCCGGTTCTTCATGGTGAGCCGCCGCTCCGGCGAGCAGGCCGCCGCCCGGCTCTGCGCGCCTCCCGAAGCCGGCCACCGCACCCTGGTGGCGGTTCAGGGCGACCGGCTGGTCGGCGTCGCCGAGTACGAGACCGGCGACGACCCCGCCTCCGCCGAGATCGCCCTGGCGGTGGCCGACCAGTTCCACCACCGAGGCATCGGCACCCTGCTGCTGGAACATCTGGTCCACATCGCCCGGGAGAACGGCATCACCACGTTCACCGCCGACGTACTCGCCGACAACCACCTCATCCACAAGGTCCTGGCCGATCTCGGTCTGCGCGTCACCCGGCAGTACGACGGCGCCATGGTGAGCGGGGTCATCCGGCTCGAACCGGATGAGCGCTACCTGGCGGCGGTGGACAGGAGGGGCCGCACCGCCGGCACCGCGAGTCTGCAGCCGTTGCTGC
Organism: Streptomyces gilvosporeus; assembly: GCF_002082195.1. Lineage (GTDB taxonomy): Bacteria > Actinomycetota > Actinomycetes > Streptomycetales > Streptomycetaceae > Streptomyces > Streptomyces gilvosporeus. The sequence continues at coordinate 765,117 of NZ_CP020569.1, read as the reverse complement.
GCCCCCGTTCCCTCGCGGTGATCGGCACCGGAACCCGGCCCGGATCGGTCGGCCGGGCCGTCCTGCACAACCTGCGCGAAGCGCATTTCCACGGACTGCTCTACGCGGTCAACCCGCATGCCCACGCCGTGCTGCGCATTCCCGCCTATGCGTCCGTCGCCGACCTTCCGCACCCGCCGGACCTCGCCTTCGTCGCGGTCCCGGCCGCCGCCGTTCCCGCGACGGTGGACCAGTGCGGAAAGGCGGGAGTCAGAGCGCTGGTGGTGCTGACCTCCGGACTGGACGCGAACCGGGCCGCGGAGCTGACCGAGGCATGCCGCCACTGGGGGATGCGGATGGTCGGTCCCAACTGTCTGGGCATCGCCAATACGGAAGACGCCGTCCGCATGGACGCGACCTTCGCCGTGACGAGGCCGCTGCCCGGTACGGCGGGGGTCGCGGTGCAGTCCGGCGGAGTCGGCATCGCGCTGCTGGACGGGCTCTCCCGCCTGGGCATCGGCATCTCCAGCTTCGTCTCGCTCGGCGACAAGCGCGATGTCAGCAGCAACGATGTGCTGCAGTGGTGGGAGGGCGACGGCAGGACCGAACTGGCGCTGCTGCACCTGGAGTCGTTCGGGAACCCGCGCGCGTTTTCCCGTACGGCCCGGCGCGTCGCTCGCCGGATGCCCGTGCTCACGGTCGACGCGGGACGCTCGACAGCGGGCCGCCGTGCGGCCGCCTCGCACACGGCGGCCGCGGCGACCCCGACCATGACCCGCCGGGCACTGTTCACCCAGGCCGGCATCACCGCCACCCGCACCCTCGGTGAACTACTGGACGCCGCGGCGCTGTTGCACTCCCAGCCGTTGCCCGCGGGCGGGCGGATCGCCGTGGTCTCCAATGCCGGCGGTGTCGGGGTGCTGGCCGCGGATGCATGTGTGGATGCGGGACTGACCGTCCCCGAACTGCCATCGGACCTCAGGGGGCAGCTGCTTGCGCTGCTTCCGGCGGGCGCCGGTGCCGGAAACCCGGTCGACACCACGCCTGCGGTGAGCGTGCGGGAACTGAGCGAGTGCGTGGACCGGCTCGCGAGGTCCGGATCGACGGATGCCGTCCTGGTCGCCCTGGTGCCCACCGCGTTGACCACGGCGGTCGGTGCCGACCTGGTCACCGCGGTGACGTCCCCGGTGCCGACGGACCGTCCCGACGTACCGATCGTCGCGGTGCTGCTCGACCAGCCGGAGCGGGTCCGGCTGCTCCGCGCGGAAGACGGGCAGGTGACACCCGCCTACGGCGAACCGCAGTCGGCCGCCAGGGCCCTGTTCCACGCCGCCGAACGGGCACGCTGGCTGTCCAGGCCACAGGGCGATGTGGTGGAGCCGGCCGGTATCGACTCCTCGGGCGCACACGCACTCGTCGCGGCATTTCTCACCCGGGAACCGGCCGGCGGCTGGCTGACCACCCGTGAGACCGCCCAACTCCTCGGCTGCTATGGCATTCCGCACCTGCCGCAAGCATGCGCCACCACCGAGCAGGAAACGGTCGATGCCGCCGCACGCCTCGCGGGCCCCGGGGGCGCCGCGGTGCTCAAGGCGCAGGGCCCCGGCCTCCTCCACAAGAGCGAACCGGGCGCCGTCCTGCTCGATCTGCGCGGCGAGCGCCAAGTACGGTCCGCCTACCGCGATCTGACGACCCGTCTCGGCACCGGCGTGACCGAAGTCCTCGTCCAGCCGATGGCCGCCCGCGGCACGGAGCTGCTGGCCGGCGTCGTCCAGGACGAAGTCTTCGGAGCCCTGGTCGTCTTCGGGCTCGGCGGCACCACCAGCGAGCTGCTCGCCGACCACGCCGCGCGCCCGGCCCCCCTCTCCGACACCGATGTCCACGAACTGCTCACCGCACCACGCTGTGCGCCGCTGCTGTTCGGCTACCGGGGCAGTGGCCCGGTCGACATCGCGGGCCTGGAGGACCTGCTGGCACGCCTCTCCCGGATGGCGGACGACCTACCCGAACTCGCCGAGGCGGAATGCGATCCGGTGATCGCCAGGCCGGACGGCACCACCGTCGTCGACGCCCGGGTCCGCCTGGTGCCCCGCCACGCTCGCGACCCCTATGTGCGTCGGCTTCCATGAGCCGGTTCAGTCGGCCGGATCGGTCGACGGTGTCCGGGCCGCCGGTGACGACGCCCGCACGCCCTCCAAGTCGTCGCACGCGGTCCTCATCAGCTGCGTGGCCAGATCGCTCATCGCCCGGCTGGCCGCCAGTTCGTCGCCGATCTCCGGAACGTCCACGTCCTTCGATGTGTACTGGGCCTTGCCGTGCCCGGTGAGTGTGTTGGTGCCGGTATCGAGCACCACGCGCGCCGTGCTTGCTCCGTTGTCCTCGAAGAGGTAGAGACGGACACCCCATTCTCCGGTTCTGGCCATGGTCTGCCTCCCAGGTCGGTGCCTGCGATGCCACGCTCGCCCGGCGCCGCTGCCGAGGGGAGGGGCTGACCTTCCCCGGGAAGGACCCGACCGGCCCCCTTGAACGAACGGCACCCCCGCACCTCATGCACCTGCCCCGCGCTGTCCGGCATCACCGCCCGCCAAGAACGTGACGCACGATGTCCCCCTCAATACGGTGGACGAGCGGGCCGACCGCAGCTGCGACCTGCGGCGACAGTCCGGACCCGAGGCTGGTGTCGGCGGCTTCGACAGCGTAGACGAGCAGGTCTCCAGGCATCCGGTCCAGGGCGTGGGCGAGCCGGACGGTGTCCTCAAGGGGGAAGCCGTGTGAGCTGGTCACTGCGCGTGGCGGCTGCGACAAAGCGCCGTCGAGTCGCAGCCGGTGCACGTGGCCGGGCCGGCCCGGATGGGACCGTGCGGCGTCCACGACGATAGCCAGACGGACGCCGTCCCAGGCCCCGATCACTCGCGTCGGGTCTCCGTCAGTACGGGTGAGCCGAGTCCCGTGGGGGAGCGGCCGCCGCTTCCCCCGCTGCACAAGTCCGGCCACGACGGCCCAGCCCACGCCGTCGTCGTGGCGGTAGTCGTTGCCGACACCGATGACGGCGATCCGCTCTGCGACAGCAGAATCATCCATGTCGCGATGCCTTCCCCACCACGGCGTGGACTCGGCGCGGCAGCCCCGTCCCCGCCCGCCGCCCAGGCCCGTCCGGGGGACGAAGAGGTCCGTACGGGCCACAGCCGGGACCGTCGGCGCCTGCGCCGTGCCGGTACCGGCACATACTGGCCGCGTTGGCATGATCCGTGCCGGAAGGCGGGCGATGACGGGCGACCACACCACCGCGGTGATCGGCAAGGACGGGCTGGAGACCCTGATCAGGGTCCTCGCCACGCGGGGCCGCACGGTCATCGGGCCGACCGTGCGGGACGGGGCGATCGTACTGGCCGAGATCTCCGGCGGGGACGACCTGCCCTACGGCTGGGGCGTCGAGCTGGAGGCCGGGCACTACCGGCTGCGCCCGCGCGAGGACGGCGCGGCGTTCGCGCACAGCGCGGGACCGCAGTCGTGGAAGACGTATCTGCACCCGCAGCGGGAGCGGGAGTGGACCGCGGACCGCGGGGCCGACGGCGTGCTGACGGTGACCGAGGACGCCGCACCACCCCCGTCCTACGCGTTTCTCGGAGTGCGCCCCTGCGACCTGCGGGCCATCGCCGTACAGGACCGGGTGCTGACCGGCGGCCCGCACACCGACAGCCGCTACCGGGCCCGGCGGGAACGCGCCTTCCTGGTGGCCGTGGAATGCACCGAGCCGGGAGCCACCTGTTTCTGCACGTCCATGGGCACCGGGCCCGCCGTCGACGGTGGCTACGACCTGGCACTGACCGAGGTGGTCGACGGCAGCGGCCACCGGTTCTGGGCACGGGCCGGCAGTGACGAAGGCGAATCGGTGCTGGCGGAGCTCCCGCGTCAACCCGCCGACGGCGCGACCGCGGCAGTGGCCCGGGAGCAGGTCGCCGCGGCGGCCGACCGTATGGGTCGCACCATGCCGGAAGTCGACCTACAGATGCTGATGCGCGAGACCCTGGACGCCGAGCGTTGGAACGATGTCGCCTCACGTTGCTTGACCTGCGGCAACTGCACCATGGCGTGCCCGACCTGCTTCTGCACCTCCGCCGAGGACGTGACCGATCTGACCGGCGATCACGCCGAGCGGTGGCGGCGCTGGGAGTCCTGCTTCGACCTGGAGTTCTCGCATCTGCCGGGCGGACCGGTACGGGCGTCCGGCCGCAGCCGCTACCGGCAGTGGGCCACCCACAAACTCGGCATCTGGTACGACCAGTTCGGCAGCTCGGGCTGTGTCGGCTGCGGGCGGTGCATCGTGTGGTGCCCGGTCGGGATCGACATCACCGAGGAAGCCCATGCCCTGAACGACGAGCGCGGAAATCTCCCGAGAGAAGCTGGGGGAGCCTCGCAGGGTGAGGCCCCCTCATGAGAGCGCAGGGGCATGGCATCCTCAGCGCGCTGCCGCCCGAACACCGTGACAAACTGCTCACCTTCGCACGAGAGGTCGCCTTTCCCGCGGCCGACCGGATCTTCGACGAGGGCGGCGGCGCCGACCACTTCTGGATCATCCGCTCCGGGCTGGTCGCCCTCGATGTGCAGGAGCCGGGGCGCGGCGCGACCGTCGTCGAGACCCTGGGCGAAGGGGAACTGCTGGGCTGGTCCTGGCTGTTCGAGCCCTACCGATGGCACCTGGGTGCGCAGACCCGAAGTGCGGTCGAGGCGTACGAGTTCGACGCCCCCCAGGTCCGCGCCGCGATCGACGAGGATCCCGCCTTCGGCCTGGCGGTCACCCGATGCGTCGCCGCGGTGGCCATCGGCCGGAGGCTGCGAGCCGCCCGCACCCGTCTGCTGGACCTCTACGGCCCGCCCGCGACCGCACAGCGGCACCGCTCCGGTGGTGAAACACCATGACGGCCGACGGCCCGGACATGGTGCCGGTCCCGTACCGCGTCGCCGAACGCACCGACGAGACCCCCGACACCGCCGAAATCGTCCTGCAACCGGTGGCGGCGCCGCTGCCGCCGTGTGCCCCCGGCCAGTTCGCGATGGTGTACGCCTTCGGCGTCGGCGACATTCCGTTGTCGCTGAGTGGTATCGACGGGCACGTACTGACGCACACGGTGCGCTCGGTGGGCGCGGTCTCCGCCGCTCTGCACGGCCTGCGGCCCGGTGCGACGGTCGGCGTACGCGGACCGCTCGGCACGGGCTGGGACCTGCCCACCGCCGCCGGGCGCGACCTGCTGATCGTGGCTGGCGGCCTCGGCCTGGCGCCGCTGCGGCCGCTGGTGACCGCCGTGCTTGCCACACCGCAGCGCTACGGACGCCTGAACATCCTCATCGGTGCCCGTACACCCGGTGACCTGGTCTGCGCCCGCGACTTCGACGGCTGGCGGGCGGCCGGCGCTCGCCTCCAGGTCACCGTGGACCGCCCCGACGACACCTGGCAGGGGGACGTCGGCGTGGTGACCGCCCTCCTCGACCGGGCCGAGTTCGACCTGGGCAACACCACCGCGTTCCTCTGCGGTCCCGAGGTGATGATCCGGGCCACCGCCCGCGACCTCGCCCACCGCGGGCTCGCCCCGGACCGCATCCGCATCTCCCTGGAACGCACCATGCACTGCGGCACGGGACACTGCGGACACTGCCAGCTCGGCCCCCTGCTGCTCTGCCGGGACGGCCCGGTTGTCAGCTGGTCCGTAGCCGAAACCCTCCTTTCCGTAAGGGAGTTGTGACGTGCCGGCCTTGTCCGACCGCCGTCCACAGCTGGGCGTGTGGAAGTTCGCCTCCTGCGACGGCTGTCAGCTCACGCTGCTCGACTGCGAGGACGAACTCCTCGGCATCGCCGAGCAGGTGGAGATCACCTACTTCCTGGAAGCCTCCAGTGCGCCGGGGCCGGGACCGTACGATCTGTCGCTGGTCGAAGGTTCGGTCACGACCGCCGAGGACACCGAGCGGATCCAGCACATCCGAGCAGCATCCGACCGGCTGGTCACCATCGGTGCCTGCGCCACCGCCGGCGGCGTCCAGGCGCTGCGCAACTACGCCGACGTCGCCGAATTCCAAGCAGCGGTCTATGCCCGGCCCGACTACATCGACACCCTCGCCACCTCCACACCCATCAGCGCCCACGTCCCCGTCGACTTCGAACTGCGCGGCTGCCCCATCGACCGCGGTCAGCTGATCGAGGTCATCACCGCCTATCTGGCCGGTCGCACACCCGACGTGCCCGCCCACAGCGTGTGCTTCGAGTGCAAGCGGCGCGGCACCGTCTGCGTCACCGTCGCGCACGGAACCCCGTGCCTGGGACCGGTCACCCACGCCGGGTGCGGCGCGCTGTGCCCCGCGTACAACCGGGGCTGCTACGGCTGCTTCGGACCGTCGAACTCGACCAACTTCCCCTCCTTCATCCCCCTGTTGCGTCGCGACGGCATGGACACCCTGGACGTGGTCCGGGTGCTGCGGACGTACAACACCGCCGCGCCGGAGTTCGACGCCGCCGTCCGGAAGGAACTTCCCGGGTGACCCACGGCGAATCGAAGGTGCTGCGCGTGGCATCCCTCGCCCGCGTGGAGGGCGAGGGCGCGCTCCATCTGCGCATCCATGACGGCGAGGTCGCCGAGGCTCGGCTCAAGATCTACGAACCCCCGCGCTTCTTCGAGGCGTTCCTGCGCGGACGCTCCTCCACCGAACCGCCCGACATCACCTCCCGGGTGTGCGGTATCTGCCCGGTCGCCTACCAGATGAGCGCCTGCCGCGCGCTCGAGGACGCCCGCGACATCGTCGTCGGCGAACGGCTGGCCGCGCTGCGCCGACTGCTCTACTGCGGCGAGTGGATCGAAAGCCAGACCCTGCACATCTACTTCCTGCACGCCCCCGACTTCCTCGGCGGCGACAGCATCATCGACCTCGCCCGTACCCATCGCACCCAGGTCGAGCGGGGGCTGGCACTCAAGCAGGCCGGCAACGCGATCGTCGAACTGCTCGGCGGCCGTGCCATCCACCCCGTCAACGCCCGCGTCGGCGGCTTCCATCGCGTACCGACCAGGGCCGAACTGCGCCCTCTGGAAGAGCGGCTGCGGCGCGCCCGTGACGACGCGGAGGCGACCGTGCGCTGGGTGGCCGGCTTCGACTTCCCCGACACGGGAATCGACAACGAACTGCTGGCGCTCGCCGAACCCGGCACATACGCCATCGACTCCGGCACCCCCACCGCGATGACCGCTCCCAGCTCCGCCGGGCTGCCCGCGGACACCGACCGCGCACTCCCCACCCGCACTTTCCCCCTCGCCACGTTCCCCGACCACGTCATCGAGACCCAGGTGCCGCACTCCACCGCCCTGCACTCGCGGCTCGACGGCCGTCGGCATCTGACCGGGACGCTCGCCCGCTACGCCATCAGCGGCCGCTGGCTGCCACCTGACGTGCTCCAGGTCGCAGGTGATGCCGGACTCGGTGATCCACGCGCGGGCACGGTATGCCGCAATCCGTTCCGCAGCATCATCATCCGCGCCGTCGAGGTGCTGTACGCAGTCGGCGAAGCGCTGCGTCTCATTGACACGTACGAGCCCCCGCCGCGCCCGTACGTCGACGTACCCGACCGGGCAGGCACCGGCCACGGCGCGACGGAGGCACCCCGCGGGCTGCTCTACCACCGCTACACGCTCGACACCGACGGCACCGTCACCGAGGCCGCCCTGGTCCCGCCGACAGCTCAGAACCAGGCCGCGATCGAGCAGGACCTTCTCCACACCGTGCAAGAACGCCTCCGCACTGGCCCGCACCCCACCGATGCCGAGCTGACGGCCCTGTGTGAACGGGTGATCCGCAACCACGATCCGTGTATCTCCTGCTCGGCGCACTTCCTCGACCTGAGCGTCGACCGTGACTGAGGAAGGGTCTGCCTTGCCGGGGTCCACCGGCCGTTCCAGGTGCCACCCGGCCCTAGCTGTGAAGCCTCGGGCGAGGCAGGCTCATACGCACGGGATCGCGGCGGGGAACCATAAAGGGCCGGCAAAGGCTTACCCCGGAGGGACTGGCCAGAGATGAGAAACCGCAGCGTTGCCGACCTGATGACGCCCAATGCCGTCGCCGTCCAGCCCGGCACCGTGTTCAGGGAGATCGCGCACCTGCTCGACGAGTACGACATCACCGCCGTGCCGGTCGTCGATCAGGACGACCGACCGCTGGGGGTGGTGTCGGAGGCCGATCTGCTGCGCAGGCAGACCGCGAGGCCCGGGCCGAGTACCGCCGAAGCGCTCATGTCGAGCCCCGCTGTGGTGGCCCGCCCCGCGTGGTCCGCCGTACGGGCGGCCAGGACGATGGAGGAGAAGAAGGTCAAGCGGCTTCCCGTGGTCGATGACTCGGGCCGTCTCATCGGTGTGATCAGCCGCAGCGACCTGGTGCAGCTCTTCCTGCGACGCGACCGGGCGATCCAGGAGGAGATCCTGGAGGACGTGCTGACGTGCACGCTGGGTGTCTCCCCGTCCGCCGTCACGGTCGATGTCGCCAACGGCACGGTGACGCTCAGCGGAACCCTGGAGCGCAAAAGCCTCGTCCCCATCGCCGTGCGTATGTCCGAAAGCGTCGACGGTGTGGTCGAGGTGATCGACCGGCTCACCTTTGTACGGGACGACACCGCCGCGTAACGGCAGAAGCCTGGAGCCGGCCCGGGGCGCGGGGGAGTGCCGGCGGGATGTGGCATCGCGGAGGTGACCATGAGCAGCAAACCGAAGGAAACCGGCCGCATCGTCGTCGGGGTCGACGGTTCGGAATCGTCCAAAGAGGCACTGCGGTGGGCGGTACGTCAGGCAGGGCTGACCGACTGCGGCGTCAATGCAGTGATCGCATGGGAGTATCCGCCGCTGTACGGATCGATCGGCTGGCTCGATGCGCCGCAGTCCCTCGCGGGGGACATGAAGGTGTGGGCGGGGCAGGCGCTCGACGACGCCATCAGAGAGGTCGTGGCATCGGGCGACACGTCACGGGTCAAGGCCACCGTGGCGTACGGAACGGCCGCTTCCGTGCTGCTGGAAGCCGCCCGGGGCGCCTCTCTCCTGGTCGTCGGCAGCCGCGGACACGGTGGCTTCAGCGGAGCGCTCCTGGGCTCGGTCAGCCAGCACTGCACTCAGCATGCGCCCTGCCCGGTTGTCGTCGTGAGGGGCGGGGGCCGGTGAGCATGGGGGGGGAACGAGGCCGCGCCAGGTGCCGGTGTTGTCCGAACTCTCCTTGGATGCCGCGGAGTTGGCTCTGACAGGCCGGAGGACGGCAAGTGGCGCCGTGCGCCGATCGGCGTCGGCCGGGCGAGGATGTCGTCCCGCCACCGCTTCGCCTGGCTCACGGTAGAGCCTGGTCTCATCGGACCGGCCAGCTCACACATGACTGCTCGGCGCCCCGGCTGCACGGCTCGGCGGCAGTACGACACGGGCCCGCTCGCTCCGCATGCCCCGCCGCGCAACGACACTACGGAGCCGACCGCTGTGAGGTGCCCGGCGGGCCTGCCCCGCCGGCCCGGCCAGGATCGGTGGGGCCCTCCGCGGCCTTCCTACGTCGCGGCCACAGAAAGAAGACGACCACCGTCGCGCCGAGAGACCAGAAAGGCCGTGATGGCCATGGTGTCGGCGACGCCGGACGAGAACGCCTCGATCGCCGCCTGCACGACGGTGTGTCGGAGATCGGTCGGGAGTGACGCGATCGCTTCCCGGAAGGACGAGGAGTTCACCAGCGCCCGCCGGACCTGCGAGATCTGCGCCTGCGTCAGCCCCGACGCCTCGATGACGCCCGCGGCCTCCTGTGTGGTGAACGCCCTGGCGACCGCCGTGAGGACGGCCACTCCGAGGGCGCCGCCGAGCATGCTGGACATCTTGAACACACCTGCGGCGGCACCAGCCAGCTCGATCGGGACCTCACCGACGGCTGTGTTGGCGACGGGGGTGCTCACCAGCCCCAGACCGAGCCCGATGACAATGAGCGCGACGGCAAGGTACGCCATCGAACTGCGCGTACCGAGAAAGCCCAGGATGAACAGGCCCGCGCTGGCCACCACGAGCCCCACCACCGAGGGCAGCCGCCCACCCCACCGGTTGTCGAGCCGGCCCCCGAGCGGAATGCACAGGAAGACCCCGACGGTGGCCGGCAGCATGAGCACCCCGGCCTCCACCGCGCTGTAGCCGCGGGCGTTCTCCAGCCAGAGCACCAGCAGGAAGCTGAGACCGGCGAAGGTGAAGTTCATCGTGAGGTTGGCAGTGAGGGCACCGTTGTAGGCCCGGATCCGGAACAGCCGGAGGTCCACGAGCGGCGCGCGTGCTCGCCGTTCGATGAGCCACCACCCGACCGAAAGCACCACGGTCGCCGCGAACAACGCCACGATCAGCGGGTCTCCCCAGCCCACGCTCGGCCCTTCGGTGAGCGCGTACAGGAGGGCGAAGGCCGCCAGGACGATGGCCACCAGCCCCAGCCAGTCGATCGTGCGGGTGGCGTTCTCATCGCGGGATTCCGGGGTCGTGGCCTGAACGACCACGAACGTGAGCGCAGCGAGCGGCAGGTTGATCCAGAACAGCCAGCGCCAGCCGAGGCCGACGGTGATCACGCCGCTGATTGCAGGCCCGATGGACAGTCCGCCCCAGGCCACCGCCTGCCAGACCCCGAACGCGACGGTCTCCGCCTTCCCGGAGAACTCGGGCGGGATGAGGGCGAGCGAGGCCGGCAGGATCAGCGCGGCACCGACCCCCATGAGTGCACGGCCGATGACCAGCCATCTGATGTCCGGCGCGAGCGCGGCCGGTACGGAGAAGAGGGCCAGCAGCAGGATGCCCAGCTGCAGCATCCGGCGGCGGCCGAAGAGGTCGCCGAACTTGCCCAGGGCGATCACGAGCGCACCGGTGACGAGGCTGAAGGCGTTGTTCACCCACTGGAGGTTCGACAGGCTGGTGCTGAATTCGTTCGCGATCTGGGGGATCGCCACGCCGAGATCGCCGAAGGCCAGCCAGACCATTCCTGCGGCGGTGCAGATCGCGCTCAGCGAAACCCACCGGTGCGCGACGACGGGACCGTTGGAGGGTGGTTCGTTCATCACGGCGCCGGCCCTTGCCGTCTCTGGTGGCGGTCTGTGGTCTCCGAAGGCGCACGGAGCGTAATCGACCGCTCGGGCAACACCCCTCTCCCACGCCCGGTGCCCTGCGCTATTCGCCCCGTCCGCAGCAGTTGGCTCCTGTGTCGTCGGCCTGCCGGGCATCCGCATTCACCGTGCCCGGGGCACGACCTGGCCACTGTGCGGGACCGGGTCGGCAATTCGGCCGACCACTGCGGGCAGAACCGTGGGGCCCGCTGTGCGCACCGGCCGGCTCGCAGCCTGCTGGACTGGGCCATCCGGTCCTGTTTCCCGGGCACGCAGTGGTGATGTGCTGGAAGTCAGCTCCGATGCGCGCACGCGGGCTTCCACCGGCGCGAAGGCACCGGCGGCGGCAGGAGCAGGGAAGGAGAGCTCCCCATGTCCGAGACCACGACCACCGATCTGTACGAAGTGACGATGGCGCTCTCCTATCTCCGCGAGCGGATGACGAAGCCCGCAACGTTCAGCTGCTTCGTCCGTCAACTTCCGCCGGACCGGGGCTTCTTGGTGTGCGCCGGTGTCGAGTCGGCGCTGAGCTATCTGTCCCGGTACCGCGTCGGCCTCGATGACGCGAGAGAGTTCGCGGAGGCATTGGGACGTCCGGTGCACGATCTGATGCCGCTGGTGGGGACGCGCTTCACCGGTACCGTACGCGCGGCCCCCGAAGGCCGTGTCGTCCTGGCCGGTGAGCCTCTGATGGAGGTCACCGCGCCTCTGCCGCAGGCGCAGCTCGTGGAGACCTGTGTGCTCAATCACCTCAGCCATCAAACCGCGGTGGCCTCCAAGTGCGTCCGGTGTGTCCTGGCCGCCCGAGGACATGCGGTCGTGGACTTCTCGCTGCGCCGTACCCACGGGACGGCCGCCGGTTTGCAGGTGGCCCGGCTGGCTGCCTTGACCGGTTTCGCCGGCACCAGCAATGTCGCCACCGCCCGCGCGCTGAACTTTCCCGCGGTCGGCACCATGGCGCACTCCTACATCGAAGCCTTCGAGAACGAGGAAGCCGCCTTCATCGCCTTCGCACGGTGCCATCCCGGCCCGGTCACGCTCCTGGTGGACACCTACGACACCGAAGCCGGTGTCGCCGCCGCTGCACGCGTCCTGCGCAAGCTGGATCGCGCCGACGGCTCGGCCGTCCGCCTGGACAGCGGTGACCTCAAGAAGCTGTCCTTCCGTACCCGGGCCATCCTCGACGCCGCCGGACTCCCTCAGGTCCGCATCGTCGCCAGTGGCGGCCTGGACGAGTTCGCCGTGCACGACCTGGTGTCGGCCGGGGCACCCATCGATGTCTACGCCGTCGGGACACGGGTGGGAGTCAGCGCCGACGCCCCCTACCTGGACTCCGCGTACAAACTCGTCGAGTACGCCGGGCGCCCTGTGATGAAGCTGTCGTCGGCGAAGGTGACGGCTCCCGGCCGCAAGCAGGTCTTCCGGCGCCCTGGCTGCGCCGATGTGATCGGTTTGGCCGACGAGCCGCCTCCGGCAGGCAGCGCGCCGCTGCTGGAGACGGTGATGCGCCGCGGAATGCGGTGTACGTCTCCGCCGCCTCTGGAGGACTCGCGGCGGCGGCTCGCCGTGGAGGTGGCGCAGCTCCCGGCGGCGGCCCGGGAGATCCGGTCGCCGGAGCCGGTGCGTGCCACGGTATCGGAGCCCCTCGCGGCCCTGACCGCACACGTCCGGCAACGGATCGAACACGAGGTGTTCGGCACGCCCCGGGAAGCGCACCAGGACCACGTCTCCGGCTGAGGCACCCACCCGGGGGCAGCCTGCCCTGGTGGGCCCGGTTCTTCGGGCGGTGCCCGGCTGGGTCAGGTGCGGGGGATGCGGAGGGCGAGGATGGCCATGTCGTCGTGGCCGTCGCTGGGATGGTGGTCGGCCAGGGCGTGAACGAAGTCCGGCAAGGGCAGAGCGGCGTGCTCGGTGGCGAGGACGGCCAGGCGCTCCAGCCCGGTTTCGACCGGGTGGGCGGGGTGCTCGAAAAGCCCGTCGGTGAAGAAGACCAGCGTGGCGCCCGCCGGCAGGGGGTGGGTGTGGTCGTGGCGCGGCTGGGCGGTGTCGACGCCGAGGGGCACGTCGGGGTCGGCCGGTAGGTAGCGGGCCTGACGGTCGGGGGTGAGGAGCAGGGGCGGCGGGTGCCCCGCGGTGCTCCAGCGCAGTGTCCAGCTGCCCGCGCGGGCGGGTTCGACGCGGGCGAGACATGCCGTGGTGACGGGCTGGTCCGTGATCGCTTGGGGGGCTCGGTCGAGGCGGGCGAGGACGGCGCTGGGCGGGGTGCGCTGGTCATAGAGCAGGGCACGCAGCATGTTGCGGATCTGGGCCATGGCGGCGGCTGCCTGGAGGTCATGGCCGACGACGTCGCCGATGACGGCCGCGCAGGCGTGGTCGGGGACCAGGAGGGCGTCGTACCAGTCTCCGCCGATATGGCCGGGTGTACTGGCGGGGCAGTAGGCGGCTGCGGCGTCGAAGGGCCGCAGGTCGGGCAGGCGTGGCAGGAGGAGTCGTTGGAACCGTTCGGCGTCGAGGCGGGTTTGCTCGTAGAGGCGGGCGTCGTCGATGGCCAGGCCCGCGGCGCCGGCAAGTGCGACGATGAGTGCTTCGTCGTGGGCGTCGAAGGGTCGTCCATCGCGTCGTTCGGCGACGTAGAGGTCGCCGTAGATCTGGCCGCGGGTGCTGATCGCGGCCCCGAGCAGGGTGCGCATCGGCGGGTGACCGGGCGGAAAGCCGGCCGAGTCCGGGTGGGTGGGGATGTCATCGACGCGTAGCGATTCGGGCACGGCGATCAGATGTCCCAGGAGGCCGAGACCGCGCGGGAAGTCCACCTCGGCCAGGTCGGCCCGCTCCTGTTCCGACAGACCGACCGGGATGAACTGTGCGAGGTATGCGCCGTCCTCGGCAAGCACGCCGAGGGCGCCGTAGCGGGCGCCGACCAGCTCCATCGCGGTATCGACGATCAGCTGGAGCACCACGGGCAGGTCCACGTCCCGGCCGAGGACCGCCTCATACAGGTCATGCAACCGGTCCTGGGCCCGGGCCAGCGATCTGAGCTGCTCGGCGATCAGTTCGAGCTCGACGCCCAGACGCAGGCGCCGGGACTCGTCCGACCGCCCGGAGTCGTTCTGTTTCTCTGGCATCACCGGCGCCCGTCCGTATGTCGTCCGGCCTCACCTCGCTCGGCCGCCGCCATTCAACCCGGGCGGTCAGCACCGCCCGGCTGCTTCCTCGTACCTTGCCCCTCCCGTTCTCCAGCATGACTCCATCGGCAAAAGGTGTCCCGGCGTGCGGTTACGTGGACCAGGCCGATCCCAGGACGTGACCGCGCCGGCGGGGGCAGGACGCTTCCGGCGATGATCTCGATTTCGCTGTCCATCGGGCACCGGACCGAAGTACGGCAACGTCGCTCCCCCGGGTACCCCCGGTCGGATCAGTCGGCAGGGCGTGGCCGGGGCGGCGGAGATGTACTGGAGGCACCACGACGCCGTCGGTCGCCGAACGAGGGGAGCGGTTCGTGTCGCCTTCCGATGTCGTTGCCCACCTGACAAAGCCCGCACGAGTGTTCGATCGCGAGATGGAGTGGGCCGACCTGGTGCGTTTTGTCTGCGACCCGAGTCCCGGTGCCACACTCGGCCTGGTCTCAGGACAGCGCCGACAAGGCAAGACCTTCCTGCTGGAAGCCGTCGCGAAGGCCGCGGACGGCTTCTATTTCGACGGGCATGCGGCAGCGGAGGCCGAGACTCTGCAACGCCTGGCCGAGCGTTTCGGGGAGCACACCCGCGCGACGCATCCACCGCGCTGGCAGCGCTGGGAGGATGCCGTGGACGCGCTGCTGGCGCTGGGTGATCAGCGCCCGGTCCCCGTGATCATCGACAACTTCCCTGACCTCGTGGGCCCGAGCCCGGCGCTGCCGTCCGTCATTCATGGCGCCTATCGCCGTCTGCACCAGGTGGGCCGGAACAATCGCGCCCGTCTCATCCTCAGCGGCGGGATCCCCTCCCTCATGCGGAGGCTCTTCTCCGGCCCTTCCTCCCTGCACCAGCTCGCCTCGCTGGAGCTCCTGGTGCGGCCCTTCGACTTCCGCGAGGCGGCACGATTCTGGGGCATCCGATCCCCACGGCTTGCCGTGCAGGTGCATGCCGTCGTGGGCGGTACTCCCGCTTATCGGGGTGACCTCGTGTGTGACGACGCCCCTACCGGACCAGACGATTTCGACGCATGGGTGTGCAGAACCGTCCTCAACCCCCGTGTCCCGCTCTTCTGGGAGGCGCGCAACCTGCTGGAGGAGGAGAATCACGCTAACCGGGCGCTGTCCCACTCGACGCTGGTGGCGATCGCGGCCGGCCGCTCCACGCCCGGTGAGATCGCCGAACGCATCGGAGCGCAGCTGACCGACGTGTCCCATGTCCTGGCCGTGCTGCAGAACCGTGGGCTGCTGCATGCGGAGCCCGACGCGTTCCGGCCCGCATTGACGCGCTACCGCATCGCCGAGCCGCTGCTGGCCTTCGAGCAGTCCGTCGCCTGGCCCCATCGCGCCGCGATCGAGCAGGAGGACGCCGCCGACGTGTGGCAACGCGCCCGCGCCACGTTCGACTCCGCCGTTGCCGCGCCACGCTTCGCCCAGCTCTGCCGGGACTGGGCCACCGCACATGCCGGCCCTGACACCTTCAACGGGGCCCCCGAGGCGGCCGTGCGCGGCACTGTGTCCGGCCCCGTGGGGCACCCCCGCCTCGATGCCGACGTGGTGGTACGAGGGAACGTCGGGGGGCGACCCGGAGTCCTGCTCTCGGTCGGTCTTGCCCGCTGGAACGAGACGATGGACATCCCTCACCTGGAACGACTGCGTCAGGCCCTGTCCGACCTCGGCACGTCCGGCGAGGACACCAACGGGGCCGTGCCGGCGTGTTACAGCGGGATCGGGTTCGGTCCGGAACTGCGGGCCGCGGAAGCCCGGGGCGAGGTCCTCCTGATCGATGTCGACAGGCTGTACCACGGCGAGTGACCCGCCGTCACACGGTGCCGCTTCGGTCGGGGCGACCGCGATGCGGGGTGTCCACGGATGCGAGATCCTCCGGGGAGCGGGGATGCACCCGGGCTGTCGCACTTCGCGCTGCAGGGCACGGAACTAGCGTTGACCGTGGAAGGGAGACGCCCGTCGCGGCCCGCACCGTCCGTACCGCGGAAACAGCCTCGCCGAGGGATGCCTGCGTCGAGGGAGCCACCAGTGATCACAGTAGTCCGCCTGGCAAGCCGGCATCCGACGCGTTCGGCCAAACCGGGGCCACCACGAGAACCGCCCACGCCACCGGCGTCACCCCAGAGCCCCGCCTGGCGGCCGTGGCTGCTGCCCCTCGTCCTGGTGACCGTCTTCCTCGTCCTGCTGATGCGCTCCCAGGCCTCACCGGGAACGTCGCTTTCGTACAGCCACTTCCTCGGCAAGGTGAACACGGGCCAGGTCAAAACGGTCGACATCAACGACAAGGGAGCTGTCGACGGCACGCTCAAGGACGGGCGGAAATTCACCACCCGGATCCCCACGGCACTGGACAACAGTAGCCTTGAGCAACAATTGCGGTCCGAGAAGGTGGACATCACCGCCTCCACCAGCGGCGGGGGCGGGCTGGGGACACTGCTGGCATTCCTCCTGCCGCTGGTACTCCTCGGTGCGCTGTTCCTGTGGACCGGGCGGCAGGCGGCCCGCACGCTGTCCGGGGGACTGAGTGCTGTCGGACGGTCCCGAGCCAAGATCATCGAGGCCGAGCGGCCGACCACCCGATTCGGCGACGTCGCCGGATACGAGGGCGTCAAACAGGAGATCAGCGAGGTCGTCGACTTCCTGCGGCACCCCGAGCGGTATGCGGTGGCCGGAGCCAAGGGACCACGCGGTGTGCTCATGGTCGGACCACCCGGCACCGGCAAGACACTGCTCGCACGCGCCGTGGCCGGCGAAGCCGAGGTCCCCTTCCTGTCGGTGACCGGATCAGCGTTCGTGGAGATGTTCGTCGGGGTCGGCGCCTCCCGGGTACGCGACCTCTTCGCCGACGCACGCAAACGTGCCCCCTCGATCATCTTCATCGACGAGATCGACGCCGTCGGCAGCCGCCGCGGCGGGGCGCGCCTGGGGGGCAACGACGAGCGCGAGCAGACCCTCAACCAGCTCCTGGCCGAGATGGACGGCTTCGACCAGAGCAGCGGCATCGTGGTGCTCGCCGCGACCAACCGGCCCGAAGCCCTCGACACCGCGCTCCTGAGGCCCGGACGCTTCGACCGGCATGTGACCGTCCCGCTGCCCAACCAGGCCGAGCGCGCGGCGATCCTCACCGTCCACGCCGAGGGCAAGACACTCGCTCCCGACGTCGACTGGGACGTCATAGCGCGGGCCACCCCCGGCTTCTCCGGAGCCGACCTCGCGAACCTCGTCAACGAGGCAGCCATCAACGCGGTGCGCGCGGGCGGCGCCGTCATCTCCGCCCAGGACCTGGACACCGCCCGCGACCGGGTCCTGCTCGGCCGGCGGGAGACGTCCAACGCACTGCTCCCGGAAGAACGCCAGGCGGTCGCCGTTCACGAGTCCGGGCACGCCCTCGTCGCGGCCCTGTGCGAGCACGCCGATCCGGTCGCGAAGGTGACGATCCTGCCCTCGGGACCGGCCCTCGGCGCCACCGAGCAACTCCCCGAAGCCGAACGCCACCTCTACAGCGAGGGCTATCTCAACGATCTGCTGACCGTCCGGCTCGGCGGCCGGGCCGCCGAACTCGTCGCCTTCGGCGAGGGCTCGACCGGCGCCGCCGACGACCTGGCCGGCGCCACCCAGATCGCCGGCCGCATGGTCCGCGATTTCGGCCTCTCCCCGGCCCTCGGCCCGGTCGGCTACGCCTCGGGCACTGCTCAGCGCCTCGGCGCGGAGCCCCCCGAAGCAGCCCTGCAACGGCCGTACTCCGAGCACACCCAGCGCCTCGTCGACGAGGAGACCGCCCGCCTGGTCCGCCAGGCCGAGAAACGCGCAGTGGCCCTGCTGCGCGAACACCGCACGGCACTGGACGCCCTCGCGAAGCGGCTCATCGCCCACGAAACCGTCGCCGGTTCCGTCGTCCTGGACGTCCTACGGGAGCACCGGCGTAGCGCTGATGACGATGCCGCCACGACCGACAACACGATGCCGTCGTGACAGCGCAAGGCCACCCGGTTGATGCGTCCCGGCCGCCTCAGGCCGGTTTGTGCCATACGGAGATGTGTTTCGTGGAGTCCTGGGTGAAGGGCGCCCCGTCCCAGTCCGCGACGCGGCGTTCCAGATCGAGTCCCGCGATCCGTGCCATGAGGTCGAGCTCCGTCGGCCAGGCGTACCGGTGCCGGGAGTGGCCGCGGCGGTAGCGGCCGTCGTCGCCGTCGCGGGTGAGGTGGTGGGAGACGAGGATCTGCTCGACCAGGTCGAAGGTGTCGAAGCCGAGATGCCGCTCGGAGACGTCGAACGGCACCGCGACCTGCCCGGGCGGCAGGAACCGCAGCGGCGGCACGCCCAGCTCGATGACGAATCGGCCGCCGGGCGCCAGATGGCGTGCGGCGTTGCGGAAGCATTCGACCTGTTCGTCCTGTGTGAGCAGGTTCGTGATCGTGTTGTAGACGAGATAGACCAGGGTGAACTCGCCGGGGACGGTGGTGGTGGCCATGTCTCCGAGGGTGACCGGGAGCGTGTCCTGGTCGATCTTGCGGCGCAGGACTGCTGCCATGTGCTCGGACAGCTCGATGCCGACGACCGGCACGCCGCGCTCCCGGAGGGGGACGCCCACGCGTCCGGTTCCGATGGCGAACTCCAACGCCCGGCCGTCGCCGGCGAGTTCGGCGAGAAAGGCGAGAGTCGGTCCGAGAACGGCGGCCGAGGACATCTCGCTCTCCTCGGTGTCGTAGCGGTCGGCGGTCGCACGGTTCCACAGCTCACTGCTCGTCACGTCACTGCTCGTCACGGGCGACCACTTTGCCGGGTGGGCCGGGCGCTGTCGCGTCATTTTCCCTCCACCGAGCTCCGAGCACACGGTCAGGACGGCGCACCCGCAGGACCCGAGGAGCCTGTGGCTGACCTGGAACACCGGCCACCGGTTGATGTCTGAAGCCGGGGCGAGGGCGGTCGGTGTGACCGCCTTGCCGGCTCAGGTGGCGATCGCGGCGACGATGGCGAGAACGCTGCTGGCGAGCGCGGCGTAGAAGGCGCCCTTGGCGATCCGGATCTGGGTGGAGACGGCAGCGGGCCGCTCCCGGCGGTTCCATGACGCGCCGAAGGCGATCGCCGGCACTCCGAAGAGCAGACAGCACAGCGCGAAGCATGTCCCGGCGAGCCAGCCCAGGAAGCAAGCGGGGCTGATGACGTAGTAGGTCCACGGAGCGCGGGTCACGGCGACGCGCTCGCCCAACGCGTACTCCGGTTCCACAACCGCCTCGCGAGCGACGGTCCTGCCGTCGTCCGAGCGGAAGGTGCCCTCGGAAGACGTGCTGGTGCCGCCCCGTGAACTGTGGGTGTACTGGTAGCCGTCCACGGTCAGTGTTCCGCGCGTTCCGGCGAGGCCGGCGGCGTAGGGGAGAGCGGCAATGCAGAGACCGCCGATAAGGCAGGCAATCAACAGCATGACCGCCCCGCCGAACCGCACCTTTGCACCTGACGGGCTCATCCTGTCCGGCTTTGCCATCTGTCCCTCCCCGCAGCGGATCTGCTGGAACACACTTTGACTTCCTCCGCCCCGTGAACGGGGCGGAATCCCATCTGAGTCGCAGTGCGGCCCGGTGGGTGGTTGACGCTTCACAGCCTGCCTTTTGGCGAGGGCCCAGCAATCCTGACACCGCCAGGGCGTCTTCTCGCCCCTCTTGCGGGCACAGCGCTTGCGGGCTGCTGCCTTCTCCAGACGGCGCAGCCGCCTGGCCTCGTCCGGCGTCAGCCAGTTGCCGTGTTCACGGAACGTGCCGTCGGAGAGGGCCAGGGGCTTGGCGATGCCCCGGTCGATGTCGACCGTGGGGCCGGTGCGCGGCATCGGGTCGGGAACCTCGCTCTGGACGCGGAAGACGACGTGCCAGCCGTCGGCCTCGCGCACCAGACGGGTGCCGGTGACCTTGTTCAGCTTGTCGGCGCGCTTGCCGACGGGTAGGTCTTTGGTCCAGCGAAACAGGACGCGACCGATCTTCGGTGCCCGCATGCGGCCCCACCGCCGGTTGAGCCTGACGATCTGGAGATCGCGGCCCTGGCGGCGGCTTAATCGAGCCGACCGGGGCCGGAGTCCGTGAGCCACGTCGTCATGCCCGTCCAGTAAGGTCCGCTCCGGCCTCAGGTGAGGACGTGTGCGCCGACCGGGCGCCGACGGGAGTCGGTCCGGTGACGTCGAAGGTGACATCCACGACCCCCTCCACGGCCCGTATCAGGCGCGCCGCCAGGGGAATGAGCGAGGTGTTGCTCATATGGCCGCTGAGCATGGCCACCCCGTTCTCCACGGTGACCTGCATATCCTCGTGGGCCACCGCGAACACGTGGCGGATGATATCCCTGCGGATCTCCTCTGCGAGTTCTTCATCGGACCGGAGGAAGACCTTCAGCAGATCGGCGCGGCTGACGATTCCCTGGAGCATTCCTGCGGCATCCACCACCGGCAGCCGTTTGACCGACGCGTGCGCCATCATCCGCGCCGCCTGGGCGATGGTGGCGCCGGCGTGGACGGTGAAGGCGGGTGTGGTCATCAGCTCTCCGGCCGTCAGCGCGCTGGCTTTGCGCGTGTCGTCGAGACGCCGCAGTTGCTCGAGACGCTCCGGATCGGACCCCCGGTACTCCTCTTTGGGCAGCAGGTCGGCTTCGGAGACCACGCCGATCACCCGCCCCTCGCCCTCCAGCACCGGCAGGGCACTCACCTTCCACTGCGCCATGGTCTCCACGATCTCCTTGAACCGCGCGTCCCGGCCGACGGCGACCACGGTCTGTGTCATCACGTCGCTGACGATGTGCGGTGTGCGCCCCATGACGCCTCCTCGGTCGGACCGTCGTCCCACAGCCGTTGTGACACCTTCAGCATGGATACCTCCGACGTCCCGGAACCAGGGGCCGGTCGGCCCGCGACAGAGACCCAGCCGCCCCTCACCGGGGCCGACGCCGGTTTCCTCGCCGTCGGCAGGTACACCGACCGCTCACGGGCCGGGCCGGCCCGCCTCGGGCGCATCGCCCACGCCGTCCTGCACCACTGCCCGGCTCCGGTCGCCGTTGTCCCGCACGACTGACCTCGCAGCGCGGCACGCTGTCAGGCGGCGGGCTTGCCGGGCTGATCGTGGGTGGAGCAGTGGATTCCGCCGCCGCCGGAGGCGATGGTGTCGATCTGCAACTGGACGATGTCTCGCTTGGGGAAGTGCTCCTGAAGAATGGCCTTGGCCCGGGCGTCCGCCTTCCGGTCGCCGAACTTGGGCAGGAAGACGGCGTCGTTGGCGATGTAGAAGTTGGCGTAGGTGGACACGAAGTCGTCGCCTACGCCGGTGATCCTGTCAGGGTCGGGCTGCGGCAGGTCGGTGATCTCGAAGCGCCGCCCCCGCGCATCGGTCGCCTTGCGGAGCACCGAACGGGCCTGGTCGGCCGAGCGGGACCACGAGTCCGGGGGAGTGCCGGGGAACGCCTGGTCGAGCAGGACCACGCCGGGGGCGGTGAACCGTACGAGGCTGTCCACGTGCGCGTCGGTGATGTCCTTGCCGCGGACACCCGCCAGCCAGACCACCTTCTCCACGCCGAGGGTCTCGATCAGCTCGCCCTCGATCTGGTCCCGGCTCTTTCCGCGGTTGCGGTTGTCGTTGACGATCGAGCTCTCGGTGATGAGGAGGGTGCCCTCGCCGTCGGTCTCGAAGGCGCCGCCCTCGGCGACGAGCGGTGCCTGTTTGCGGGGGATGCCGTACCTGCCGAGCAGCTTGCGGCCCACGTGGGCGTCCTTGGTGTGCTCCTGCTTGTTGCCCCAGCCGTTGAAGTTGAAGTCGACTCCGACGACCTCACCGTCCTCCTCGGCGAAGACGGGGACGGTGTCGCGAGCCCACAGGTCGTCGACGGCGAGCGGAATGACCTCGACCTGCGAACCGCACGCCCGCTGAGCCGCCGCCTGCTGATCCGGGCGGGCCATCATCACCACCGCCTCGTACTCCCCGATGGCCCGTGCGACGCGGGCGATGTCCTTCCGCACGTGGGGCAGATCGTCCTCCCAGACGGAGACGAGGGCGGGCCAGGACATGAACGTACGCGCGTGGCTCTCCCACTCGGCACCGAAGCGGCGCTCGCCGCCTGGCGCCGGGGTGCGGGCGGAGGCGGTGGCCGTGCGGCCGCTTCCGGACTTCTCGGGACCGCAGGCGGTGGCGCCGAGGGCCACGGCGCCGCCGATTCCGGCGATGGTGCGCAGGGTGGTGCGGCGGGTAGGGGGAAGGCGGGACACGGTGTGCTCCGATCGTGGGCTGGCGAAACCATCCGGTGGCGACGGGCGGATTGCGGGTGCGCACGGTGACGGAATCGCGGGTGCTTGGCCTCACGCGTGCGGCGGCCGCGTGGACGGCTGAGCGGAGGCGTGAGGGGTGGCCGTGGAAGCTCACTGTGACACTGACTGAATTTTCAGTCAAGTCGCATCCCTCGATCTTTCGATCCCTCGATCCCTCGATCCCCGAGCCGGCCGCCGGGGCGGCCCTCTCGCTGGGAGCCCCGTGGCGATCACACCGCCCGACGGCCCGGATAGGGTCTGTGACATGGCGTCTCGCAGTACTCAGATCCTGGAAGCGGCCGCGCGGGTGATCGCCCGGCGCGGGGTCCGTGGGCTCCGCGTCGAGGAACTGGCCGAGGAGGCCGGTGTTTCCACCGGCCTGATCTACTACCACTTCAAGGACCGCACCGGAATCCTGCGCCATACGCTGGAGTTCATCAACGATCGCGCCGAGCGGTACACCACGGCCCAGGATCCGGGGGCGGAACCGTTGAGCCCTCGCGAGGAGCTCGACCAGGTCCTGCTCCTGGAGCTCCAGGACACCCCGGAGGTGCGGGAGAACAGCACAGCCTGGGGCGAGCTGAGGGCCAGTGCCGTCTTCGACCCCGTCCTGCGCGAGGACCTCGCCCGGGCGACCCTGGTGTGGGTGCAGGAGGTGGCGGCGCTCCTGGGGCAGGTCCATCCCTTGGCGCCGGCAGCCAGGCTCGCCTCGGCCGCCGAGCGGCTCACGGCTCTGCTTGAGGCCCTGAGCATGCGCTGGCTGAGTGGTGGCCTCGCGATCGACCACGCGCGCACCCTCGTGTCGGAGGCCGTCGAGGTGGAGCTGGCACTGCTGGGTCGGCTGTAGGCCCCGGCCGCGCAGGCGGTGCGAGTGGCGTCTGCCGACGTCCTGCTTGCCCCGGCCTGCAACGCCCTCCGCCAGGCAGGCGAGTTCTCCGCCGCCGTGCGCCGCGTCTGATCTCCGCCGGCGATCTGTCGGTGCCGCGAGGTGCGTCGGGCTGTCGGAAGGGTTAGCGTCGAAGCTGGGTCGGGGCCGGTGACACGCATCATCGGCCGCCCGGTGCGTGGCATATGAGCCGACCGCGATCGGCCGCGACCGAGGCCCAGGTGTCGGGCCAGTTCGTCGGCAGTTCGGCCAAGAACGTGGGGAGCGAACCATGGCTGCCCGGGTTGCCAGCAACGGGCTCGGCTGCATCGGACGCTCGGTGCTGACCGGGTATGCCTTCGACGTGGCGGGCATCGTCCGGATGACCGCGCGGAAGACGTCCGACGCCGAGGTCGGTGAGATCTTCCGGCCAAAGGCCACACGTGGCTCCCGCCAGGACGGCCTGGGGCCCGTAGACGAACCCCTGGTATCCAGCGGCATCGCGGCGTGTCCGCGAGCACCCGCGGCATCCGCCGTCGGGCTCACGCCGACCACCGTTGCCGACGACCCGGCGGCCGTCACAGTCGGGTACGACAACGAGCGGGGCCGTGTCGAGCCAATGGTGCGCCGGGCACTGGCCATACCGGACGAGGCGGCATCTTCGCGATGAGCACAGCAGCAGCGGATCCCGCCACCGCCGGGCCGGTTCTCACGCTGACGATGAACCCCACCGTCGACATCTGCTGGGATGTCGACCACCTTGCCGACATCGGCAAGAACCGCGCTCGGGTCAGGTCCGTGGCCGGCGGGGGCGGGGGAATCAACGTCGCCCGCCATGTGGCGCGACTCGGAGGACGGGCAACCGCCGTCCACACCGCCGGCCGCGAGGTCGGCTGCCGCCTGAACAGGTTGCTGGACGAAGAGGGCATCGACCACATCGCCGTCGACATCGACGGTGAGACCCGAGAGGCACTCGTGCTGTTCGAGACGGCGTCGCGCCGTAGTCATCACATCGTCCCGCCCGGCCCGCATCTCGACGACCATGAGGGACGACGCTGCCTGGACGTGCTGGGGCAGGCGATCGGCACCAGCAGGTACGTCGTGGCCAGCGGCAGCCTGCCCGGCGGCCTGCCCGACGACTTCTACACGGCCGTCACCCGCCGGGTCAAAGCGGTCGGATCCCGGCTGGTGCTGGACACGTCGGGCCCGGCGTTGCGGCAGGCGCTGTCGGAAGGCGTCTTCCTGCTCAGGTGCAACCGCACAGAGGCCGCCGATCTCCTCGGCCGGACCGTCCGCAGCTTCGACGACGCCCTGGCGGTCAACGAGCAACTGCTCACCACGGGGGCCGCCGAGATCGCCGTCACCACGATCGGTGGCCTGGGCGCGCTCTGCTCGACCCGTCACGGCCACACCGAACTGCGTGCACCGCCGCTGCCCGGGGAGCTGCTCAGCGACGCCGGGGCCGGAGACAGCATGGTGGCCGCGCTCACCGTCCGACTGGCCGCGGGGGACGATCCGGTCAGTGCCTGCGCGCTGGGGGTGGCCGTGGCCGCCGCGTCGGTGCTCACCCCCGGCACCGAGCCCTTCGACCGTGGGGTGGCCGAGTCCCTCTGCTCCGACGTGGGGATCACGTTCCGGACCGGCTCATGATCGGGAGCGTTGACCGCCCCATGGGCCCGGAACGGAACGGTTCTCCTTGCGAGGAATGTGGCGCATCTGCCGTCCGACGTGTGTGCATACGAGGTCGGCCCAGGCGGCAGCTGCCTCTGGTGCTGTACCTGCTGCCGGTGGCGGTGACGGACGGTGTCTGACCGGTCGTACACCACAGCGGTGAACCGTGCCGGCCGTCTCGTTCGGCCGGGCTGGTTGACCTGGTGCGGTGCCTGCCTGCTGCTGGCGGCCGCGGTGGGGGTGGGTGTCTGGCGGCGGCACGAGCTGGCGCAGGCGTTCGACCTCATCTCCAGGGTGCATGTCCCTCAGCTGACGGTTGCTGTGGGAGTGGAGGCATTGTCGGTGGCGTGCTTCGCGGCCGTGCCGCGTTGGCTGCTGCGGGAGGGCGGGGTGTGGTGGAGCCTGCGGCGGATGGCGGCGATCGTCGTGGCGGCCAACGCCGTGGCGGGCGCGTTGCCCGGTGGGGCAGCCCTTGCCAGTGCCTGGACGTTTCGGCAGCTGAACCGCCGGGGGGTCGAACCGGCCCTGGCGGCCGCCGTATTGGTCTCCGCCGGGGCCCTCGCGGCGCTCGGCCTGAGCATCCTGATCGTGGTCGGCATGTTCACCGTTGGTGCAACCGGGGCCACCGCCGTTCTGCGCCCGGCTGCCGGCCTCCTGGGGCTGGCGCTGCTGTTCGGCCTGGCGGTCTTCAGCATGTCCCGCTTCGCAGGCACCCGGGCGGCGCTGCGACGGTGCTGGGTCCGGGCGGGGCGGCGGTCCGCACGTGTGTGCAGAGCCCAACAGGCACTGGCGCAGGTGGTGGAGCAGATCCGGAGCCTGCGGCCCGGCTTCCGGACGTGGTTGCGACCTGCCGTGCTCGCGCTGTTGAACTGGACTTTCGACGCGGCATGTCTGGCTGCTTGCCTGTGGGCACTGGGCGTCGGCGTGCCCTGGCACGGACTCTTGCTCGCTTACGGGCTCACGCAGATCCCCGGCAGCCTGCGCCTGACGCCCGGCAGCCTGGGTGTGGTCGAGGCGAGCCTGTCCGTGCTGCTCGTGCTGTACGGCTTGTCGCCAGGTTCGGCGATCGGCGCGACGCTGCTGTACCGGGCCATCAGCTACTGGGCGCTGCAGCCGATCGGCTGGGCCTGCTGGATCGGCGTGACGTTCCACGCCGATCAGCCCGAGACTTCCGATCCCCCTTCGTCGTCGTACGGGTAGGACCTGTCGGCCCCGTCCTGCCGGGCCGCGTCTCCGGGGAACGCCGCAGTGATCGAAAAATTGCACATTGTCCCATTCGGGGCAATCGCGCCTGGAGCGGAAATATCTGTAAAAATTGAATCGGTGTCCCACTGGGCCGCGCGTCGGCCCCCGCTCGGGCCGTACGTCGTACCCGTACCCGTGCGCGGAGAGGGGAATGGCATGCTGGAGAGAGCCACGGACGCACCTGCCGGCGTAGACGCGGTAAAGGCGATCGGGACGGTGTCGAAGAGCGACTACCAGACGGTGGTCGAGCCACTCATCGAGGACGCTCGCAGGGAAGGCCGCCGCATTCGGATTCTGTGCGAGATCGGCCCCGAGTTCACGTCCTTCACCCCCGCAGCGGCCTGGGAGGACCTCAAGGTCGGCATGGGTGCCATCAGACTGTTCGAGGGGTGTGCGGTCGTCAGTGACGTGCGCTGGATCCGTGAGTCGACCCGGTTGACAAGCTTTCTGATGGCCTGTCCGGTGCGCGTCTTCGGAAGCCAGGAGCGCGACGAGGCCCTGCGCTGGCTGGCGTCGCTGCCCGAGGGCCCCGGCATCTCCCACCGGCTGACCGAGTCCGACGTGCTCGTGGTCGAGGTCGAACAGCCCCTGCGGGCACCGGACTTCGACGCACTCGCATTGACCGTGGACACCTGGCTCGCCACGCACGCCGAATTGGCCGGCGTCGTGGTCCATGCGCGAGAGTTCCCCGGATGGGAGAACATCGGCGGCTTGATCCGTCATGTGCGGTTCATTCGCGACCATCACCGGAAGGTCAGGAAGATCGCACTGGCGGCGGACAGCAAGGTCGCCGCCCTGGTGCCCCAGCTCGCGAACCACTTCGTCCAGGCCGAAGTGCGGCGGTTCGAGTACGACGATCTCGATGACGCCCTCGCGTGGGCGGCCAGCCCCCCGGTGCGTTAGTCGTTGACGCTCCGACCGGCCCCGCCGCCCTCACCGCACCGTTGCCGGGCCCCGACGCTAGGCGCGGCCGACGTCACGGACGAGGTCCAGGCCGAGGACACGGTCCAGGTAGGCGAAGACCTCGAACTTGGCGCCGTCCGGGACCCCTGGCTCCGCTGCGACATGGCGCAGCACGGCCAGGACGCCAGGAGTGCCGAGGTCGTCGGTGATCGCGGTGCGGGCCTGGCAGCGGATGCTGTCGGGGACCGGCCTGGAGGGCGACCGTGCCCAGTCCGCCACGCGGCCACGCCAGAGGGTGAGTGTCCGCTCGGCGTCGGCCAGGGTGCGGGAAGTGAGGGTGATGGGCTCATGGTGGGGATGGCTCAGCAGTGCCAGCCGGAGGGCCAGTGGATCTGCTGCCGCTCCGTCGTGGAGTCCTGGGATCGCCGTGAGGCGGTCTCGCACAGGCCCGACCTCGATCCACACGCCGTGCTCGGTGTCCGGCCGTTGTGTTGCGGACACGTGCACGTCGGCGGCTGCCATGCCGTCGGCGGGTGGGTTGATACCCAGCGCGGCCGTGGCGCGGTCGAGGGCCTTGGCCTGCTCGGGCGGCAGATCAGGCAGGTCCACGGTGTGGCGCGCCTGAACCCCTACCGTCTCCGCGGCACGGAACAGCACATCACCGACGAGCAATGTGCGCAGATCCGCGGCGCCGATGGCCAGGCCCGGGCATGACAGGTGGACGCACATCCGCAGCAGGCCCCGGCGCAGGGTGGGAAGCTCCACCAGGTGGTGGGTCCGGCCGTCGGTGAGGCGCAGCACGCCCATGACGCTACTCCGGCCCGGCCTGGCGGACACCGATGCCCCGGGGCGCGTCGCGGACCCGCTCACTCCGGCCACCCGGTCGGCTGCAGGACGGTCTACGGCCGCTCGGCCAGGCCGCCCGCGCTTGGGTCTTCCGGTCCTGCCGCCGGAGCCGACCGGTTCCCGCAACCGGCATCGCCGCGCGCACTCCCCTCACAGGAACGCGGGCTGTTCGGATGGCAGGCCGGCTCCCGATCTCCCAAGGTGGTAGACGTCTGCCCGGTCGCGGACACGGGCGGAGGGGCCACTCAGGGAAGGAAGCAGGGATGGCGATGGAGATCAGGTACGCCATGAGTTCACCGCCGACCAGTGTGCCGCCCGACGCCTCCTTGGAGGAAGCCGCCCGTCACATGGCCGAAGCGGGGGTGGGCGCACTGCCCGTGGTGCAGGGCGAGGAAGTGATCGGCATGGTCACCGACCGCGAACTGGTCGTCCGGGCGATGGCCCACGGGTTGTCTCCCCGGCTGAAGGTCGAGACGGTCATGTCCGCCGACCCGGTGGCTGTTGACGCAGGCAGCTCCGTCACCGTCGCGCTGCACGCCATGCAGTCGGTCAAGATCCGGCACCTGCCCGTCGTGGACCACAAGCACGCAAGACGACTGGTGGGCATGGTGTCCTTCGACGATCTCTTCTCCTACCTGTCCGTGCAGCTGGGGGCGCTGGCGGACGTGGTCAACGCGTCCCGCAAGGCTCCGGGATCGTCCTCCACCCGTTAACCGGCGCACGCGCTACTCCGCGATGCCCCCTTGCTCCTCCTGGCGTTCCGTGACCGCATCGGGACGGGCCGGCGCGGTAAGGCCCCCGTCTCGGTTCGACGGGCGGGCCGCCACCGCGCAGCATGGAAGGAGAGTCAACACCCCGACCCTTCCCTTCCTGGAGGTGTACCGCGATGACTCTTCCCGCACGACACCGGCCCGGCCACATGCTGGAGCGGGCGTTCCCCTGGCGGGAGCCGCTGACGTCGGAGCTCGACGAGTTCTTCGATCGGATGCACCGCTTCATGGAGACCTCGGCGCCGGCATGGACCGAAACCATGACCTGGGCGCCGTTGGCGGATCTGCGCGAGACCGACGAGGCGTACACGGTCGAGTGCGAAGTGCCCGGCCTCAAGCGCGAGGACATCGACGTCGAGATCAGCCGGCAGGAGATCTGCATCTCCGGTGAACTCAAGGAACGCGAAGGCGAAGGCGTGCTGCGCCGCGCCACGCGCCGCACCGGCCGCTTCGAGTACCGGGCGCTGCTGCCCGCTGATGTGAAGTCCGAGGAGGTCAGCGCGTCGCTGACCGACGGGATCCTGACCGTGATCATCCCCAAGGCCCAGGCGGCCAAGCCGCGCCACATCGAGATCACGACCTGACCACCGCGAGGGATCGGGGTAAGCGGCCCGGTCAGCTGGTGCGGCTGGGCCGGCAGCCCCGCCACGCGCACCGACCGCGCGACCGGGATCGTGCCAGGGTAGTCGTGGATGAACCGCTGTACGGGCCCAAGGGTGCGCAGGTGTTTGGTCACCGCGACGGCGACGATCAGGCCCAGGAACCCGAGGGGCAGTAGCCAGAGCAGGTTGAACCACTTGTTGCGGCCGACGCGCACCCGCGGGGCGACGCCGTACGTCTGCGGTACCGAACCGGACCAGGTGGTCGGGTCGATGGCGTCCTCACCCTCAGTCAGTTCCCTCCGGTAGTCCCGCACCGCCTCCGGCGACACGGGCGTATGAGGCGGAGTCGGAACCTCGCCAGACGTCGGCTGCTCTCCTCCGTTCACCAACTGGGTACTCACCTTCCGCAGCCCAGGCCGGTCGTGACACCACAGAGCACACAGTGGTATTCACCGAAAACTTGCAATATGCCCCGGAAGTCGCACCGCGACGCGGGCGTAGCGAGCGGTTGACGCCCCGGGACGAAAGGACACCTGGCGATGGCTCCGGTCCGGCGCCACCGGCCAGGAGACGTCGTGAACGGTCTATCGCCCACAAGATCGTCATGCAGCCTTGCGCCGCCTCCGCACACTGGAAGGTGGGGCGGAAACGTTCGTCAAGAGCCACCAGGGGCGTGGAAGGGCGTGAGCGGCGATGCGGGCACATGCAGGTGATGCACTGCGGTTCAGCGAGGGGACAACGGAAGATGACGAGAACGCCTCACCGGCCGAAGTCGGCCGAAACAGACGCTGACACCGCCGGTGGTGGGTCGGGGACTGCGATGGGGAGCGCGACCGATCGCTCCGGAAAGCCTGCGGTTGGCGACGGTTGCCCCGGTGGGTGGCTCCCACTTCGTCATACGTCGAAGCGGCGAATCCGAACAATCCGAGTGCGCAGCCTCTTCGGCTGACAACTCCGGGCTCCGTCTCAGGGAGCCGGCACCCCGTGTGCTTCCCCGAGTGCGCCGATCACCGGCCCGGTGCAACGGTAAGGACGAGCTCATGGCTCCCGAGAACGGCGAAGGCGACCTCGTGCGGTGGTTCGAGGACATCACCGCCGGCGACACGGATGTGGTGGGCGGCGCCGCCGCCGAGCGCGACCCGGGGCGGCAGGAACACGGCGGAGCGGACGGTACCGGAGACGCGAGCCGAGGAAACATCTCCTTCCCAGGAGTCATGTCGTCCTGAGGTAATCGACCACATCCACCACGTCTTCGATCCCGCGGATCGATTCCAGCAACTTCGGTACGAGCTCCCCGTCCAGCTCACCTCTCACGGTCACCACGCCGTTCTCGACCGTCACCTCGAAGGCACCGGGGTCGAGGAGGAATCCCTGCCGGATGATCCGGGACGTGATCTCCTCGCGGATGTCGGCGTCGTTGCGGACGAGAGCCCGGAGCAGGTCGATCCGGCTCACGACACCGACCAGTCGGCCGTGATGATCGGTGACGGGCAACCGCTTGAGGCGCGAGCGCGCTGAGGTCCAGGCGGCATCGGCCACCAGATCTCCGGGACGGACCGTGACCGCGGGATAGGTCATGAGGGTGGCCGCGGTCTCTCCCCGGCTCTTCTCGTAGAGGTGGTGCTCCCGCAGCCTGCCGAGGGGACCGGGCGGGTGCGGGGCGGCCTTGACAGCGGCCTTCGCCAGCAGGTCGGACTCGGACACCACGCCGAGCACGTGGTCCTCGGCATCGACGACGGGAACGGCGCTCACGTGCTCGTGGGCGAGCGTGTGGGCGACGTCGAGGTACGGCATGTCGCCCGGGACGGAGACGGCCGGGACGTTCATGACGTCGCGTACGCGTGGTGGGGCGGGTGCGGGAGCCTGCTGTTCCAGGTGCGGTGGCGTGGTCGCCTTCGGCGCGGCTTCGGGCGGCGCAGGCCCTCCCCGCCCTGCGGCCCGTTCGGAGGTTTCCGACGAGGCGGCGTGGGCCACGGCGCCGAGATAGCGCCGAAGGATCTCCTGCCGACGTTCTTCGTCCGGCGCCCAGGGCCGGGTCGGCATGGCACGGCGCGCTTCCTTTGCAGCGGCATGGCGTTCAAAGTCGCTCACGGCTACCTCCCGATGAGCAGGCCGGCCACCTACCCGGCCAGTGTCGCACCGATCCCGAAGGCGCGCCGTCGGGCCTCGTTTCGGTGCGCATGGGCTGTCAGCCCGGGGTGGGCTGGGGGCGCGGACGGATGACCGCGAGGGGGCACTGGGAGAACTGGAGCAGGGCGTGGCTGACGGAGCCGAGAGCCAGGCCACGGAAGCCACCGCGTCCACGGGAGCCGACAACCATGAGGTCGGCCCGGTCCGAGGCACGCGCCAACGCGAGGGCGGGGGCTTCATGAGCCAACTCCTCCACCACCTCGACGTCGGGGTGTGCCTCGCGCAGCGGGACCAGCCACTCTTCCAGCGACTGCCGGTGCTTCTCGGCCGCCGCCTGGACGGCGCTGACCGCCGCCTCAGGTCCTGGATAGCTCCAGGCGTGCACGGCCTGTAGTTGGGCACCGCGCAGGGATGCCTCCTGGACGGCATACGCCAAAGCGGCTTGGGAATGTGTTGAACCGTCGGCGCCGACAACGATGCGACGGTGGCCGGTGGTGACGTGGTTGACCACGACCGCAGGACTCGCAGCGTGTCCGACGACCTGCAAGGCGACCGAGCCGAGCAGCAGGCTCCCGAAGCCGCCCAGGCCCTTCGCGCCGAGGACCACCGTGTGAGCGTGCTCGGACCCGGTCAGGAGAACGGCGGCGGGCGCTCCGGCAGGCAGGTCGGTCACCACCTCCAGTTCCGGATGCGTTTCCCGGGCGATCGCGGCGGCCTCCGCCACGACACCCTGGTCGCGGCTGCTCGCTTCCCGAGCGCGATCCGCCGCGGTGGTCGCGTAGGCGTGTTCACGGGGCAGGACATGGACAATGCGCAGGGCACAGCGGTGCAGCACCGCCTCGTGGGCGGCCCATACGAGTGCGCGCAGACTGCGCCCGGAGCCGTCGACTCCGACCACGATCGGATGCGTCATCGTCTCTCCCTGGGATGCAGGACGTCAGCGGTGGTGATACCAGGGTCCATGCCCATCCCCGCGGCTCATGGGGCGCTCCCTCTCCCTTCTTCTACCGTCCGGCACGTGCGCCTGCGGGGCATCTCGCGGGGACTGCGTGGGGCCACCCGGCCGGCTTCGCTCAGGCGAGCGGAGTGAATCCCAGCAGCAGGTACGACCTGACCAGCGCACGAAGCACGCCGAAGTGCGTGAGATCTTCACGGGCGGCCACTGATCATTCCGTGGTCGCTGTGGCCGGCCTCTTCACCAGGTCGGACCGGGCGTGGCTGCTGGTCGAAGAGGTCGTGGTGGGTGAAGCTCGGCCTGCCGGCCACGAACGCCAGCAGGTCCGGGGGGCCGAGCGCAGGAAGCGGGGCGTCAGGGTTCTGTTGGGAAGACGTCAAGGATGCGTATGCTTCCTGGCGGTGTGCCGGGAAGTCTGGTCGGCGATGCAGTCCGTCATGTCGTCTGTCGCCCAGTGAAAGACCGGCCTTCCATGAAGCTTCCGCTCAGGGGCGCGACCGCTGCCCGATCCATAGATATCGCCGCACTGTTGCATGCGCGCCCGGTGCTGCTGGTGGCGTTCGCGTTCGCGGTGATGGCCGATCCCGTCTCGTCGGTGGCGTACGCGATCGAGGCCGCGCTGCGGGCGCTCCACGGTGACCTCGCACTGCTGCTGCCCACGATGGGTCTGGTGGTGGGCCTGATCGCGCTGGTCATCGTCAACTACCACCAGCTGGTGGCCCGTTACCCGCAAGGCGGCGGTGCGGCGGCGGCTGCCGGCGAGGCATTCGGCGAGGCGTGGGCGTTCCTGCCGATCGGCGCGCTGATCGTCGACTTCGTCCTGACGATCGCCATCAGCTCGGCCGCCGGAGCCTCCGCGATCATCGCCTACCTGCCCGAGGCGGCACCGTGGCGGATCCCGATCGCCCTGGCGCTCACCGCGGGCGTCGCGGGACTGACCTGGTTCGGGCATCTGGGGCGGGCGCTCTTCGCGGTGATGACGCTCGCGTTCATCGCCATCACGGTGGCCGTACTCGCGAGAGGGATCGGCGCGCCCGTCCACCCGGTCGGCACGATCACGCACACCGCTGCGCACGGGGCCCCGCTCGCCGTCGCCCTGGCCTTCCCGGTGGCGATGGCCCTGGCCACCGGGGTCGAGGCGCCGTCGTCCGCGATCGCCCAGCTCGGACAGCTCGACGATGACGGGCGCCGCCGTTTCGGGCGGATCACGTTGTGGCTGACGCTGGTCATCGTCGGGGGCATCACGTTGGGGCTGACCGCCGAGGCCGTGCACCTGCAGATCGGCATCCCGCCCTCCGACAGCACACAGATCGCCGAGCTGGCCCAACGGGCCGCTCCTGGCGGCCTGTACGCCATGTTCCAGCTGGTCACCGCCCTGTTGCTGCTGTCCGCGGCCTCGTCGTCGTTCCAGGCCGGACCCGGTCTGCTCAAAGCGCTCGCGCGCCACCACGGGGCACGCGGCGGCGAGACCGGGATCCTGCCCGCCGTGTGGGGGACCACCAACCGTCACCACACCCCGTACTGGGGCGTCGTGCTCTTCCTCGGCGTTTCCGGAGCGGTGATCACCGCCGCCGGAGGCCAGGACCAGCGCCTGGTGCTGTTCTACGCAGTCTCGGTCTTCATGTCGTTCCTGGCCGGCTTGATCGCTATGGCCCGCTTCTCCGCGCGCGAGGGAAAGCCGGGACACCTGGCCGTCAACGTGGTCGGCGCCGTGGCCGTCGCCTTCGTGCTGGTGATCAACCTGGCCCGAGGCGAACCCATCGCCTCACTGGCCGCCGCTGCCCTGATCGCCGCGCTGCTGCACCGGCTGTGGGTGAAGGCAGGACGCCCCCGCGGTGTGCGGGACGCTGCCGCCGAGGCCGAACACCTCGACGACCCGGCAGCATGATCCCCCGTCACTCCTGACACCCGGAAGCGCCGCTACAGCCCCGGGCCTGCACCCAGCGCCCCCGCTCGGGTCGTGCCCTGCCGGAGTATTCCGGCAGGGCACGGTGGCCTGGTCCGTAGCAGTGTGGAGCCGGAGCATCACTGTGCCCTGAGCAGGCTGGAGGATTCGGGTGGTCACGAGGCGGCGTGTCCTGACGGTGGCGCTCACCGGAGGGACGTTCGCCATCCTCGCCGGCGGTCCCAGCGGGGTGGTTTCGCCGACGCGGACGCCGGCGGGAGCCGCCCTTCTGTCCCCGGGACGGATCGGCAAGTACACGACGAGGCTCGTCGCCCCGCCCGTCATGCCGCCCCTCGATCCCGCCCGCACGGACATCGTCCACTACTCGATCGCGGCCCGGCAGTTCCGGCAGCAGGTGCTGCCCCCCGGCCTGCCGGCGACGACCGTGTGGGGCTACGGATCCACCCGGCACCCGGGTACCTTCCACTGCCCGGCGTTCACCATCGAAGCCCGCTTCGGTACGCCCGTGCGCGTCAGATGGAAGAACGGACTGCGTGACCGTAACGGCCGCTACCTGCCACATCTGCTGCCGGTCGACCCCACACTCCACTGGGCGAATCCGCCGGGTGGCACATCCGCCCGCGACAGCCGTCCCGTGTTCCGTGCGACACCCGGTCCGTACACGGGACCGGTGCCGATCGTGACCCATTTGCACGGAGGCCGGAACTCCGAGGAGAGCGACGGTTACACCGAAGCCTGGTACCTTCCGGACGCCGCCGACATCCCCGCCGGGTACGCCCGAGTCGGCTCGTTCTACGAGGAGTTCAACCGCGCTTTCGCAGCCGGACATGGCGAGTCGTGGGGGCTCGGGGAGGCCGTGTACCAGTACCCCAACCGGGAGAGGGCATCGACCTTCTGGTTCCACGACCACGCCCTGGGAGTGACGCGTCTCAACGTCTACGCGGGACTGGCGGGGTTCTACCTGTTGCGCGGCGGCCCGGCGGACCTTCCCGAGGGGGTGTTGCCGGGTCCCGCGCCCCGGCTCGGTGACCCTCCAGGCCAGAGCTACCACGAGATTCCCCTCATCATCCAGGACCGCGCCTTCCACGCGGACGGCAGCCTCCACTACCCGGCAGGACGTGCGGCGTTCGACGGGTTCGCCGGGCCCTACGTACCGCACAGCGACATCCCGCCGATCTGGAACCCCGAGTGCTTCGGCAACACCATGGTGGTGAACGGCAGGACGTGGCCGGTCCTGCCCATCGAGCCGCGCCGCTACCGGTTCCGCCTCCTGAACGGGTGCAACTCGCGGTTCCTGACGTTGAAGATCGTCGCGAACAGCTCCGCCCGCCGGCCGGCGCCGGCGGTCCTGCCTTTCTGGCAGCTCGGCAACGAGGGCGGCTTCCTGCCCGCACCCGTGCGACGCGAGCAGGTGCTCACCTCTCCGGCCGAACGGGCCGACGTCATCGTGGACTTCACACACGTCCCGGTGGGCACGAGTCTGTACCTCATCAACGAGGGCCCGGACAAGGCGTTCGGGGGTGGGAAGCCGGGTACCGAATTCGCCCCTGCGGACCCTGCCACCACCGGGCAGGTCATGAAGTTCGTGGTCGGCCCACTCACCGCACCGGACACCAGCGTCCCTCCTGATCAGCTGACCCTGCCGCAGTTCGACCCCTTGCCTGCGGCCGACCGCACCCGCCGGCTCTCCCTCAGCGAGAAGACCTCCGCCTCGCTCCCGCACGTGGGCCCGCGCGGGCTGCTGCTCGGCACTCTGAGCGCGACGGGAAAGCCGGTACCGATGCGCTGGGACGACCCGGTCACGGAGAACCCGGCCGTGGGAACCACCGAGGTCTGGGAGATCCACAACTTCACCGCGGACGCCCACCCGATCCACATCCACGAAGTGCAGTTCCAGGTCGTCGACCGGCAGCGGTCCGGCCACCCCGCCCAGCCCCCGGAACCGTGGGAGCGCGGCCTGAAGGACACCGTCGTCGCCTATCCCGGAATGGTGACGAGGGTGAAGGCGAGATTCGACCGAAGAGGCCGGTACGTCTGGCACTGTCACATGCTCGAACACGAGGACAACGAGATGATGAGGCCCTACCTGGTCGTGTGAACGCCGCGTCAGGCCGCGTTGGGTACCTCGCGATGGGCCGGCTGGACGTGCTGCTGTGGCGCAGCGTGCTGCTGGCCGGTGCGGTGGCGGCCGCCGGATTGTCATAGCTTGCTACGAGCTTCTGTCGATCTTCACAGGTCCGCTTGACGACGGGGCTGCGGCAACTTAGTTTCTAGCGCACCGACTCGTGAGCTGTGGAAAGGAGGCGACGTCGGATGTCGATCATCTCCGACCTGCATCGCCTCGCTCAGCGAGCCGCCTGGGTTCCGGGTCGTGTAGCACACGGCTGCTGAGCAGCCCCTCTCCGGCGTGCCCGAATGCGGGCCCCGGCACCTTCTGACTCTCTTTCCCCTCCTGCGGCACGTCGTAGCGTGCTGGTGTGCGCTCTGAATCCTCGGGCCGCGCGCGGAAACAGAAAGATCCTGAAATGGCGACTGGAATGAGTTTTTTGACCGCGTACCGAAATGGGGGCGTGTCATGGTAGCGGCGCGGATCACGGTCAACGGGAAAGAAAAACCGATTTCACCGGCTGCGCCCCACACCACGGTGCTGGATTTTCTGCGCGAGCGTGGCCTCACCGGCACCAAGGAAGGCTGCGCCGAGGGGGAATGCGGCGCCTGTTCGGTCCTGGTGGCCCGTCCCGGGGTGAACAAGCCCACTGACTGGGTGGCGGTCAATGCCTGCCTGGTCCCGGTCGCGGCGCTCGACGGTCAGGAGATCGTCACCTCCGAAGGTCTCGCCACTGTCGGCGAACCCGGCACGCCGCCCACGCTGCACCCGGTGCAGGAGGAGATGGCTGTCCGCGGCGGCTCCCAATGCGGTTACTGCACACCGGGATTCATTTGCAGTATGGCCGCGGAGTACTACCGGCCGGACCGCTGCGCGCACGCGGACTCGGCCGACGGCGCGGATTCGACCGAAAGCACCGACTCCGAGCACGGTCCGAACGGTTTCGACCTGCACGCGCTGAGCGGAAACCTGTGCCGCTGCACCGGTTACCGCCCGATTCGCGATGCCGCGTTCGCCGTCGGTACACCCACCGAGAGCGACCCGCTGGCGCAGCGTCGCGAGCAGTCCGCGCCCGAGCCGGTTGCCACCGAATACACCCAGGACGACAGCACGTTCCTGCGGCCGGGCACCTTGAACGAAGCGCTGCGGCTGCTGCGCGAGCGTCCCGACGCGGTGGTGGTCGCCGGAAGTACCGACTGGGGCGTGGAGGTGAATATCCGTTCCCGCCGGGCGAATTGCGTGGTCGCCGTCGACCGGTTGCCCGAACTGCGGGAGCTGCGCGCCGAATCCGAATCCATCGAGATCGGGGCGGCGCTGACGCTCACCGAGATCGAACGCCGCCTCGACGGCAGCGTCCCGCTGCTGGCGGAGCTGTTCCCGCAGTTCGCCTCCCGGCTCATCCGCAACGGTGCGACCCTCGGCGGCAACCTGGGTACCGGCTCGCCCATCGGGGACAGCCCGCCGGTGCTGCTCGCCCTGGAGGCGTCGCTGGTGCTCGCCGACGCCGACGGTGAGCGCGAGGTCCCCCTGGCGGACTACTTCACCGGCTACCGGCAGAGCGTGCGCCGTCCGGGCGAGCTGATCCGCGCGGTGCGCATCCCGCTGCCGCTGTCGCCGGTCACGGCCTTCCACAAGATCGCCAAGCGGCGTTTCGACGACATCTCCAGCGTGGCGGTCGCTTTCGCGCTCGACATCGAGGGCGGGATCGTTCGCAAGGCACGCATCGGCCTGGGCGGCGTGGCAGCCACCCCGATCCGAGCGCTCGCCGCCGAGGCGGCCCTGGCGGGCAAACCGTGGGCGGCAGAGACCGTCGAGGCCGCTGCCCAGGTGCTGCAGGCCCAGGGCACGCCGATGAACGATCACCGCGCCAGTGCCGGCTACCGCTCCGCGATGCTCGGCCAGAGTCTGCTGAAACTGTACGCACAGACCACCCAGGCGGTGTCGTCATGAGCCAGTTGTCCGAGCGCCCTGAAAAGCCCGTCGTCGGCGTTTCGATGCCGCACGAGAGCGCCTTCCTGCACGTCACCGGCACCGCGCTCTACACCGACGACCTGGTGCAGCGCACCAAGGACGTGCTGCACGCCTACCCGGTCCAGGTCATGAAGGCCCACGGCACGATCACCGCGCTGCGCACCGGGCCCGCGTTCGCCGTGCCCGGCGTGGTCCGCGTGCTGACCGGCGCCGACGTGCCCGGTGTCAACGACGCCGGCATGAAGCACGACGAGCCGCTCTTCCCCGACGAGGTCATGTTCTACGGCCACGCGGTCGCCTGGGTGCTCGGTGAGACCCTGGAGGCGGCCCGGCTCGGTGCGGCGGCCGTCGAGGTGGAGCTCGACGAGCAGCCCGCGCTGATCACACTGCGGGACGCGATGGCGGCGGAGAGCTTCCACGGCGCCAGGCCGCTGATGGAGACCGGCGACATCGACGCCGGCTTCGCCGACTCCGCGCACGTGTTCACCGGCGAGTTCCAGTTCGCCGGCCAGGAGCACTTCTACCTGGAGACCCACGCGGCCCTCGCCCAGGTCGACGAGAACGGGCAGGTGTTCATCCAGAGCAGCACCCAGCACCCGTCGGAGACCCAGGAGATCGTCTCCCATGTGCTCGGTGTGCCCGCTCACGAGGTGACCGTGCAGTGCCTGCGGATGGGCGGCGGCTTCGGCGGCAAGGAGATGCAGCCGCACGGGTTCGCGGCCGTCGCCGCGCTCGGCGCCAAGCTGACCGGCCGCCCGGTCCGGTTCCGGCTCAACCGGACGCAGGACCTGACGATGTCCGGCAAGCGGCACGGGTTCCACGCCTCGTGGAAGATCGGCTTCGACGCCGACGGCCGCATCCAGGCCCTCGACGCCACGCTGACCGCGGACGGCGGCTGGAGCCTGGACCTGTCCGAGCCGGTCCTCGCCCGGGCGCTGTGCCACATCGACAACACGTACTGGATCCCCAACGCGCGGGTCGCCGGCCGCATCGCCAAGACCAACACGGTCTCCAACACCGCCTTCCGCGGATTCGGCGGACCCCAGGGCATGCTGGTGATCGAGGACATCCTGGGCCGCGCCGCGCCTCAACTCGGCCTGGACCCCATGGAGTTGCGCGAGCGCAACTTCTACCAGCCCGGCCAGGGCCATACGACGCCGTACGGACAGCCGATCACGCAGGCCGAACGGATCTCCACCGTCTGGCAGCAGGTTCAGGACGACGCCGGCATCGCCGACCGCAAGCGCGACATCGCGGCCTTCAACGCCGCGCACCCGAACACCAAGCGGGCGCTCGCGATCACCGGCATCAAGTTCGGCATCTCGTTCAACCTCACCGCCTTCAACCAGGGGGGCGCGCTGGTGCTGATCTATAAGGACGGCTCGGTCCTGATCAACCACGGTGGCACCGAGATGGGGCAGGGGCTGCACACCAAGATGTTGCAGGTGGCCGCGACCACGCTGGGCATCCCGCTGCACAAGGTGCGACTGGCCCCGACGCGCACCGACAAGGTGCCCAACACCTCTGCCACCGCTGCCAGTGCCGGGGCGGACCTCAACGGTGGAGCGGTCAAGAACGCCTGCGAGCAGTTGCGCGAGCGGCTGTTGCAGGTGGCCGCCACCCAACTGGGTGCGCACGCCTCGGACGTACGCCTCGTCGAGGGCGTCGCACGCGCCCTCGGCAGCGACAAGGAGCTGGCCTGGGACGACCTGGTGCGCACCGCGTACTTCCAGCGCGTCCAGTTGTCGGCGGCCGGTTTCTACCGGACCGAGGGTCTGCACTGGGATGCGAAGGCGTTCAAGGGCTCGCCGTTCAAGTACTTCGCCTATGGCGCAGCCGCGACCGAGGTGGAGGTCGACGGTTTCACCGGCGCGTACCGCATCCGGCGCGTGGACATCGTCCATGACGTCGGCGACAGCCTCTCCCCGATGATCGACATCGGTCAGATCGAGGGCGGATTCGTGCAGGGCGCGGGCTGGCTGACGCTGGAGGACCTGCGCTGGGACACCGGTGACGGGCCGCACCGCGGACGGCTGCTGACCCAGGCCGCGAGTACGTACAAGCTGCCGAGCTTTTCGGAGATGCCCGAGGAGTTCAATGTCACGCTGCTGGAGAACGCCACCGAGACGGGCGTGGTCTACGGCTCCAAGGCCGTGGGCGAGCCTCCGCTGATGCTGGCGTTCTCGGTGCGTGAGGCGTTGCGGCAGGCCGCCGCGGCATTCGGGCCCGCCGGAATCAGCGTGGCACTCGCCTCCCCCGCGACACCGGAGGCGGTGTACTGGGCAATCGAAGCAGCCCGCAGCGGGGCCGGGCGGCGCAACGGCAAGGAGATCCCGGCCGTCGCAAGCGCTTTGAGCAATGCCTGACATGACCTGGGTGGCCGCGGTCGCGCGGTTGCGGGCCCGCCGGGAGTCCGGTGTGCTCGTGACCGTCGCGACCGTGCGCGGCCACGCGCCGCGCCGGGCCGGTGCCAAACTCGTTGTGGGACGGACCGAGACCTGGGGTTCGATCGGCGGCGGCAACATCGAGGCCGTCGCGATCGATCGGGCCCGCGAGCTGATCGGCACGCCCGATGCGGCGCCGGAGCTGATGGGGTTCGCCCTCAACGACAAGGTCACCAGCCGACACGGCGTTCAATGCTGCGGGGGAGCCGTCAGCGTACTGCTCGAACCCTTGCCGGTGGTCCAAGCGGTGGCGATCTTCGGCGTCGGGCACGTCGGACTGGAGTTGGCGCGCATCCTGGCCCGTCACGACCTCGATCTGCACCTGATCGACACCCGTCCCGACATGCTCACCGACGAACGGCTCGACGTGCTCGCGGATGCGGTGGCACAGGTCCATGTGCACCACACACTGCTGCTCCCGGAGGAGTTGCTCACGGAGCTACCACCCGGCACCCACATCCTGATCATGACCCACGATCACGCCGAAGACGCCGCACTGTGCGACGCCGCCTTGCGCACTGCCGGTCTCGGCTCGATCGGATTGATCGGCTCGGCCGCCAAATGGGCACGGTTCCGGAAACGCCTTGCCACGGAAGGCGGCCACGACGCCGCAACCATCGACCGGATCAAGACCCCGATCGGAATGCCCGGCATCACCGGCAAGGAACCCGCCACGATCGCGGTGAGCGTCGCGGCAGACCTGCTCCGGACCTTCGAACAAGACTGCCCCGGAGCGATGCCGGACACGGTGCCCGGACGTCGTTCCCGGTGACTCCCGGCCGCCCTCGCCGATGCGGTCAGGTGTAGGCCGGCGGAACCCGGGCAGGGGGTGGTGAAGAACGGATCACGAACAACGAACCACGAACAACGGGGTGAACACCATGCACGGCGGCGGAGGATTCAGCGGGGGCGGCCACCACGGGGGTGGATTCAGCGGTCACCATCACAGCGGTGGGTTGGGCCACCACGGCAACCACCACCATCACACCGGGGACTCGCAGGGCTTCGTCGGAATCCCCGCTTTCCGGCGTCGCGGGTCATCAGGCCATTCCACGGGAGTGGTTCCCCAGCGCGTGGCACTGGCCTTCGGCGTGCTGCTGGTCGTGGGCATCGTTGTGGGGCTGCTGTCGGCCCACTAGGTGTATTGATCACGAGCGTTGTCAACGGCCTGCCCGGTGTGATCCATGGCGAAGACCTCCGGTGTGGGGATGTCCAGGCTTCACCTCACCGGGAGGTCTTCGTGTCCCACCGTCAAGGCCAGGCTGATGCGGAGCTGGAACTCGTGCCGTCCGGGGCCGATTTCGCTTGCGCACGGACCTCGCCCGTAGCCGGTGTGGTCACGGTGCCGGAGCGACGGGCCCGGTACCACCGACGGCGGAGGGATCCGCCTGATCACCCGGCAGCTCCGGCCCGCCTACGCGGCCTACGCCGCCTACCGGCCCCGGGCCGCGGCGGACGACGGCGAGCAGCGGTAGAGCTGCGACGGCTGGTGGGGCACGCGCGGGCAGTGGCCGCGTACCCAGCGGGCGACGGAACGGCCCGGGGCGGTACCCGGTCCGCCGAGCACGATGTAACGCAGCCGGCCGGTGGCGACGAGGTGGTGGAACTCCGCGCCGGTGGGTGTGGGCACGGCGCCGGTGAAGCCGCCCATGGGGAGCACGTTGGCGCCCGCATGGAGGATGTACGGGGAGGCGACCCGCCAACTGGTCGTCGCGAAAAGGTAGGTGGCGCCGCCCTGGTGAGCCCGGGTGTACGCCAGGAGCTGCCGCTGATTCCGGCTGAGCGAGGTCCCGTCCGGGGTCTTGGCCGCCGTCCGGCGGGAGGAGGCCGGGGCGGCGGGTGCCAGGTGAGGCACGGCGCGGTGCCTGGTGGCCACCGGCCCGGTCGAGCCCATACCGGAGTGGCCGTACGCCGGATCCAGGACCGACGAGGCCCATGCGGCGGACGGAAGCAGCATGGCCGCGATGCTCACGCCGAGGCCCAGCACCGCCAACCGCCGCCGCGCTGCTTCGTCACCGGTGCGGGACAGCGCCAGCAGCGCCAGCGCGCCCGCACCGAGTGTGATCGCGGCCGGGGCCAGCCAAGGCAGGAACGAGGGGAAGAGCTCCGAGACGCCGGCCGACCAGGCCACCGTGCTCACCACCGCCGTCGGCAGCGCCCATGCCCGTGCCCGGCCTCCGCGGCGCCAGGCATGCCAGAACTGCACCATCCCGGCACCGAACAGCGCTGCCAGCGGCACGGCCACCACACCCATGTAGTACGTATGGCCGCCGACCGCCCCGGCGCTGAACACCAGGAAGTACGTCGCCAGCCACATTCCCCACAGCACGAAGCCCGCCCGCAACGGGTCCGTGCGCGGTCTGCCGCGCCTCCACCCCAGACCACACACCACGGCGAGCGCCGCCGCCGGGTACAGCCAGCCGACCTGTGAGGCCAGCGACGGGCCGAACATCTTGCCCCAGCGCGCGGCGGTGGCACGGGGCCCGGACCGGCTGGATGATGCCTTCGCCGGAGCGGTCCCGGCCATCGTCTGCACGGAGACGCTTCCGGTGTCCTTGGCACTGATGCCGAGCGAGGAGAAGCGGCTGAGGAAGTTGTAGCCGACCACCTGGCTGACCGCCGAGTTGTTCGTCGTACCGTCCACGTACGGACGGTCCTTGGCCGGGGTCAGCGTCACCAGCAGTACCCACGACGCCGACACCGCCACGCACACCGCGCCCGCCACCGCCAGGTGCGCCAGCCGGCGGCGCAGCACTGCCGGGGCGGATATCACGTACAGCAGGCCGAGCGCCGGGAGTACCGCCCAGGCCTCCAGCATCTTGGCCTGGAAGCTCAGGCCGACCCAGATCCCGGCCGCCAGCAGCGGGCGCAGCCGGGCCTCGCGCGCCGCGCGCAGTGTGGCGTCAGCGGCCAGCACCACGAGGAGGGTGAACGCCGGGTCCTCGACCTCCGTACGGAACAGCCCGGCTATCGCGGGGGTGAGGGCGAAGGCGCCCGCCGCGAGCAGGCTGGCGTTCTCCCCTGCCCAGCGGCGCACCGCACGGTGCAGCACCGCGACGCTGAGTACGCCCTCGATCACCTGGGGCAGGGTCAGCGCCCACGGATGGAATCCGAAGATCCGCGCGGACAGTGCCTGCGGCCACAGGAAGCCCGGCACCTTGTCGATCGTGATCGAGTTGCCGGGGTCGAACGAGCCGAACCAGAAGCCCTTCCAGCTCTCGGTCATGCTGCGCACGGTCTCCGAGTAGAACGCGTGATACGCGCTGT
Source organism: Streptomyces gilvosporeus (assembly GCF_002082195.1). Lineage (GTDB taxonomy): Bacteria > Actinomycetota > Actinomycetes > Streptomycetales > Streptomycetaceae > Streptomyces > Streptomyces gilvosporeus. The sequence continues at coordinate 720,884 of NZ_CP020569.1, read as the reverse complement.
GCTGGATGTCCCACGTGAACAGCACCGCCGCCACCGCGAGGATCGCCAGCAGGGCGGGCCGGGCGTAACCCGGCCGACCCGCCGGGCCCCGGCCCGGCGACCCGCTCCGGGCGAGCAGCCGGTCGCCCGTACTCCGGACCGACGCGGTGGTTGCTGTGGTGGCGCTGACCATGGACGCACCTTCCTGCTGGAACTTGCCGTTCGGTGTGCCAGAGGGCCGGATCGCCCGTCGGGATGCCTGGGGACGGTCACTGTTCAGGGAACGTTCACCAGTAGGCAGCCTGCGGTGAGGGAGCCTGCGAAGGATCGGGCATCCGGTGGGCCGCTGCCGTCTGCCGACAGCCGGTGATGACGTATTTCATGTTTCGGGGTCGGAACCCTCCGGCGGATTCCCCCCTCAAGGAGAGGGGAACCGTTCAGTCCTGCCCTTCGGGGCAGCAGCGCCCGGAGGGCCACGATGAGTCATGCTTCCAGGGGAGTCCACCGGTCTCGCGGCCATCGGCGGGCCTCTCGGGCCAAACGCTGGGCCATCGGGATTGTCGTCCTGGCGGCTCTCGGTGCTGTCGCGTGGCCCGTGATCAACCACTTCAATGGTCAATCGGACCAGAGTGACCAGGTGACCTACGGTCAGCAGGCATCGGGATCCGGCGGGAACGGGGGCGGGAGCGCGGCCAACCCAGCCAAAACGCTGATGCCGACCGGCCCCCAGGCCCACTTCCGGGTGCAAAACCGCCTGCCTGATGGCACTACGACCGGCGTGGTGACGCTCAAAGGTCCCAAGTCCGGGTTCACCGGCAAGGTGTGGGTGTGGGCGCCGAAGCAGTACAGCGAGCCGAAGTACGCGAGGAGCGGTTTCCCGGTGATGGTGGCGCTGCCCGGAGGCGAGGGTTTTCCGTACAACTACTGGATGGGCACCGACCTCAAGCTGCAAGCCACCATCGCCAAGCTGTCGCAGGAGGGGAGGAGCCTGCCCTTCCTGCTCGCCATGCCGGTGCTGAACCCGAATGACAAAAACTATTACGACGGCAGTGACATACCCGGCCAGCCCAAGATGGGCACGTGGCTGACCGAGGACGTTCCCAACCTGATGAAGGCAAATTTCCGCACCCTCAAATCACGTGACGGCTGGGCCTTCATGGGCTCTTCTTCCGGTGGCTTCTCAGGGCTGAAGGCCGTACTGAAGTACCCGGATAGGTTCAAGGCGGTGATTGCCTCCGGACCGGACATCGTGCCGGACTCCCCACTGTGGGCGGGCTACGGAGCAGCGGAGCAAGCGAACAACCCGGAAATTCTGGCCCAGAAATTGATCGCCAGGAAGGGCCCCGACGTCTTCGTCGACTTCCAGGTCGGCACCCTCGAGCGAACCGTGATGCCGAAGGTGGACAAGTTCATAGCCCAGTACGGCCACGGCCCCGTCAAGACGCGTCTGTTGAGGATCCCGGGTGGTGGGCACGACGCCAAGAGTTACGTGAAGGGAATGACTGACAGCGGCTTGCAATGGATCAGCGCACATATGGAGGGGCCGACCGCCGACGGCTGACGGTCATAGGCGCAGTCTCAGCCTCCATAAGATCGCTGCTCCTTAGGGCGCTCGGCTGTCGGGAGACGTCGGAGGAGCTGAAAAATCGCGCGGTCCCACTCGGGCCTGCATGCCGATGGCCCTGCCATATGCCTGGGGGCGCGTGCAGCGCGGGGTGCGTCTCGGGTTCGGCTCTGCGGGACGTGATCGGCTCACGGAGGTCCGGTTCTGCGTCTGCGGCCACCCGACGTACATCCCGGCCTGACCGTACGGACGGGCGGCCCACGCGTATCGGGGCTAGGGCCTGTCCGACGGGTCGGGTGACGGGCCTGGCGGCGGATCGTTCCGTCCCGTATGGGGCGGGGTGATCTTACAGATGCGCAGTGGGCTCGGCTGGAGCTGCACCTTCCGAAGAACACTGGACGGGGCGGGCGGTGGCGGAACCACCGCGCAGTCATCAACGGCATTCTCTTCCGCCAGCGGACGGGCATCCCGTGGCGAGACCTGCCCAAGCGGTTCGGAAAATGGAAGACGGTGCATGACCGCCACCGGCGTTGGTCGGCGGACGGCACGTGGGACCGGATCCTTCGGGCTGTCCAGGCCGACGCCGACGCGGAGGGACGGATCGACTGGAGCGTCGTGAGCGTGGATGCCACGGTGTGCCGTGCCCACCAGCACGCTGCCGGCGCCCGTCACCGGCAGGCATGGAAACCGGGACGCCGCAGGAAGCCAGTCCGGCACCGGCCTGACGAAGCATTGGGCCGCTCGCGCGGCGGGCGTACCACCAAGATCCACCTGGCGAGTGATGGCGGATGCCGCCCACTGTCCATCCTGATCACGCCCGGACAGTGGGGTGACGCGCCGCAATTGATCCCGGTCCTGGACCTCATCTGTGTCCCACGCCGGGCGGGCGGGCACCCACGGACCCGCCCTGACCATCTGTGCGGCGATAAGGCGTACAGCTCCCGTCGCAACCGTTTTTACCTGCGGCGACGGCAGATCCGGCACACCATTCCCGAACGCAGGGACCAGAGGGCCAACCGCCAGCGGCGCGGCAGCCGAGGCGGTCGCCCCGCTGGTTTCGACCGGGCGCTCTATACCCGCAGGAACGAAGTTGAGCGGACCATCAACGCGCTCAAGGGCTTCCGGGCCGTGGCGACCCGGTACGACAAGAGAGCGTTCGTCTTCCACGGCACGGTCACCGTCGCCGCGATCGGGCTGTGGATCCGTTAGTGACCCGCTGGACAGCCCTTAGTCGACGAGGCGAACGCCCTCTTCGACCAGCACCCGCACGCCACCATCTACCGCAGCTTCCCCGCCTGCGGCCCCCGCGAGGCAACACGCCTGTTCGCCGAGATAGGGGACGATCTCACCCGCTTGGAGACCAGCCGTGGCCTGCGGGCATACGCCGGCACCGCCCTCACCGTCCTGCTGTCCCTGCTGTACATGGGCGGCATAGTGAACCCGCCCGGCGAACTGCATCGCCTGCCGATCGCCGTCATCGACGCCGACCGGAGCACTCCGCTGCCGGGGCAGCGGGAGAATCTCGGCGCGCAGATCACACACACCCTCCTTTCCAGCAGCTCGGACAAGGTGGAGTGGCGCTCGCTCACCCCTGCCCAGGCGCAGCGGGCCCTCGGGTCGGGCAAGGTCTACGGCGCGCTGTCCATCCCGGTCGACTTCACCCGGTCCGTCGCCACACTCGCGACCACCGCGGACACCCTGCCGGTGCTGAAGGTGCTCACCAATCCCGCCACCGGCGGCCTCGGCTCCGGCCTGGCCCAAACGATCGCCACCCAGGCCGCGACACAGGCATCCCTGACCCTCGGCAAGCAGTCGACCACAAGCCCGGTCGCGGCCAAGGCCCCATCCGCTGCCAGGCTGTTGCTCGCCGACCCGGTCCGCATCACCACTCAGCCCGGCCACCCCCTCGGCAACCGCAGTGGCCTCGGACTGACCTCCTTCTACTACGCGCTGCTGCTGGTCCTGCTCGGCTTCCTGATCGCCAACGTCACCCACACCGGCGTGGACTCCGCCCTCGGCTACACCGACAGCGAGTTCGGACCGTGGCACTCACGCCGTCCCACCGTGCCCGTCAACCGCACCCAGACCTTCCTGGTGAAAATGGGCGTGAGCGCAGGCATCACCACCCTGACCACCACGCTGCTGATGGTGGCCACCGTCGGCGTCCTCGGGATGGACGCCGCACATCTGCCGCTGCTGTGGATCTATTCCTACTGCGCCACGCTCGCGGTCAGCCTGGGAGCAGGGGCCATCTATGCCGCCGCGGGCGGAGTGGGCCAGCTCGTCGCGATGCTGGTCTTCATCGTCATGGGCATTCCGTCCTCAGGCGCCACCATCCCGCTTGAGGCCACTTCCGGCTTCTACCGCTTCCTGTCCCTATTCGAGCCCATGCACCACCTCGCCGACGGCGTGCGCGCCATTCTCTACTTCGACGCCCGCGGCGACGCCGGCCTCACCCGCGCCTGGATCATGATCGCGATCGGATTCGGCCTCGCCGTCCTCCTCGGCTTGGCGATCACCCGCTACTACGACCGCAAGGGACTCAAGCGGCTCACCGTCCTGCCGGCGTAGCGTGCATGCCCCGGGCAAAGCCCCTCAGCAAAAGCGGCTGGGCTCCCGGAAGCTTCGCCCGCTCTGCCAACGTCGAGGCCGGATTGACCTCCATCAACAACTCACCGGACAGCCCCTAGCGGCGCCACCCCGACACCAGGTGTACTCCGGCGAGTGCGATGGCCAGTCCCGTGCCGAGCGCCAGCGCCACCAGCGACCAGCGCTGGATCCGCCCGGGAGCCGGACTCTCATGGTGGCCGGCTCGACGGCGCAGATCGGCGCCGATGAGCCGGGGCAACCGCCATACGTGGAGCAGGACATGGAGGCCGGTCACGGCCAACCAGCAGAAGAAACTGGCTTTGTGAAGCAGGAGCAATGGCACAGGTCCGGCGTGCCTGCCGAGCAGGGCCAGCAGAACACCCGTGGTCAGGACGGCGACGGTGGTGGCGACGACGAAGGGGCCGAGCATGCGCAGCAGCGACGCGGGAGGCCCTTGGCGCCGGTAGGCCGGGGAGCCGGAGTAGTAGCGGACGAACCGGTAGCCGGTGGTGGCGAGTTTGAGGCTGACCGGGCCTATCAGCAGCAGTCCGATGAAGAAGTGGAGGGTGAGGAGCCGGCCGAGGAACAGGATGGTGACGCCCTGGATGGCGAAGAGGATCAGCAGCACTGCGCCGACGGCGGCCGTGAGTCGCCGGTTTCCCTCGGTGCCGCCGTGCCGGGACTCCGGTCGTACGGACTGCCTGTCGGCCCATGCCGTGCTGCTGCTGATCGAGGTCACTCGACCGTCCTTCCAGTGGTCCGGCCCCGACGGTTCGAGGCTCGGATCGCGTGGGGGGCGACGCCTGGCCGGTTCGGCATCGGCCGTGGTGCACAGCAGTGTGCCTGACGTGTGGTTAAGAACTGGTTCACGTCCGGCTGGACGGCCGCTGCGACGCGGGCTCCAGACGCATCGCGAGAACCGGGCAGGCGGCGACGGCACGCCGGGCGTGGTCGAGGAGTTCGGCCGGGACCTCGCTGTCAGGCAGGACCGGATAGCCCCACTCGTCAAGGCCTATGCGTTCGGGGAGCAGTTCGGCGCACACACCGTGGCCGTCGCAGGCGATGCGGTCGACCCGCAGGGAGTGCGTGTGAGGCATGCTGGTCACTGCCATTCATGGTTTCGGGGCGCGGAGGCGTCGGGCACGGGGAGTACGGGTTCGTGCCCGGCCGCCGTACAGGGTCCCGCCCGCAGATGGTGGCGCACGTCGTCGGCGAAGGCCCGCAGGGCGGTGGCCGCCAGCCGTGACGCACCGTCGGGATGGCGGCAGGCGCCGCGTCCGGGGAGCAGCCCGACCCTGCGCTCCAACCGGTCCAGCAGCTCCACGTCGGCGTGGCCCCAGGCCAGCTCCGCGAAGTCCTCGGCGACCGCGGGCAGCCCGAACCGGCAGGGACCGCACTGCCGGGCGCTCTGCGCGGCAAGATAGGCCAAGACCCCCGCGGTCTCGGCCAGTCCGCAGGCGTGGCGGGGAAGGGCTACGATCACGCCCGCTCCTGGCCCCGCGCCGAGCGCCGCCAGGTCGCTCTTGGCGAACCGCACGGACATCACCCGGTCCGCCGGCAGCCAGCTGCCGAAGAAGCCGCCGAGCAGCACCGCGCCGAGCGGCTGGGACGGGCCGCCCGCGGTACCCAGCACCTCTCCGAGCGGCAGACCCATCGGTACCTCGTACACACCGGGGGTACGGACCGCGCCGGAGAGTGTCACCAGTGTGCTTCCCGGCGCGTCAGGCCGTCCGGCACTACGGAACCACGCAGGGCCGTAGCGGGCGATGAGCGCGAGGTGCGCGAGGGTCTCTACGTTGTCCACCAGGGTGGGGCGTCTGTCCACACCCTTTTCGAAGGGGCGCGGTGGAGCGGACGCAGGGCGGGCGTCACCGCCGTTCAGCCACCGCACCAATGAGGTCTCCTCGCTGGAGACGTAGTGGTGAGGCAGCGCGTGAACGTGGACCGGAACCCGGTCGAGCCGGTGCCTGCGGCGGTCCTCGACAGCCTCGCGGAGGGCGCGCACCTGGCGCTGCCTGGTGCGCGGCAGGCACAGGTGCACGGCCTCCGCGCCGACCGCGGCGGCGGCCAGCGCCGCACCGTCGAGCACCAGGTGCGGGGCGACGTCCAGCAGGGTCTCGTCCTTGTGGCTGGCCGGTTCGCTCTCCATGCCGTTGGCGACGACCATGGCTGGGCCGCGGGACTCGGCGACGGTGCGCAGCTTTCGGCCGGTGGGGAATGCGGCTCCGCCGCGGCCGGTGAGTCCGGCCTCCTCCACCGCGCGCACCAGCGGTGCTACCGAGTGGTGGCTCAGAGCGCGCGGCAGCGGCGGTGGGCCGTAGCGGCTCAGGTGATCATCGAGGTCGGCGGGGCCGCCAGTGGCGAACCAGCCGTGCAGCAGACGAGTGCCGTAGGGCCCTGTCGGGTCCTCGATCCACGGGGATACCGGGGCAGTTGAGGAGCTGGTCATGCGCAGTCCCTTTCATGGTCGGTCGTCGGGGCCGCCCCGTGCGGACCGGTCGCGGGCACCAGAGTCGCCGAGTTCGTGGGCGCGGGCGTGGTCCCCGGTCCGTCCGCGCGTTGCGCCCAACCCGACTGCAGCGGGCCCCAGTTCAGGAACACGGCCAGCACCAGTGGCATCACCACGGCAGCGGCGCCTGCCGACAGCCGGGCGGCGAGGCGTCCCGGACCGGCGCGGTACAGCCGCCACCCCACCGCGGCGACGACGACCGCGACGCATCCGGCGTACAGGGCCAGTTGCGGAGACAGACGCGTGTCGGTACCTGTCCCTGCGGCGTGGAAGAGCGCGACGGGCCAGGCCGCATAGCCCAGCCAGTGGACCGCCTTCCAGCGCCGTTGGCCGAGGCGCAGCCGCACGGCGCTGGTGGCCGCGACGGCGAGCATCAGGTCGAACGCCACGGTCCCCAGGCCGAGCCACAGCGTCCGGTAGGAGGAAGCGAACGGCACCACCGTCACCAGCCAGCCCAGGTGGACGAAGGTGTCGGCGATCGCGGTCATGATGTGCAGCGCCAGGAAGACCAGCGTCAGTACCGACAGATTCCGGTGCAGCGCGCCGATCTCGAACCGGGCGAGTCGCCGGGGCGCGTACCGCCCGCCGACGGCGATACCCAGTGCGACGGTCGCGGTCAGCAGCAGCAGTGCGACGGTGCCGCCCGCCCGGGTGGCGTACCACAGGGGGCTGGGACCGCTCGCGAGCTGGACGATTCCCGTCATCGAACGCCTCCCGAACCGCTGTCGGGCCAACCGCCGAGGCGGACGACGGCTCCGTCCACGGCGACCAGCCGTGCGGGTAGCCCGGCCCGGCGCAGCCAGGGAACTGCGCGCTCGCCGAGGACGATCGACGCGGTGCCGGCCGTGTTGGCGTCCACGCAGGTGGCGGCGGCGACGCTGACCGTCCGCCACACCGGCGCCGGCAGCTCGCCGGTCGCCGGGTCGACGATGTGGTGGAGCACTCGCCCGCCGCGTCGCCACATGCGCGCCGCGGTACCGGAGGTGGCCAGACCGCCACCGGTGACACTGACCGTCGGTCCCGCGGGGGCGGGCCTGGCATGGTGATCGGCGATCGCGATGCGCCAACCTCCCGGCGGCGCCTGGCCCGCGGCGGACAGGTCCCCGCCCAGATTGACCAGGACACCACATCCCAGCCTTGCGGCTGCATGCCTCGCCGCCCGGTCGGCGGCCCATGCCTTTGCCGTCGCCCCCAGGTCGAGGGCGGTCGCCTCCGGCACCCGAAGGAGCCGCGTCACGCGGTCCCACCGGACGGCGCGCCAGTCGGCGGATGGCCGCGCGGGCCTCACCGGGACGCAGTCCTGCGGCCGCAGCGCGGTGAACGTACGGTCGTAGCCGAGCGCCACCACCGAGGCACCCACGGTCGGATCCACCGCACCATCGGTGATCTCGGCGGCTCGCAGCGCCACTTCCAGAGCCTCGGCGAACACGGCGCCGACCTGGACGGTGGTTCCCGCGGCCGCGTTGGCCCGGGACAGCTCGGAGTCCGTCCGGAAACGGCTGCACGCGGCATCGATGGCGGCCAGTTCCTCGTCCAGGATGGCGCGGGCCGCTTCCAGTGCGTCCGGGTCCGTGACGAGCAACGCCGCGGTGGTCCCCAACGCCGGGAAGCAGATCGTCGCCGGTTCGCTCGCGGTGACGGTCATGATGCTCCCGAGGTGGTGTGCGACGGATGCGGCGTCGGCTTGGGAGGCGGTGCCGGCGTGGGCGTGCTCGCCGCCGGCGGGCGGGTCGGACCGGTGTGCGGCTGGGTGACGGTTGCGTGGTGCGTCGGGGCCGGAGTCCGGGCGGGGGGCCGCTTCCGGCTCGGGGTCGCGGTCGGCGTCGGCTGCGATGCGGCAGGCACGGAGGGCGACGGGCTCGGCCGCTGGGTCGCGGCGGGGGTGGACGGGCCGGGCGATGGGGTGCCCGGCGATGTGGAGGACTTCCCGGGGAGAGCTTGGGCGTACCCGGCGCCGAGGGCCACGGATCCTGCGGCGGCGGCAGCGGCCACCCAGCGCGTCGTGTTCCCCACCCGCCGCAGGCTCCGGTCTCGTCGGCGTACGGCAGGGCTGCCCTCGGAGGGATCGGAGTCCGTGAGGTGATCGGGGCGGGACATGGTTCTCTCCTCGGCCCTCGGTGGTGGGGGCATGTGCCGCGCGGGCCGGTCACGGTGCGGGCACACCTTGTGGATGTCCATGCACCAGCCTGCGGAGGAAAGCATCGGGATCTGGTTCAGGAAGTCTTCAGAACCGGCAAAGATCAACGGATCCCCTGGTGGGGAGGGATGCCGGGGCGCTGAGTGCCGTGACTCAGCTCTCGCCGAGGCGGGTGCCGCCGGTGTCCGTGCCGCGGTCGCGCCTGCGCCGGGCCGCTGGGAGAGCCAGCAGCACCGTCAAACCACCGGCCGGCGTCTCGGCCAGCTCGGCGGTGCCGCCGTTGGCGGTGACCAGCCGGTGCACGATGGCCAGGCCCAGTCCGGTACCGCGCGCCTCAGGGTTGCCGAACCGGCGGAAGGCGGTCGCCCGCGCTGCCGCGTTCATGCCGGGACCGTTGTCGACCACCGCCAGCCGCACCGTGTCGCCGTGGGCCGTGCCGCTGATCCGCACCTGGCCGCCCTCGTGGACGGCCCCGAGCGCGTTGGCGATGACGTTGTCGAGCACCTGCTCCAGGTCGCCCGCACCGGCGAAGGCGGTCAGCCCTGGTCGGCAGCGGGCGCTGAGCTCGATCCGGCGTTCGTCAGCGACCGGTTCCCAGGCGGCAACACGATCCGCCACGACCCGGTCCACCCGCACCGCCACCGGCCGGGGGACGGCGTGTTCGGCCCGTGCCACCGCGAGCAGCCCGTCCACCAGCCGGGACAGCCGGGCGATCTCCTCCTGGGCACTGGACAGCTCCGCCGCCGTGTCGCCCTCCGCGTCCGCGGCGAGCAGGTCGAGGCGAAGCCGTAGCGCGGTGAGCGGGGTACGCAACTGGTGTGACACGTCGGCGACGACGGCCCGGTGGCCGTGGACCAGAGCCTCGGTCCGGCCCGCCATGGTGTTGAACGTGGCCGCCAGGCGCCGCACCTCCGGCGGCCCGCCCTCGGTCGGCGCCCTCGCGTCGAGCGCTCCCTCGCCCAGTCGCTGAGCCGCCGCGTCGACCACACGCAACGGGCGGCTGACCCACCGGGCCAGCCACACCGACACCACCACCGCAGCGCCCAGGCCACCGACACCGATCAGCGCGTACCAGCCCCACAGCGCCAGCATGCGGTCGTTCAGCGAATCTGTGGAGCGGGTGAGGACTGCCACCCCTACGGCGTCGGAGGCGTCGCCGATCGGTACCACGGTCGTAAGCCGCTGACTGTCCTCGGTCACCCGGGTCTCGGGATGCGCGAGGACGGATTTCACCAGCCGAGAGGCATGACCACCCGCGACGGTCGTGCACGGGGTGGACAGGATCGACGTGCCGGAGCGGTCGTAGACGGTGGCGCAGTCCCCCCTCTTCCGAGCCTCTGCCAGCAGGCGCCGTGCGGGTGCCTCAGGCTTGTGGTCGGACAGGTGCTCCTCGGCAGCGGAGGCGATCGACCTGGTCATGGCGGCAGACTCGTCCCGGAACGAGGTCTGTTCGCGCTCCGTCATCAACAGGCCCAACGGCACCACCGCCAGCGCCAAGATCACGGTGATCAGGGCGAGCACGGTCAGCGCGATGCGGCGGGTCACGACGATCAGCCAACCTCACCGAGACGGAAGCCTCGCCCGTAGACCGTCTCTACCAGCCCCGGCACACCCAACTTGCGGCGCAGTGCCGCCATGTGCACGTCCAGCACCTTTGTCGGCCCGTACCAGTGGGCGTCCCAGGCACGCTCCAAGATCTCCTGCCGGGTCACGACCCGGCCGGGATCGGCCGCCAGGCAGTGCAGGATGTCGAACTCCTTGGGGGTCAGAGCGATCTCCCGGCTGTCGACCGTGACCTTGCGGGTGCGCGGGTCGACAACGAGCGGACCATGAGCCAGCAACTCGGGCACAGAAGGGCGAGTACGCCGCAGTACCGCCCGGATGCGCGCCAGCAATTCGGCCAAGCCGAAGGGCTTGACCAGATAATCGTCCGCTCCCTCGTCGAGGGCAGCCACCCGGTCGCCCTCCTCGCCTCGGGCCGTCACCACGATGATCACCACGTCGGACCGCCGACGCAGCAGACCGCAGATCTCGATGCCGTCCACATCCGGCAGACCCAGGTCGAGCAGGACCACGTCCGGCACCGGTGTGCACACGAGCGCCGCCCGACCGGTGTCCACACTGCGTGCCTCGTAGCCGGCCCGGTTCAGACCGCGCACCAATGACCCCGCGATACCCGGGTCGTCCTCGACGACCAGCACTTTCACTACCTCAGCGGCCGCCCCGGACCCGATGCCCTGCACCATGATGTACAGCCTAGGCCGCCGCCGTAGGCGCGCCGGACGATCGACCGGGCCCCGCCCGCCCATTTCGGCCAACGGTCCTTCCAGAACTTGCGGCGGAACGCGTGACCTCTCCACTATCGCCCGCGCCACCGATGGGGGCATCGGCCGGAACATCCCGCCGCCCGAACGGCAATCCGTGCCGGCGCGTACCGGTTCGTGGGGGAGTTGAGCGCGGCCGTGCGGGCGTCCGGATCTCACCCCATGCTGGAGATGAGGGGGGCGAGGCAACGGAAGAAGTGGTGAGGATGCGGACCGTTGTGGACCTCACGCGCTGCCAAGGCTATGCACAATGTGTGTTCCTCGCGCCGGAAGTGTTCCAGCTGCACGGGGAGGAGGGGTTGCTGTACGCCCCTGCCGTCCCCGAGGACCAGGTCGAGCGCGTGCGGCAGGCCGCGGCGGCATGCCCTGTACAGGCGATCCTCCTCGGTGAGGAGGTGAACGCCGGTGTTCGGTGACCTCAAAGACGGCCATATCGTCATCGTCGGCGCGTCGCTGGCCGGGTTGCGGGCCGCGGAGGCGCTGCGCACGGAGGGCTTCACCGGCTCACTGACCGTGGTCGGGGACGAGCCCCATCCGCCCTACGACCGGCCGCCGCTGTCCAAGCAGGTACTCCTCGACAAGGCGGCAGCGGATACCACCGGGCTGCCGATGCGGCGGGACCCGGGCGCGGACTGGCGCCTGGGGGTACGCGCCACGGGGCTGGACCCGTTCAAGAAACGGGTGGTGCTGGACAACGGCGAGTCACTGCCGTTCGACCGGGTGCTGATCGCCACCGGGACCCGCGCACGGCCCTGGCCCAACCCGGACGAGGCCGCCTTGGACGGGGTGTTCACGCTGCGCACCCGGGACGAAGCCGAGAGTCTGGCCGAGCGGCTGGCAGCCGGGCCGCAGCGGGTGCTGGTGATCGGTGCCGGTTTCACCGGCTCGGAGATCGCCTCGGCCTGCCGGGAACGAGGACTGGAGGTCACGGTCGCCGAACGTGGCCCCGCGCCCCTGGTGGGCGCGCTCGGCGGCACCCTGTCGAGACTTGCGGCCGTCATGCAGCTCAACCACGGCGTGGACCTGCGCTGCGGGGTGACCGTCACCGCCCTGCGCGGGGACGGGAACGGCCGGTTCACCGGTGCGGACCTGTCCGACGGCAGTCGGGTCGACGCGGACCTGTGTGTCGTGGCGTTGGGAGCCGTCCGCAACGTGGAGTGGCTCGCGGAGTCCGGGCTGGCCGCGGGCCCGCGCGGGGTCGCCTGCGACGCCGGCTGCCGGGCCTTCAACATGTACGGGATCGTCACCGACGACGTCTTCGTGGCCGGCGACGTCTCCCGCTTCCCCCACCCACTGTTCGGATACCAGATGCTCTCCCTGGAGCACTGGGGCAACGCGGTCGCCCAGGCCGAGGTGGCGGCCCACAACATGGTCAATCCGGGGCCGCTGCAGCGCCCGCACCTCGCCATCCCGATCTTCTGGTCGACCCAGTTCGGGTTCAACATCAAGTCGGTGGGTGTGCCCACCTACTCCGACCATGTGGTCATTGCCCAGGGCTCTCTGGAGGCGCGCCGCCTGGCGATGGTCTACGGCTACGAGGGGCGGGTCACCGCCGCGGTCACCGTCGACATGGCCAAGTCGCTCGACTACTACCGGTACTTGATCGAGACGGCCGCTCCATTCCCGCCCCCGCCCGGTGCGGCGGACCGCGCCATCGCGGCCGACGTCCCGATTCCCTCCGACGTGCCGGATCCCAAGGGCCTGTCCCACGGCCCCACCGTGGCGCTCACCGGGTATCTGCCGGATCGCCGGCTGACCGTGGTGCAGCCCACCGGCTGAGCTGAGCCACGTCCGGCCCAACCACGAGGAGCCACCATGGACTCCGACACCTTGCTGGCACGGATCACCGACTACGCCAGTCGCCCCGATCCCTACCCGCTGTACGCGGAACTCCGCGAAGCCGGTCCCGTGGTGCGGCAGGCGGACGGCAGCTGTCTGATCGGCACCTACCACGAGATCGCCGCACTGCTCCACGACCCGCGGATGAGCGCCGATCCACGCTCCCGCGGCGAGACGACGCGCAAACCGCCCTTCCTCCGGCTCGACGACCCCGAACACCACAGGCTGCGCACCCTGGCCATGCGGCCGTTCGGCCCGCCGCACAGCCCGGGCCGGGTCGACGCCATGCGCGGCGAGATCGCCCGGCTCACCGAGGAACTGATGGGGTCCTTCACAGCAGGGCGCCAGGTCGACATCGTCGACGATTTCGCCTACCCGCTGCCCGTCACCGTCATCTGCCGCCTGCTCGGTGTGCCCCGGCAGGACGAACCACAGTTGCAGGAATGGTCCAACGCCCTGGTCGCAGCCGCCGACGTGCGGCCGGACGAGGACCCCACCGAGCGGGTCCGGGCGGGCCAACAGGCGCAGATCGAGATGGGTGCCTACTTGATCGACCTCGCCGAGCAGCGCCGTGGCCACCCGACCGACGACATGCTCTCCGCCTTCGTCAACGAACCGGATCCCGCCCTGCGGCTCACCCAGGAGGAACTCGCGCAAACCGCGATTCTGCTCTTCATCGCGGGGCACGAGACCACGGTCAACCTGATCACCAACGGGGTGCTCACCCTGCTGCGCCACCCTGAGCAGCTGGACCATCTGCGTCGTGAGCCCGACCTGCTGCCGCGCGTGGTGGAGGAACTGCTGCGCTATGAACCTCCGGTCCACATACGGGAGCGCATCCCCCACGCCGACATCGACGTCACCGGCACCACGATTCCCCGAGGCACATCCGTCGTACTGGTGCTGGCCTCGGGCAACCGTGACCCGATGCGGTTCCACGAGCCCGATCGCTTCGATCCCACCCGTCCGGACAACGAGCACCTCGGCTTCGGCGGCGGCATCCACCTGTGCTTCGGCGGCCCCCTCGCCCGCGTCGAAGCCCAGTCCGCGCTCGGTGCGTTGATCCCCTACCTCGATACGGCCCGCCTGGTCGAGGACCCGCCCCCCTACCGGCAGAACGCGATGCTCCGCGGGCCCCGCCACCTGTCCGTCCATCTATGAGGCGTCCGGTATGAGGCGTCCGGCCCCGCGGCTCACAGTCGGCCGTTGCGCCGGAAACGACCGCCAACCGCCGCCGCGCGGCTTCGGCTGCGCACCATCGACATCAGCAGCCCGTGGGTCTCGTCGTCGGCGGCGACGACAAGCCCACGACGTGCCTCACCGACAGGGGTGCCGTCGATCCCGGTGACGACGCAGCCGGCAGCCCGGCACAAAGCGATGCCCGCCGCGAAGTGCACGCTCCTGGAGAGGTCGCCGCCATCGGTGACATACGCGGCGCGCTTGCCGGCAGCGACCCAGGCCAGCGCCAGCGTCGTGGAGACGACGCGCGGCCGGAAACGTGCGACGAACTCAGGGTGGGCCAGCAGATCCACGGCCCGGAATCCGGGCGCACTGGGGAACGGCGGATCCAGGTTGACGTCCACCAGGCGGGTGGCGGGCGTGGGCGTCAGTAGTGCCTCGTCGGTCCCGTCATGCCGCACCCAGGCGGTCTCCCCGTCGGTGAAGAACACCTCGCGGCTGAACGGGTCGGCCACCGCCGCTGCCCCATTGCGCAGCGCCACGTTGACGGCCACCGCCATGTTGCCGACGGCGTAGTTGAGCGTGCCGCACAGGGGGTCCACCAGCCACTGGCGCACAGCGTCGGCGGCGCCCTGCTGCCCACCTTCCTCGCCGAGCACCGCGTCATCGGGCCGTGCGGCACGGATGACGTCGAGGATCGCCTTCTCGGCCGCCACATCGGCGGCGGTGGCAAAGTCCCCGGCCCCCTTGTCGATGCGGTTGAGTCGTCGGCCGTACATGTTGCGGATCACGTCCGCGCCGGCCCGCGCCCCGGCTATCGCGACGGCAGCATCGTCGGAGCCCGTAGGGGAGTTGCTCATGCCGTGCAGACTAGCGAGGCGAGTGTGGGGCGGTTCTGTTGTCGACCACAACGGGTGTTGCGGAAGCACAGACTCCCACGCCGATGCCCGTTGTCGGCTCGCCGACTGATCCTCGAGTGGCGGCGCTGCTCCAGCGTTTTCGATGGAATACGAGGTGGAGAGATGTGGTCAGGACAGCACGACGATTACTTGGAACAGACCGCACGGATGATTGCCGAGCAGTTACAGCGAGATCGCTCCAGGCGGCGCGCCAAGTCTGTCGAGTACAGCAGAGAGCAAATGGCAGAGAGCCGCAAGATCGCCCATGACGTCCAGGCCGTTGAACTGGAACGTCTCGCCACCACCGGACGGATCCCGCAGGCCGAATACAAGGCCCGCATGGCCGCTTTGGAGGAAGACGCCGAGGAACGCGCCCGAGATGACAACCCGAACCCGGGTTGCGTGGGGCATTGAACGGCCTGAGCGGCAACGAACCGGCCTCATGCACCACAGCTCCACTATTTGTTTGTCGCCCGGGCGGCCATTTGCGCCGTCCAACTCCCCGGTCAGCAAGGGGAGATGAACGAAACGGCCGGCACCCGGATTGCTCCCGGGTGCCGGCAATGTGAGGACGCTGCCCACGGCCGACGCCCGTCCCATGGCCGCCGCCGGTGTGTCCGCGGTCGCACAGCTGCGCCGGCTCGCCCTCCGCGGCTCCCTCGTCGCTTACGTCGCAGGCGAGGGAGCCGTTCAGGTCCCGCACCCCGGGTGGGCCGGACGGGCGCTGTGCGGTCTGTCAGCCCATGTCCGTCAGGAGTGCGTTCAGTTCCTTCTCCTGCTGCGCAGGCGACATCGGCGGGTTCGAGTGATCGATGCCGAACGTCTTGAGCATCTTGTCCATCTGGGCGTCGATGGAGGTCCAGCCGGTCTGGTCCAGCGGCTGCAGCGAGGCCTGGTCGGCGTCCCACAGGTCACGCAGCGACTGGGCGGCCGCGTGCGCTCCCTTCGCGTTCCCCGCGCGTGCGTCCTTGAGCGAGGTGGAGGCGAGGTTCTTCAGCGCGGCGACCTTGGCGGGCGGGAACTTCTTCACCGCCTGGCCGGGAGCCATCTGGACGGCGGAGGTGTTGTCCTCCTCCGGGGCCGGGCCGACGTGCGGCTGACCGTGGGCCCAGACCAGCAGGCCCGCGGTGGCGACGGCGAGCAGTCCGAAGCCGGCAAGCGCGGTGTGCTCCCTGCGCGGGTTGCTGGTGGCCGGTGCGGCGTGGGTCGCCTCGTGGGTCTCGGTCACATCCGAGCGCGTCACCGTCAGGTAGACCACCGTCGCCAGGATCAGGCCGAGGAAGATCAGGCTGGTGGTGAACGTGCCCAGATCGAGACCGGTCGGGTCGCCCGGGCTCTGGGCGACCTTGGGGGAGGCGAGCCAGTCGCCGATGTTCGCGCCCAGCGGGCGGGTCAGGATGTAGGCGAGCCAGAAGGACAGCACCGGGTTGGCGCCGTACCGCCACAGCGCCGTGATCGCCGCGATGAGGCCGAGCGGCAGCAACACGGAGACGCCCGGGCTCCAGCCGGTCAGCTCCAGAGTCCAGTCGCCGGTCGCGGTGCCGAGCGCGAAGGTGACCAGGACGGTCAGCCAGTAGAACGAC
Organism: Streptomyces gilvosporeus; assembly: GCF_002082195.1. GTDB lineage: Bacteria > Actinomycetota > Actinomycetes > Streptomycetales > Streptomycetaceae > Streptomyces > Streptomyces gilvosporeus. The sequence goes on along the minus strand of NZ_CP020569.1, from coordinate 704,282 downwards.
TCCCGCGAGAGCGTGGTGACCGAGTGGATCGACAGCGTGCGCTCACGCGCCCACCACACGCCGAAGACCACCGCGAGCAGCACCGAGAAGACCGCGGAACTGATCCACAGCGGCACGTTCAGCTGGTCGGTCAGGATGTCGGTGTACAAGGTGCCCGTGACGCTGACGACGACCACGGTCAGCCAGTAGGGGAACGGAACGTACCGCTTCAGCCGCAGCTGGACGACCAGGACCACCACGAACACCGCGGTGAAGATCAAGGCCGTGTTCACCAGGCCGACG